>DATFRS010000288.1:0-3971 GCA_035263065.1 Rhodanobacteraceae bacterium
GCGTGGGCTTCGATCATCGGCGGCTGATGCGCGAGACCGCGGCGCTCGTGCTGGCCGCGCTGTCGTCGAGCGGCTGGGCCGCCGACGTCGTCGAGCTGACGTATCGCGACCTCTTCGCCGAGCTCGATGTCGATCCGTTCGCGTCGCCGATCGAGGCACTGCGCGCGCCGCTAGCATCGGTCGAAATCAATCCCGAAGGCCTCACGCGCGACGACTGGCTCGATCTCCTGATCACGCACAGGCTGCAGCCCGCGTTTCCGCGCGACCGCATCACGGTGGTCTACGATTTCCCGGCGTCGCAGTGCGCCCTTGCGAAGATCCGCGATGGCGATCCGCCGGTCGCTGAGCGCTTCGAGGTGTTTCTCGGCAGCCACGAGCTTGCGAACGGCTACCACGAGCTGACCGACGCCGCCGAGCAGCGCGCGCGTTTCGAGCGCGACAACGCGCGCCGCCGCGAGCGCGGTCAGCGCGAAATGCCGGTCGACGAACGCTTTCTCGGCGCGCTGCCGAACCTGCCCGCATGCGCCGGCGTCGCGCTCGGCATCGAGCGACTCCTGATGTGCCTCGCCGGCAGCGACGACATCGCCGACGTCATCGCATTTCCATTCGCGGACGCGTAGCGCTCGCCGGGACCGCGACCGGGAGCCGGAGCCGCGCGACGCAGCCGCGCGCGTCGGTGCGGTTTTCGAGCGTCAGGGCACCGCCGTGTCCTTCGACGATCTGCCGCGCGAGCACGAGTCCGATGCCCGAGCCGCCGCGCTTCGTCGTGAAGAACGGCACGAAGAGATTCTCGCTGGGCGGGAGGCCCGGGCCGCCGTCGACGATCTCGGCGACGAGCTCGCCGCCGTCGGTGTGCCAGGCCAGGCGCACGTCGCCGCCGGTGGTCAGCGCGGCGTCGGTCGCGTTCTGGATCAGGTTGATCAGCGCCTGCTCGATCTGGTCGGCGTCGACGTCGAGCCGGATCGCGGGGCCCTCGTCGACCTGCACGGCGACGCGCTGCTCGAGCCGCGCCGTGCGGCGCGCGAGCTCGTCGAAGGCGGTCGGCGCCGGATGCGGCGGCGGCAGCCGCGCCAGCGCCGTATAGCGCGCCATGAAGCGCGCGAGCGCCTCGGCGCGGTCGCCGATGATGCCGAGCGCGTTGCCGGCGTCCTCGCGCCAGTCGGCGGCGAGCGGCTCGGTCGCGATCAGCTTCGACAGCGTCGCCGCCATCGAGCGGATCGGCGCGAGCGAGTTGTTGAGCTCGTGCCCGAGCACGCGCAGGAGGCGCTGCCACGCGAGGCGCTCTTCCTCGCGCAGCGTGCGACTGAGATCGGTGATGACGAGCAGATCGTGCGGCCGTCCGCCTTCGCGGAACTGCGCGCGGCGCACTTCCCAGCGGCCGCTGCCGCCGGGGAACGAGCGCTCGACGAGCCGCGCATCGACGACGTCGAGCCAGTCGCCGAGACCGAGCTCGGCGGCCGGACGGCCGTCGAGCCTCGCGAACGACGCGCCGAGCAGGCGCTCGGCGGCGGGATTGGCAAGCCGGAGCGCGCTCTTCTCGTCGAACGCAATCACCGCGATGTCGAGCGCCGCGATGACCTTCGCGAGCAGCGCGCTCTTTTCCTCGACCGCGAGCCGCTGCTCGCGCAGCGTCTGCGACAGCGTGTTGATCTCGATCACGACCTCGCCGATCGCATCGCCGCGCCGTGCGCGCGATCCGCGCAGGCTGTAGTCGCCCTCGCGCAGCGCTTCGAGGAGGTTCGCGAGCGTGTTGAGCGGATACACGGCGCGCTGGCGTGCCGCGAACACGAGCGCGAGCGTCACGAGCGCGACGAAGATCCAGATCCAGAACGCGCGCCAGCCGTCGTCGGTCGCGAAGTACAGCGCGATCGCGAGCGCGATCAGCGCCGGCGCCGCCGACAGCAGCGTGCCGGCAAGGAGGCGCGTCTCGTAGTTCCAGCGGGAAGGATCGCCGCGCATGCCGGAGAGAGTGTACCGGTCGTGCGCCGGCCTCACTCGATGCCGTATTTTTCCATGCGCCGGTACAGCGACGGGCGGCTCAGGCCCAGCAGCGTCGCCGCGCGCTGGATGTTGCCGCCGGTCCGTTCGAGTGCCTGGCGCACGAGCTGCTCCTCGGCCTCGTCGACCGTCATCGAGCCGGTCGCCGCGAGCGCCGCCGCACCCGACAGCGCGTGCGTCGCCTCGGGCTTGAGGTTCAGCGCCGCCTCGTCGACCGTGTCGCCGTCGAGCATCAGCACGGCGCGCTCGACAACGTGCGAAAGCTCGCGCACGTTGCCGGGCCACGCGTAGCCTTTCAGCGCCGCGACGGCGGTCGGCGAGAAGCGCAGCGCATCGCGCTGGTAGCGCCGCGCGAAATGCGCGAGGAACGACTCGGCGAGCAGCGCGATGTCCTCGTCGCGCTCGCGCAGCGGCGGCAGGCGCAGCTCCACCGTGTTGAGGCGGAACAGGAGATCGCGCCGGAACGCGCCGCGCGCGACCTCGGCCGCGAGATCGGCGTTCGTCGCCGAGATCAGCCGCACGTCGACCTTCAGCGTGCGCGACGAGCCGACGCGCTCGAGCTCGCCGTCTTCGAGCACGCGCAGCAGCTTCGGCTGCTGCGCCGGCGGGATGTTCGCGATCTCGTCGAGGAACAGGCTGCCGCCGTCGGCGAGCTCGAAGCGGCCGATGCGATCGCTCTTCGCGTCGGTGAACGCGCCGCGGACGTGGCCGAACATCTCGGCCTCGAACACCGATTCCGGGATGCCGCCCATGTTGACCTTGACGAGCGGCTTGCCCGCGCGCTGCGAGCGCGCGTGCAGGCGCCGCGCGACGACGCCCTTGCCGGTGCCGTTCTCGCCGAGGATCAGCACGTTCGCGTCGGTCGGCGCGACGCGGTCGAGCTGCGCGAGCACGGCCTTCATCGACGGCGATTCGGCAATGAACGGTTCGTCGCCTTCGTCGCGCAGGATCTCGTTCTCGCGCTTGAGGCGCGCCGCTTCGCCGCGCGAATCGGCGAGCGCGAGCTGATTGCGCAGCACGCTCATCAGGCGCTGGTTGTCCCACGGCTTCTCGATGAAGTCGCCGGCGCCGTGGCGCATGGCCTCGACGGCGACGTCGATCGTGCCCCACGCGGTCATGACGACGACGGGGAGATCGGCGTCGAGCTTCTTGATCTCGCGCAGGAGCTCGAGGCCTTCGGCACCCGAGGTCGTGTCGCGCGTGTAGTTGAGATCGATCAGCGCGGCGTCGAAACGTTGCTTGCGCAGCGCTTCGAGCGCTGCGCGCGGGCCGTCCGCCGCGGTCGAGTCGACGCCTTCGGCCTTCAAGAGGAGGCGCAGCGCTTCGCGCACGTCGCGCTGGTCGTCGGCGATCAGGATGCTGGATCGGGGGTTCGGCATGTCGTCATCCTGCGTCGGGCACACGCCGCCAGGCAAGTCACGCGCGCGGCGCGCCTTCGAGCCAGCCGTCGAACAGCTTCAGCGTGCGCTGCGCCTCGGCGCCGTATTCCTCGTTGTGCGTGACCTGCACGATCGTCATGCCGCCCCGGTTCAGCTCGTGCAGGAGATCCATGATCATGCGCGCCTGGCTCGAATGCAGCGCGCCCGTCGGCTCGTCCGCGAGCAGCAGTTTCGGGCGCGTGATGACCGCACGCGCGACTGCGACGAGCTGCTGCTGGCCGCCCGAGAGCTGGCTTGGATAGAGATCCTTCTTGCCGACGATCGAGAAGCGGTCGAGCAGGTCGCCGACCTGCGCTGCGCGTTCCTTTGCCGGCACGTCGCGATACTGGAGAGGCAGGTCGAGATTTTCCCAGACCTTGAGATCGTCGATCAGGTGATAGTGCTGGAAGATGAACGCGATCTTGTCGCGCTGCAGGGCCTGACGCTTCTTCGCATCGAGCTTCTCGACGGCGACGCCGTCGAGCTCGTAGTGCCCCTGCCACTCGTTGTCCATGAGGCCGAGCACGTTGAGCAGCGAGCTCTTGCCGGCGCCGC
>DATFRS010000289.1:0-8655 GCA_035263065.1 Rhodanobacteraceae bacterium
CTCGGCGTGCATCCGGACGCGCGGCTGCCGACGTTCGACGCGCGCACGGCGCGGCGGCGTCTCAGGAACCTCGACGACAGCGCAGCCAACGTCGCGCCGGCCGGACGCACGCGCGGCAAGGTCGCGCTGTTCGTCACGTGCTACTGCAACAGCTCGCATCCGCAATCGGTCGAGGATCTCGCCGCGGTGCTGCGGCACAACGGCATCGCGGTCAAGCTCGTCGAGCGCGAGGCCTGCTGCGGCATGCCGAAGTTCGAGCTCGGCGATCTCGACAGCGTCGCGAGGTACAAGGAGACGAACATCCCGGTGCTCGCGGCCGCCGTGCGCGACGGCTGGGACATCACGGCCGCGATCCCGTCGTGCGTCCTGATGTTCCGTCAGGAACTCCCGCTGATGTTTCCGGACGACGCCGATGTTCAGCTCGTCAAGCGCAACATCTTCGACCCGTTCGAATACCTCTGGCAGCGGCATCAGGCGAAGCTCTTGAAGACGCAATTCATGAACGTGCTCGGCAAGGTCGCGTGGCATGCGCCGTGCCATCAGCGCGTGCAGAACATCGGCCCGAAGACGCGCGACGTGCTCGCGCTCGTGCCCGGCACCGAAGTCACGACGATCGAGCGCTGCTCGGGCCACGACGGCACGTACGGCGTCAAGACCGCGACGTACGCGATCGCGCGCAAGATCGCCAAGCCCGTCGAGAATCGCATCCAGCAAGCGACGCCGGATCACTTCGCGAGCGACTGTCCGATGGCCGCCTCGCATCTCGCGCACGGCATGGGCGACAAGCCCGCTGCCGAAAGCCCGATCAGCCTCTTGCGCTACGCCTACGGAATCTGAGCGACATGGACAAGCTGACGCATGACGATCTCTGGAAGCTCGAAGACTACGCGCGCGAGCGCAATGCGTTCCGCGCGAAGGTCATCGCGCACAAGAAGACGCGCACGGTCCATCTCGGCCCGCACCTCACGCTGATCTTCGAGGACCGCCTCACGGTGCAGTACCAGGTGCAGGAGATGCTGCGCATCGAGCGCATCTTCGAACCCGACGCGATCGACGAGGAGCTCGGCGCGTACAACCCGCTGATCCCCGACGGCGCGAACCTGAAGGCGACGCTCCTGATCGAGTACGACGACGTCGACGAGCGCCGGCGCGAGCTCGAAAAGCTCCGCGGCATCGAGGACCTGATCGCGCTCGCGGTCGGCCGCGAGCCGCCGGTGCTCGCGATCGCCGACGAGGACCTCGATCGCAGCAACGAGACCAAGACCTCGGCCGTGCATTTCCTCCGCTTCGAGCTCGCGCCGAAGCTCGTCGCGGGCCTTCGCGCCGGCGCGCCGCTCGAATTCTCGGTCGCGCACCCGCACTACGCCGGCAAGGTCGCGGTCGAGGGGCCGCTGCGCGAGGCGCTCGTCGCCGACCTCGACTAGCGGCCGGTCGCCCGTCCGGCACGACGAAGCGGTGCCCCGCGGCGACGCGCCGAGGCCGGACGCATTAGACTGCGATCCTTTTGGCGGCCGCCGCCTGCCGGACCCGTGCGGTTGACGGCGCCCCGGCGGCACAGATCGGCGCGATGGCCCTCACCTACCGCTTCGGCGAATTCAGGCTGGTCCCGGCGACCCGCGAGCTCTGGCGCGGCGATGCGCCGGTCGCCGTGCCGCCGCGCGCGTTCGACTGCATCGTCTACCTCGTCGAGCATCGCGAGCGCGCGGTCGGTCGCGACGAGCTGATCGCCGCGGTCTGGGGCCGCACCGAGACCGGCGACGGCACGCTCGGCCAGACCGTGCTTGCCGCGCGGCGCGCGCTCGAGGATACGGGCAAGGAACAGCACGCGATCCGCACGGTGTTCCGCTTCGGCTACCACTGGGTCGCGCCGGTCGACGTCGGCGACGAGGCGCCGACGGAAACGGTGCACGCGCCTGCCGCGTCCGTCGAGCAACGCGATGATCAGCCCGCGCCGATGCACGAAGCGGCGCAGCGAAAGCGCCCGCAGGTCGCGATCCTCGTCGGCGCCGCCGCGCTCGCGATCGCCGTGATCGTGTTCGCCGGCCTGCACGCGTGGCGCACGTCGCACGTGCCGTCGGCAACGAAGTCCGGCGACGCGCGCGGCTCGATCGCGCTCGTGCTGCCGGTCACGGTCAGCGCCGGCACCGGCTACGACTGGGTGCGTCTCGGCCTCATGGACCTGATCGGGGCGCGCCTGCGCAGCGCGGGCCTGCCGGTCGTGCCGAGCGACAACGTCGTCGCGCTGACCGGCCGCACGGCGCGCAGCGACGCCGCCGCGACCGCCGCCTCGCTCTCGCGCGCGACCGGCGCGACGCTCGTCGTCGATCCGCGCGCCGAATCGCTCGACGGCCGCTGGCGCGTCACGCTGCGCACGACGCTCGGCCGCGATCCGCCGCTCGCCGCGACCGGCGAGTCGCCCGACGTGCTCGCCGCGGCGCGCAGCGCCGCCGACGAGCTCGCGCAGTCGCTCGGCTACACGCCAACGCAGGTCGCGTCGAGCGAAGGCGATCCGCTCGCGGTCGCGAATCTCTCGCAGCAGATCGAGGCCGCGATGCTGAGCGACCGCCTCGACGCCGCGCGCGCGCTCGTCGCGAGCGCGACGCCGGAGCAGCGCGCGCTGCCCGAGCTGCGCCTGCGCCTCGCGCAGATCGAATACCAGGCCGGCAATTTCGATGCCGCCGAAGCCGGCTTCAACGCGGTCGCCGACGCCGCGCCCGCCGAGCAGGATCCCGTCTTGCACGCGCGCGCCGTGCAGAACCTCGGCGTCATCGCGGCGATGCGCGACGATCCCAAGCTCGCGCGGCGCCGCTTCGACGAGGCGATCGCGCTCCTGCGCACGCAGCACGCGCCCGACGCGCTCGGCAAGGCGCTGAACGGCCGCGCCAACATCAACGGCATCGACGACGACTACGACGCGGCGCTGCGCGACTTCTCCGAGGCGCGCGCGGCGTTCGAGAGCTCGGGGAACCTGCTTGCGCTTGCCGTGCTCGACTCGAACCTCGCCGCGATGGACGAGCACCGCTATCACTACGCCGAGGCCGAGCCGGTCTTCCGGCGCGCCGCCGACCGCTTCGCGACGTTCGGCGTCAACGCCGCCGAGCTCAACGCGCTGAACGGCTCGGCCGAGCTCAAGCTCGCGCTGCTCGAGCCCGATTCGGCGCTTGCGCTCGCGCCGCGGCTCGCCGATCTCGTCGCGAAGGTCGCCGATCCCGCGCGCAAGCGCGGCGGCGAGCTGATGCGCATCGAGATCATCGCGGCGAACGGGCGGCTCGAGGAGGCGTCGTCGAGCCTCGCGAAGGTCCTCGCCGAGGCCGACGAGGCGAGCGACCGCGGCGCGGTCACGCACGGCCACATGATCGCGGCGCGCCTCGCGGCCGAGCGCGGCGATGCGCGCGCCGCCGCGGCCGAAGCGGCGACGGCGCTGCGCAGCGCGACGGTCGCCGACGACGCGCGCGAGCGGGCGCGCATGTTCCGCCTGCGCATCCGCGCGCTGATCGACGCCGGCGACGTCGGCACGGCCTGCCGCGAGCTCGACGACTTCACGAAGTTCGCCGACGCCGACGGCAGCCCGCCCGCGCGCTTCTACGCGCGCCTCGCGACGGCCGACTGCGCCGCGGCCGGCGGCGAGGCGTCGGCCGGCGCGACCTACGCCGGCGCGCTCGCCGACGCCGACGCGCTGCGCATCCCGCTCGACATCCGCGAGGCCGCCGGCGCGTACTCGGCCTGGCTCCTGCGCGGCCACGACCTCGCTGGCGCGAGCGCGGCCGCCGAGCGCGTCGCCGCCTGGTCGCAGCGCGACTACGACAGCGCGCTGGTGCAGCTGCGCGTCCAGCACGCGCTCGGCGACGCGGCGCTCTGGCGCACCTCGCTCACGCGCACGCTGGCGCTCGCCGGCGAGCGCGCGATCCCGGCGGACCTGTCGACCCTGGCGGCGACGCCGTGACCGAAAAAGCCCTTTCGTTGCGCGTATTTGGCGCGCCCGTGATACGAAACGAACATGTCGCTGACGAAATCCATATGCGTTGCGGAGCGCATCCCTGCATGCTCGCCGGCGGCCGTTCCCCCATGGAGATGTTCATGCTGTCGTTGAAAACGTCCGCGCTCGGCGCGCTGTCGCTCATCGCCCTCGCAAGCCTCCCCTGCGCCGCCGCCGACGGCGATCTCGACCCCGATTTCGGTACCGGCGGCATCGCCTACATCACGCCCGACCTCGTCGCCGCGCAGGAATACACGCCGGCCGCCGCGATCGTGCTGCCGGACGGCAAGATCCTCGTCGGCGGCACCCTCGACAAGCCGACCTCGGTGCCGTTCGAGCAGGAGTACCGCGGCATGCTCGCGCGCTTCAACGCCGACGGCTCGGTCGACGACACTTTCGGCAACACCTCCGTCGCCGGCATCGTCGAGGTGCCGAACCTCGTCGACGGCGCGCGCATGGAAGGCATCGAATCGATGGTGCGGCTCGACGACGGCTCGATCGTCGCGGTCGGCACGTCGATGGTGAACACGCCGCTGCAGGGCTTCATCATCAAGATGGACGCCGAGGGCAACCTCGATCCGAACTTCGGCACCGGCGGCGCCGTGTTCTCGCTGTCGACGTTCCTGCACGCGGTCGGCGTCGACGGCGCGGGCCGCATCCTCGCCGCCGGCGAGCACGTCGCGAGCGGCGTCTACACGAGCACGGTGATCCGCCTCGGCGCCGACGGCACGCCCGACGACGCGTTCGGCACGAGCGGCACCGCAACGATCGACTGGGACGGCGCCGGCAACTCGGGCTATCTCACGACCCTGATCGTCAACGCCGACGACAGCGTCACGGTCGGCGGCATGTACAGCGTCTACGGCGACGGCTTCGGCAACGACTACGCCGTCGCGCGCCTCGACGACACCGGCACGCTCGATGCGACGTTCGGCGACAACGGCTCGCGCGTGTTCCACGATCCGAGCGATCCGTCGTTCATCAACGCGATCCACAGCATCGCGCCGACGCCCGACGGCGGCATCGCCTGGGCCGGCTACTTCACCAATCCGGACGGCTACGCGCAGATCATCATCGGCCACCTCGACGCGAACGGCCTCACCGACGCCGCCTTCGGCGACGAGGCGACGCCGGGCTACTTCCGCCCCGTGATCGTGCCGGTCCAGAACAACAACGTGACCGGCCTCGCCGTGCAGGCCGACGGCAAGCCGGTCGTCACCGCGACGTACTGGGTCAGCGATCGCGAAGAGTTCTTCGCGTTCCGCGCGACCGCCGACGGCCAGGCCGACACCACGTTCGCCGACAACGGCGCCTTCAACGTCGACCTCGCGCCGAGCGGCACCTACAGCGAAGCGAGCGCCGTCACCGTCCAGCCCGACGGCCGCATCGTCGCCGCCGGCCGCGCCGAGCGCTCGGACGTGTTCCAGGTCGACCTCGGCATCGTGCGCCTCCTGAGCGCCGGCGGCGAGCCGACCGACCGGATCTTCGCGAGCGGCTTCGAACCGTAAGCGATTCACCTAGAACAAGAACTGCCCCTCGACGGCCCCGATCTCCGGATCGGGGCCGTTTTTTTTTCCCGCTGTTCCCGCTGCTCCCCCTCTCCCGCTTGCGGGAGAGGGTCGGGGTGAGGGCAAGCTCGCGAAACGCCCCGCTCCGAATGCCCTCACCCTGCCCTCTCCCGCAAGCGGGAGAGGGGCGCGCGATCGAGGGAAAACCGCCTGAACGCCCGCACCGGCCACGCTTGACCCGCCCACTCCCGCCGCCTACCATCTTCATCCAATCTACTAACGCATTAATACATCAACGCAATGAAACGCCGACAGATCGAGCCCGAGCTGGATTCCGAGCGCGCCGAGCGCTCGCTCTGCGAAGCGCTGCTCAGCCTGCGCAGCGTCGACGAGGTGCGCGCGTTCCTCGACGACCTCATGACCCCGGCCGAGCGCGAGGCGATGCGCGACCGCTGGTCGGTCGTCCCGCACCTCCTCGCCGGCGAGCCGTACTGGCAGATCCACGATTCGACTGCGGTGAGCATCACGACGATCGGCCGCGTCGCGCGCTGCCTCGAGCAGGGCGCCGGCGGCTATGCGCTCGCGGCGTCGCGCCTGAAACCGAAATCGCGCATGCGCAGGGCGTCGTGAGCAACGCCACCGACCGCCTGCGCGTCGCCGTGCAGAAATCCGGCCGGCTCGCCGAGCCGTCGCTCGCGCTGCTGCGCCGCGCGGGGCTCGTGTTCCGCTCGAGCCGCGATCACCTGTTCCTCTACGGCGAGAACCTCCCGATCGACGTGCTGCTGGTGCGCGACGACGACATTCCGGGCCTCCTCGTCGAAGGCAGCTGCGAGCTCGGCATCGTCGGCCGCAACGTGCTTACCGAACAACGCTACGGCAACGGCGCGGCGCCCTCGCCCGCCGAGCTGATCGCGCTCGGCTTCGGCGCCTGTCGCCTCGCGATTGCCGTTCCGCAGACGAGCGCGATCGCGACGTTGCGCGATCTCGACGGCCTGCGCATCGCGACCTCGTATCCCGCGCTCCTCGCCGGCTGGCTCGACGCAGAGGATCTTCGCGCCGAGATCGTCGTGCTGAACGGCTCGGTCGAGATCGCGCCGCGCCTCGGCAAGGCCGACGCGATCTGCGATCTCGTGTCGAGCGGCGCGACGCTCGCCGCGAACCAGCTCCGCGAATTCGCGACGGTGTTCGAAAGCGAAGCCGTCCTCGCCGCAAGCCCGCGCAAGGCGCCGGCCGCGAAGGCGCTGCTGATCGAGCGGCTCTGCGCGCGCATCGGCGGCGCGCAGTCGGGCGACGGCGTGCGCCTGCTCATGCTGCAGGCGCCGCGTACGGCACTGGCGGACATCACGCGCGTGCTGCCCGCGCGCGACCCGCCGAGCGTCATGAGCCTCGACGGCCGGCCCGACGACATCGCCGTGCAGGCGCTCTGCAGCGTCGCGCTCGACTGGCAGCACCTCGAAGAGCTGAAGCGTCTCGGGGCGCACGGGCTCATGGTGCTCAACGTCGAGCGGATGCTGGCATGAACGCGATCGCCGCCGGCGCCGACGCGCTGCCGCTGCGCCGCATCGACTGGCGCGCGCTCGACGAAACCGAGCGGGCGGGCGCACTCGCGCGGCCGCGCCCGCTGCGCGACGCGACGCAGGTTGCCTCGGTGCGCCGAATGATCGCCGACGTCCGCGCGCGCGGCGACATCGCTCTGCGCGAGCTCACCGCACGCTTCGATCGCTGCGAGCTCGAGGCATTCGCGGTCACCGATCGCGAATTCGCCGACGCGCGAGCCGCCGTCGGTGCCGACGTCCGCGCCGCGATGCAAAGCGCGATCGAGCGCGTCGCCGCGTTCCACGCTGCGCAGCGGCCGCAGGATCTTCGCGTCGACACCGCGCCGGGCGTGCGCTGCGAGCAGGTCATGCGCGCGATCCGCCGCGTCGGTCTCTATGTCCCCGCCGGCAGCGCGCCGCTGCCGTCGACCGTGTGGATGCTAGCGGTGCCGGCGCGTATCGCGGGCTGCGCGGAGATCGTCGTCGCGACACCGCCGCGCGCCGACGGCCGTGCCGATCCGCTCGTGCTCGTCGCGGCCGAGCTCTGCGGCGTCGATCGCGTCGTCAAGCTCGGCGGCGCGCAGGCGATCGCGGCGCTCGCCTACGGCACCGAGAGCGTGCCGCGCTGCGACAAGCTGTTCGGCCCCGGCAACGCGTGGGTGACGCTCGCGAAGCTCGAAGTCGCCGCCGATCCCGAAGGCGCGGCGATCGATCTTCCCGCGGGACCGTCCGAAGTGCTCGTGATCGCCGACGACGCGGCCGATCCGTCGTTCGTCGCCGCCGACCTGCTCGCGCAGGCCGAGCACGGTGCCGATTCGCAGGTCGTGCTCGTGAGTCCCGATGCGCCCGTGCTCGATGCCGTCGAAGAAGCGCTCGCCGGACAGCTCGCGACGCTGCCGCGCCGCGCGATCGCCGGGGCGGCGCTCGCGCACGCGCGCTTCGTCCGCGTGCGCGATCTCGACGAAGCCGCCGACGTTTCCGAACGTTATGCGCCCGAGCATCTGATCGTCGCGACGCGCGATCCGCGCGCGCTGCTGCCCAGGCTCGGCAACGCCGGCAGCATCTTCCTCGGCGCGTGGTCGCCGGAAACCGTCGGCGACTACTGTGCCGGCCCGAACCACGTGCTGCCGACGCTCGGCTTCGCGCGCGCGTTCGGCGGCGTCGGCGTCGACAGCTTCCTGCGGCGCGTCAACGTGCAGCAGCTCGACGCCGGCGGCCTTCGCACGATCGGCGCCGAGGCGGCGCTGCTCGCCCGCGCCGAAGGCCTCGAAGCGCACGCGCGTGCCGTCGACCTGCGCCTCGCTTCGCTGGAAGCCGCGTCGTGAGCATGCTCGCGCGCATCCGGCCCGATCTCGCCGCGTTTCGCGCGTACGCCTCGGCGCGCGCGGGCATCGACGCGCCGATCCGGCTCAACGCGAACGAGTCGCCGGTCGACCTGTGCGGCACGTCCGACGGCTGGAACCGCTATCCCGATCCGCAGCCCGCCGACCTCAAACGCCGGCTCGCGACGCTCTACAGCGTCGATGCGACGCAACTCTGGATCGGCCGCGGCAGCGACGAGGCGATCGACCTGCTGCTGCGCGCGTTCTGCCGCGCCGGGCGCGACAACGTCGTCACGCCCGCGCCGACGTTCGGC
>DATFRS010000290.1:0-4577 GCA_035263065.1 Rhodanobacteraceae bacterium
GTACTGCCGTGCGTTCCACAAGCAGATCGCGGCCTACAACGCGGCGGGCATCGCGGTCGACTATCTCTTCTATCCGCTGACGATCCATCCCGGCGCCGACAAGAAGGCCGAGGCCGTGTGGTGCTCGCAGGATCGTCCGAACGCGTTCACGGCCGCGATGGCCGGCAAGGACCCCGGCAAGGCGACCTGCCCGAACCCGGTCGGCGAGTTGACCGAGCTCGCCAAGCAGCTCGGCATCGGCGGCACGCCGACGGTGCTCGCCGACGACGGCTCCCAGATCGCGTCGAACATCGCGATGTATCCGGACAAGCTCGCCGCCGAGCTCGACCGCCGCGAAGCCGCCGCCGCCGCGCACAACTGATCGCGCTCCCCCGAATTCGAGATTTCCGATGACCCTTCGCTCCTGCCTGCCGCTTGCCTTCGCCTTCGTCGCCGTCTTCGCACACGCCGCCGAGAAACCCGAGGACGCCGCCGCGCGCAGCGCGCTGAAGGGCATCGTCCCCGATTCGAAGATCACCGCGATCGAAGCCGCGCCGCTGCCGGGCTATCGCCAGGTGCTGCTCGGCAGCCAGATCGTCTACGTCAGCGACGACGGCCAGTACATGCTGTCGGGCACGCTCTACGACGTGGATGCCAAGCGCGACCTCACGGCCTCGCGCCTCGCGGTCGACCACAAGAAGAAGGTCGACGCGGTGCCGGCCGCCAAGCGCATCGTGTTCGCGCCGGACAAGCCCAAGTACAAGATCACGGTCTTCACCGACATCGACTGCGGCTACTGCCGCAAGCTGCACTCGCAGATCGCCGAGTACAACAAGCGCGGCATCGAAGTCGACTATCTGTTCTTCCCGCGCTCGGGCCTGAATACGCCGTCCTTCGACAAAGCCGTGTCGGTGTGGTGCGCGAAGGATCGCAAGAGCGCGTTCACCGAAGCCAAGGCCGGCAAGACGCCGGCAGCGGCGAAGTGCGACAACCCGGTCGCCGAGGAATACAAGCTCGGCGCGCAGGTCGGCGTCGACGGCACGCCGACGATCTTCGCGGCCGACGGCACCAAGATCGGCGGCTACCTGTCGCCGAACGAGATGCTGGCCAAGCTCCAGACCCTCGGCACGGCGACGCTCGCGGGGAACTGACGCCCGTCCGTTCGCCCTGAGGTATCGGAGGGCGAACTCGCGACGCTTGATCGGCGCCGGTTGAAACCGGTTTCGATCGGCGCAACCTGATGCGGCTGTTCGCGCTGCTGTACAATCGGCAGCCGTCACGACCGCTTTTCGGCCATGATCGTCCTCGACGGCCAGCCTGCGCTGTCCGCATTCCGAATCGACCGTCTGAACACCGAGCTGGCGCGCCACGCGCCCGGCTGCGCGGTGCATGCGGCGCACTTCGTCTACTTCGTCGACGCCGACGCCGGCATCGACGTCGCCAGGCTCTGCGAAGTCATCGAAGCGAAGCCCGGCCGGCCGGCGCCGGCGGCGCTCTGGGTCGTGCCGCGGCTCGGCACGCGCTCGCCGTGGTCGAGCAAGGCGACCGACATCCTGCAAGGCTGTGGCTTCCCGGTGCGTCGCATCGAGCGCGGCGTCGCGTTCGACCTCGCGGGCGCGCCTGCGCACGAGAGCGCCGCATGGCGCGCGGTCACGCGCGACCTGCACGATCCGATGACGCAGTCGGTGATCGCCTCGCTCGACGGCGTCGCGACGCTGTTCGACACGGGCGCGCCGGCGCCGCTCGAGCACGTGGCGCTCGGCAGGAACGCGATCGCCGAGCTCGAAGCCGCCAACACGCGCCTCGGCCTCGCGCTCGCCGCCGACGAGATCGCGTATCTCGCGACGAATTACGCGACGCTCGGGCGCGATCCGACCGACGCCGAGCTCATGATGTTCGCGCAGGCGAACTCCGAGCACTGCCGGCACAAGGTGTTCAACGCGGACTTCACCGTCGACGGCGTGAAGCAGGACCAGTCGCTGTTCGCGATGATCCGCAACACGCACGCGAAATCGCCGGCGCACACGCTGTCGGCGTACAAGGACAATGCGGCGGTGATCGACGGCTCGGGCGCGCAGCGCTTCTTCGCCGATCCGACGAGCGATGTGTACGCCACGCATCGCGAGGACGTGCCGTTCGCGATCAAGGTCGAGACGCACAACCATCCGACCGCGATCTCGCCGTTTCCCGGCGCGTCGACCGGTTCCGGCGGCGAGATCCGCGACGAAGGCGCGACCGGCCGCGGCGGCAAGCCGAAGGCCGGATTGACCGGATTCTCCGTTTCGCACCTGCGCATTCCGGGCCTGCCGCGGCCGTGGGAGAAGGAGCGCCCGCTGCCGCCGCGCTTCGCGACCGCGTTCGAGATCATGCGCGACGGCCCGATCGGCGCGGCGTCGTTCAACAACGAATTCGGCCGGCCCGCGCTCGGCGGCTACTTCCGCACGTTCGAGCAGGAAACCGGCATGCCGGGCCTGCGCCGCGGCTACGACAAGCCGATCATGATCGCGGGCGGCCTTGCGAACCTGCGCAAGCCCGACGTCGAGAAGAAGACGCTCGCCGACGGCGACGCCGTCATCGTGCTCG
The DNA here is from genome assembly GCA_035263065.1 of Rhodanobacteraceae bacterium. Classification (GTDB taxonomy): domain Bacteria; phylum Pseudomonadota; class Gammaproteobacteria; order Xanthomonadales; family Rhodanobacteraceae; genus Dokdonella_A. The sequence goes on from DATFRS010000290.1 coordinate 2,563, forward strand.
GCGGTCCCGCGATGCTGATCGGCCTCGGCGGCGGCGCGGCGTCGTCGATGGCGGCGGGCTCGAGCTCCGAAGACCTCGACTTCGCGTCCGTGCAGCGCGACAACCCCGAGATGCAGCGCCGCTGCCAGCAGGTCATCGACGCATGCTGGGCGCGCGGCGACGCGAATCCGATCGTGTCGGTGCACGACGTCGGCGCCGGCGGCCTGTCGAACGCGATTCCGGAGATCCTCAACGATTCCAACGTCGGCGGCCGCATCGATCTGCGTGCGATCCCGAGCGACGATCCGCATCTCTCGCCGATGCAGATCTGGTGCAACGAATCGCAGGAGCGCTACGTGCTGGGCGTGCGCCGTGCCGATCTCGCGCTGTTCGAATCCTTGTGCGCGCGCGAGCGCTGTCCGTTCGCGGTCGTCGGGACGGCGACCGCCGAGCGCCGTTTGCTGGTCGAGGACGCGCGCGCCGGCAAGGGCGACGCGCACGTCATCGACATGCCGCTCGACGTGCTGTTCGGCAAGCCGCCGCGCATGCAGCGCGACGCGCGCCACGTCAAGCCGCGCGGCGGGCCGGTGGCGGACATCGCCGGCATCGATCTCGACGAGGCGATCCGGCGCGTGCTGCGCGTGCCGGCGGTCGGCAGCAAGGCGTTCCTGATCACGATCGGCGATCGCACGGTCGGCGGGCTCTGCTCGCGCGATCCGATGGTCGGTCCGTGGCAGGTGCCGGTCGCGGACGCCGCCGTGATGCTCGCCGACTTCGACGGCTACGCCGGCGAGGCGATGGCGATGGGCGAGCGCACGCCGCTCGCGCTGATCGACGCGGCCGCGTCGGCGCGCATGGCGGTCGGCGAGGCGCTGACGAATCTCGCGTCGGCCGCGGTGCAGCTCGACGAGGTGCGGCTGTCCGCGAACTGGATGGCGGCCGTCGGTCACGCCGGCGAGGACGCCGCGCTTTACGACGCGGTGCGCGCGGTCGGCATGGAGCTCTGTCCCGCGCTCGGCGTATCGATTCCGGTCGGCAAGGATTCGCTGTCGATGCAGACGCGCTGGCAGGACGCGGCGGGCGAGCAGCGCACCGTCGCGCCGGTGTCGCTGATCGTCTCCGCATTCGCGCGCACGATCGATGCGCGCCAGGCGCTGACGCCGCAGCTGATCCTCGACCAGGGCGAGAGCGAGCTCTGGCTCGTCGATCTTTCCGCCGGCAAGGCGCGGCTCGGCGGCTCGACGCTGCTGCAGGCGTTCAATCGCGGCGGCGGCATTGCACCCGATCTCGACGATGCCGCGCAGTTCCGCGCATTCTTCGCGGCGATCCAGGCACTGAATGCGAAGGGATTGCTGCTCGCGTATCACGACCGCGCCGACGGCGGCGCGATCGTCGCGCTGATCGAGATGGCGTTCGCGGCGCATTGCGGGCTCGACGTCACCCTCGACGGCTGGGCCGATCACGTCATGCGGGCGCTGTTCAACGAGGAGCTCGGCGCGATCGTGCAGATCCGCAGCGCCGATCGCGACGCGGTGCGCGCGGTGTTCGCGGCGCACGGCATCGGCGATCTCGTGCACGACGTCGCGCGGCCGTCGAAGCGGCTGCGCATTCGCCTCGCGCACGAGGGCGAGACGCGCGCGGAATGGAGCTGGAAGGAGCTGATGCAGGCGTGGTCCGAAACGAGCCACGCGATGCAGCGCCTGCGCGACAATCCGGAAAGCGCCGATGCCGAAAGCACGTGGCGCGTCGACGAGGACGATCGCGGCATCACGCCGAAGCTCACCTTCGATCCGCAGGACGACATCGCGGCGCCTTGCATCGCGAAAGGTGCGCGGCCGCGCGTCGCGATCCTGCGCGATCAGGGCGTCAACGGCCAGGTCGAGATGGCGGCCGCGTTCACGCGCGCCGGTTTCGACGCCGTCGACGTGCACATGAGCGACCTCGCCGGCGGGCGCCGCGCGCTCGCCGACTTCCGCGGCTTCGCGGCGGGCGGGGGCTTCTCCTATGGCGACGTGCTGGGAGCGGGCGAGGGCTGG
>DATFRS010000291.1:0-10982 GCA_035263065.1 Rhodanobacteraceae bacterium
CGCCGTCCTTGTAGAACTCCGAGCTCGCCACGTCGAGGCCGAGATAGACATCCTTTCCGGTCTTGTAGCCGGCCTTGCCAACCGCTTCGAGGATCGTCTCGATCGCCTGCTCGTTGGACTTGAGATCGGGCGCGAAGCCGCCCTCGTCGCCGACGGCCGTCGCGAGGCCGCGCGCCTTGAGGACGCTCTTCAGCGCATGGAAGATCTCGACGCCAGCGCGCAGCGCCTCGGAGAAGTTCGGCAGGCCCACCGGCAGGATCATGAATTCCTGCAGGTCGACGTTGTTGTCGGCATGCGCGCCGCCGTTGATGATGTTCATCATCGGCACCGGCAGGCGCGCCGCGCGAGTACCGGCGAGATGCTTCCACAACGGCACGTTCCGCGACGCCGCGACCGCATGCGCGTTCGCGAGCGACACGCCGAGCAGCGCGTTCGCGCCGAGCCGGCCCTTGTTCGGCGTGCCGTCGAGCGCGATGAGCTTCTTGTCGAGCCCCGCCTGGTCGGCCGCATCGAAGCCCTGCAGCGCCTCGGCGATCGCGCCGTTGACGTTCGACACGGCCTTCGACACGCCCTTGCCGAGATAGCGCGTCTTGTCGCCGTCGCGCAGCTCGACCGCCTCGCGCGAGCCGGTCGAAGCGCCGCTCGGCACCGCCGCGCGGCCGACCGCGCCGCCTTCGAGGATCACCTCGGCTTCGAGCGTGGGATTGCCGCGCGAATCGAGGATCTCGCGGGCGTGGATGGTTCGTATCGTCGTCTGCGTCATGATTGTTGGGTTCGTTCTTTTTGCGCCGTGATGATGCCGGTCTCGAGTTTCAGCGCGCGCGTGATGAAGTTGCGGTATTCGCTCGTCGCGAAGCCGAGGCGGTGCAGCAGCGCGGTCAACTCGGCGTGCGTGCGCGGCGCGGCGTAGGCGTCGTGGTACTCGAACATGATCTGCGGGATCGAGGCGAGCAGCGTCTCGTCACAGTTGAGGAGGATGTCGAACTCGGCGCCCTCGATGTCCATCTGGAGGATATCGATGCGCTCGATGCCTTCGCGCCGGACGAACGCGTCGAGCGTCATCGCCGGGCAGTCGAAGGTCGCCTCGGCGTCGACGCTCATCTGGAAGATCGAGTGGCCGCCCGAGTTGTACGGATTCGTGTTGAGCGTGATGTGGTCGGTTTTCGGATCGCCGACGATCGCGAGGTTGTAGGCCTTGACGTTGGTGATGCCGTTGCGTGAGAGGTTGCGCTTCAGGATTTCGTAGTTCTCGGGCAGCGCCTCGATCGCGTAGACCGTGCCGCGCGGGCCGACGAGGTGCGAGTAGTTCAGCGTCGACGTGCCGATGTGGCCGCCGAGCTCGATGACGACGTCGCCTTCGTTGACGGTGACGGTCTGGTAATCCTTCGCGCCCCACTGCTCCCAGAGCACCATCTTGTCGAGCGTCGCCGGGCGATAGAGGATCTTCTGGCCGAACGGGCTCGTGTAGACGCGAAGTCCGGAATCGGCGACATCGGGATCGCGCGGCGACAACAGGCTCGCCGCCGGAAACACGACCTTCGAAGCGAGCATCGCGACGAAATCGCCCGGTGTCATGCCTTCTTCGCCACCTTGTCGAGCGCCATCAGCGTTTCGAGCAGCGTTTCCATCTGGCCGAGCGGCCACGCGTTCGGGCCGTCGCTGAGCGCCTTGTCCGGGTCCGGGTGCGTTTCCATGAACACGCCGGCGACGCCGACCGCGACGGCCGCGCGCGCTAGCACCGGCACGAATTCGCGCTGGCCGCCGGAGCTTGTGCCCTGCCCGCCCGGCAGCTGCACCGAATGCGTCGCGTCGAACACGACCGGGCACATCGTCTCGCGCATGACGGCGAGGCTGCGCATGTCGGAAACGAGGTTGTTGTAGCCGAAGCTCGCGCCGCGCTCGCAGACCATGATGTCGTTGTTGCCGGTCGCCTTCGCCTTCGCGACGACGTGCTTCATGTCCCACGGCGACAGGAACTGGCCCTTCTTGATGTTGACGGGCTTGCCGGCGCTGGCGACATTCTGGATGAAATCGGTCTGCCGCGACAGGAACGCCGGCGTCTGCAGCACGTCGACGACCGCGGCGACCTCGTTCATCGGCGTGTATTCGTGCACGTCGGTCAGCACCGGCACGCCGATCTGGCGCTTCACTTCCGAAAGGATGCGCAGGCCTTCGTCCATGCCGGGGCCGCGGTGGCCGCCGACGGACGTGCGGTTCGCCTTGTCGAAGCTCGATTTGTAGATGAAGTTGATGCCGAGCTTGCTCGTGATCGCCTTGAGCTGGCCCGCTGTGTCGAGCGCAAGCTGTTGCGACTCGATGACGCAAGGTCCGGCAATGAGGAAGAACGGCTGGTCGGGGCCAACGTCAAAACCGCAGAGCTTCATGGAGTCACGCCACCGCTTCCTTCGCAAACCGCGGCGCTTCCCGATTCGCCTTCTGCTCGCGCGCCGCGCGGATGAAGCCGATGAAGAGCGGATGCCCGTCGCGCGGCGTCGAGGTGAACTCCGGGTGGAACTGGCAGGCGAGGAACCACGGATGGTTCGAGAGCTCGACCATCTCGACGAGGAGATCGTCCATCGACTTGCCGGCGATGACGAGGCCGAGATCCTCGAACTTCTGCCGGTAGCGGTTGTTGAACTCGTAGCGGTGGCGGTGACGCTCGCGGATCACGTCCTGGCCGTAGAGCTCGCGCGCGAGCGTGCCGTGCCTGAGCCGGCATTCCTGCGCGCCGAGGCGCATCGTGCCGCCCTTGTCGCTGGTCTCGTCGCGGCGCTCGACGTCGCCGGCGCCGGTCGTCCACTCGGTGATCAGCGCGATGACGGGATGCTGCGTCGAGCGGTCGTTCTCGCTCGAGTTCGCGCCTTCGAGCCCGGCGACGTTGCGCGCGAAATCGATGACCGCCGCGTGCATGCCGTAGCAGATGCCGAAATACGGCACGCGATGCTCGCGCGCGAAGCGCACGGCGGCGATCTTGCCTTCGAAGCCGCGCTTGCCGAAGCCGCCAGGGACGAGGATGCCGTCCATGTCCTTGAGCAGCTCGCTCGCACCGCGGCGCTCGATCTCCTCGGATTCGACCCAGCGCAGGTTCACTCGCGTCTGCTGCTTCAGGCCGCCGTGACGCAGCGCCTCGCCGAGCGACTTGTACGCGTCCTTGTGCTCGACGTACTTGCCGACGATCGCGATGTTGACCTCGCCCTTCGGATGCTCGACCGCGTCGACCGTGCGCTCCCACTCGGAGAGATCGGCCGGCTTCGCGTTGAGGCGCAGGCGATCGACGACGATGTCGTCGAGCCCCTGCTGGTGCAGCCAGAGCGGCAGCTTGTAGATGACGTCGACGTCGATCGCGCTGATGACGGCCTTTTCGGGCACGTTCGTGAAGAGCGCGATCTTGCGCCGGTCCGACGCCGGCAGCGGCTGCTCGCAGCGGCAGAGCAGCACGTCGGCCTGGATACCGATCGAGCGGAGCTCCTTCACCGAATGCTGCGTCGGCTTGGTCTTGATCTCGCCGGCGGCCTTGATGAACGGCACCAGCGTCAGGTGCATGAACATCGAGGCTTCCGGCCCGTGCTCGATGCGGATCTGGCGGATCGCCTCGAGGAACGGCTGCGACTCGATGTCGCCGACGGTGCCGCCGATCTCGACGAGCGCGACGTCGTAGCCCTGGGTCGCCTCGTAGATCTTGTGCTTGATCTCGTCGGTGATGTGCGGGATGACCTGCACGGTCGCGCCGAGGTAATCGCCGCGGCGCTCCTTGGCGATGACGCTCTCGTAGATCTTGCCGGTCGTGATCGAGTTCTTGCCCGAAAGCCGCGTGCGGACGAAGCGCTCGTAGTGGCCGAGGTCGAGATCGGTCTCCGCGCCGTCGTCGGTCACGTAGACCTCGCCGTGCTGGAACGGGCTCATCGTGCCCGGGTCGACGTTGATGTAGGGATCCAGCTTCATCATCGTGACGCGCAGGCCCCGCGCTTCGAGGATGGCGGCAAGCGACGCCGAGGCGATGCCCTTGCCTAGCGAGGACACCACGCCTCCGGTCACGAAAATCAGGGGAGTCATGGACGGCAGCGATCCGCTGGTAAAGCGACATTTTACAGGCTTGCGACGGTGGCCGCGAGGGGTTCGGGAGGCGCGACAGCACGGCTGAAGCGATCGCCGTGATAGGAAATGCCGCGAGGCTCCGTTCTGGAGGATCAACCACGCACCGAACCGGGTTCCCGGGCGCTGCGGGCTTCATCCACCCGAAGGAGTCCACCGCAATGAAACTCATCCACGCGCTCGTCGGCGCCGCCATCGCCGCCGCCTCGCCGCTCGCCGGCGCGGCCACCTTCACCGTAACGAATCTCAACGATTCCGGCGCGGGCAGCCTGCGCGACGCGATCGGCCAGGCCAACGCCGCGGCCGGCGCCGACACGGTCCAGTTCCAGGCCGGCCTCACCGGCATGATCCCGCTCGCGGGCGAGATCCTGATCACCGACACGCTGCACCTCGCCGGCCCCGGCGTCGGCAAGATCAAGGTCGACGGCAACGTCGCGACGCGCCTCTTCAAGGTGCAGGGCGCCGGCGGCGACGCGATCACGGCGACCTTCTCCGGCCTGACGCTCGCGAACGGCCACGCGCCCGACGAAGGCGGCGCGATCTGGTCGAACGGCGATCACGTCGTCGTCGCGGGCTGCATCCTCGACGGCAACATCGCGAACACGCGCGGCGGCGCGCTCTTCGTCGCCAACGCGAACCTCTCGATCGACGCCTCGGGCATCTGGAACAGCGAGACCGGCTCGACCGGCGGCGCGATCCTGTTCTCGGCCGGCGACCTCACGATCTCGCGCAGCCTCATCATGGACAACGCGTCCGAGTTCGGCGGCGGCCTGTCGGCGCTGTCGCCGCGCGTCAACGTGACGATCAACGACACGACGTTCCGCAACAACAGCGCCGACCACACCGGCGGCGGCATCTGGGCCTCGACGGCGACCTCGTTCAAGGTGTCGCGGAGCGCGTTCGTCCAGAACAGCACCGGCCAGCCGAACGGCGGCGGCATCTACTTCGCGGGCGTCACCGACTTCGGATCGCCGGCCAACTTCATCGAGAACACGACGTTCTCGGGCAACGAGGCGCTGCACCAGGTCGGCCGCGGCAGCGCGCTGGCGATCGCGAGCGGCAACATGACGATCCGCAACTCGACCTTCGCGTTCAACAAGACCGCCCCGAACGACGCGCCGGGCATGAACTCCGGCGGCGCGCTCTGGGTCGCCGGCGGCGACACGACCGAGGTGAAGCTGCAGAGCACCCTGTTCGCCGGCAACACGCACGGCAGCCTCGGCATGCTGGTCGACCTCTACCGCGAGCCGGCCGCGACGCAAAGCACGATCGATTCGACGAACAGCGCGTTCCAGACGCATCCCGACATCGCGACATTGAACGGCACCGTCACCGCGACGCTGTTCGACACCGATCCTGCGCTCGAAGCGCTCGACGAATCCGGGTTCACGCCGGTCCATCCGCTGCCGGCGACGAGCCCGGTGCTCGACCACGGCGCGAACCCGGCGAGCCTCACGACCGACCAGCGCGGTCCGGGCTATCCGCGCGCAGCGGCTTCGACCGAAGGCGGCACGGCGTCGCCCGACATCGGCGCGTACGAGTACCGGGTCGATCGCATCTTCTTCGGCGATTTCGACGCGCACTGAGTTTTCCCCGAGGGTGGGGCCTGGGTCGCGTGGCGTGGTGGACGCGACGTGGCCCTTGCCCCGCCCACCTTGGGTCCGATCAATCCACCCGCGTCGCTTCAGGCTTCACCGTTTTTCTCTGCGGACGCTCGAGCTGCCAGAAAATCACCGCCGACGTAGACGTGATCAAGCCGACGCAGACGAACGTCGCATGGAACGCCGGCAGCGCACTCGCGCCGTGCTCGCCGCCGAAGAGACCCGTGAACGCGGCGAGCAGTGCGCTCGCCGCGGCGACGCCGAAGCTCGTCGACAGCATCATCACCATCGACAAGAGGCTGTTGCCGCCGCTCGCAAGCTCGCCTTCGAGATCGTTCAGCGTGATCGTGTTCATCGCGGTGAACTGCAGCGAGTTGACGAGGCCGAAGAACGCGAGCTGCACGATGCGCAGCCACACGGGCTCGTCGGCCGAGATCAGCGCGAAGCTCCCCATGGCGAGACCGACCAGCACCGTGTTGCCGACCAGAACGCGCCGGTAGCCGAATTCGCGGATCAACGGCACGATGAGCCGCTTCGACACCATCCCCGCGAGCGCGACCGGCACCATCTGCATGCCCGATTCCAGCGGCGAGAAGCCGAGGCTGATCTGGAACAGGAGCGGAATCAGGAACGGCATGCTGCCGCTGCCGATCCGCGAGAAGAGATTGCCGAGGATGCCGACGCGATAGCTCGGCACGTCGAAGAGCTTCAGCGAGAAGAGCGGCGACGCCACCTGCGTCGCGTGCAGCCAGTAGGCGACGAAGCTCGCCATTCCGAAGATCATCAGCATCAGCACGGTGACATGGCGAAGGCTGAGCTCGGACAGCCCGTCGAGCGACAGCGAGATCGCGACCATGCTGAACGACAGCATCAGGTAGCCGGCGACGTCGAAGCGCCGCGCCTCGGCGCGCGCATCCGGCATGAAGCGCAGCGTCGCCGTCGCGGCGATCACGCCGACCGGGATGTTGATCAGGAAGATCCAGTGCCACGACGCGATCTGCACGAGCCAGCCGCCGAGCGTCGGGCCGATCAGCGGACCGATCAGGCCCGGCAGCGTCACGAACGTCATCGCGCGCAGGAACTCGCCGCGCGGAAACGAGCGCAGCACCGCAAGGCGCCCGACCGGCAGCAGCATCGCACCGCCGATGCCCTGCACGACGCGCGAAGCGACGAGCTGCATCAGCGTGTGCGAGTACGCGCAGAGCAGCGAGCCGAACGTGAACAGCGTGATCGCCGCGAAGAAGACGCGCCTCGTGCCGAACCGGTCCGCGAGCCAACCTGACGCCGGAATCAGCATCGCCATCGTCAGCGCGTACGCGATGACGACCGACTGCATGCGCAGCGGACTCTCGCCGAGCCCGGCCGCCATCGACGGCAGCGCCGTGTTGACGATCGTCGAATCGAGCATCTGCATGAAGACGCCGAGCGCGACGAGCCAGAGCAGCGGGTTGTCGACCGTCCTGGTGGCGGCGGAGTCGGCGGCGGCCATGCGCGCAACACTATGCGACGCACGCCGAACGTTGTCTAACGGAAGCGCTTGACCGTGCGCGCGGCGCTCGCCATCCTGCGGGGTCATCGCAGGAACGCACCAAGCAATGAGCAGCCGCTACAACGCCGCCGACATCGAAGTCCTCTCGGGCCTCGAGCCCGTCAAGCGCCGCCCGGGCATGTACACCGATACCTCGCGGCCGAACCATCTCGCGCAGGAAGTCATCGACAACTCGGTCGACGAAGCGCTGTCGGGCCATGCCAGCGAGATCGACGTCGTCGTGCACGCCGACGGCTCGGTCGAAGTCAGCGACGACGGCCGCGGCATGCCGGTCGACGTGCATCCCGACGAAGGCATTCCCGGCGTGGAATTGATCCTGACGCGTCTGCACGCCGGCGGAAAATTCTCGAACCGCAACTATCGCTTCTCGGGCGGCCTGCACGGCGTCGGCGTGTCGGTGGTCAACGCGCTGTCGACGCGCGTCGAGGTCACGATCAAGCGCGACGGCCAGGTCTACCGCATGAACTTCAAGAACGGCGAGCGCGCGAGCAATCTCAGCGTCGTCGGCAGCGTCGGCAAGAAGCAGACCGGCACGACGCTGCGCTTCTGGCCCGATCCGAATTACTTCGACACGCCGAAATTCTCGCTCCAGAAGCTGAAGCACGTTCTGCGCGCGAAGGCGGTGCTCTGCGCCGGCCTCACCGTGCGCCTCGCCGACGAGGCGACCGGCGAGAAGGAGGAATGGCATTACGAGGCGGGCCTTCGCGATTACCTGCGCTCGATGCTCGGCGACACCGAGTATCTCCCGCCCGATCTCTTCCTCGGCTCGCTGCAGCGCGAGGACGCCGCCGTCGACTTCGTCGCCGCGTGGGTGCCCGAGGGCGACATCACGCAGGAGAGCTACGTCAACTTGATTCCGACGATCCAGGGCGGCACGCACGTCAACGGCCTGCGCTCGGGCCTGACGAACGCACTGCGCGAGTTCTGCGAGTTCCGCAATCTGCTCCCGCGCGGCATCAAGCTCGCGCCGGAGGACGTGTGGGATCGCCTCTCGTTCGTGCTGTCGCTCAAGATGACCGATCCGCAGTTCTCGGGGCAGACGAAGGAGCGCCTCTCCTCGCGCGACGCCGCGGGTTTCGTCGAAGGCGCGACGCACGACGGCTTTTCGCTCTGGCTCAACCAGCACGTCGAGATGGGCGAGAAGATCGCGCAGCTCGCGATCGAGCGCGCGACGATCCGTCTCAAGACCGAAAAGCAGGTCGTGCGCAAGAAGATCACGCAGGGCCCCGCGCTGCCGGGCAAGCTCGCCGACTGCGCATCGAGCGACCTGCATCGCACGGAGCTCTTCCTCGTCGAGGGCGATTCGGCCGGCGGCTCGGCGCGGCAGGCGCGCGACAAGGATTTCCAGGCGATCCTGCCGCTGCGCGGCAAGATCCTCAACACGTGGGAAGTCGAATCGGGCAGCGTGCTTGCCTCGCAGGAAGTGCACGACCTCGCCGTCGCGATCGGCTGCGATCCCGGCAAGGACGATCTCTCGGGCCTGCGCTACGGCAAGATCATCATCCTCGCCGACGCCGATTCCGACGGCCTGCACATCGCGACGCTGCTCTCGGCGCTGTTCCTGCGCCACTTCCCCGCGCTCGTGCGCGAAGGCCATGCGTTCGTCGCGATGCCGCCGCTGTTCCGCGTCGACGTGGGCAAGCAGATGTTCTACTGCCTCGACGAGGCCGAGCGCGACGCGCTGCTCGAGCGCATCGAGCGCGAAAAGATGAAGGGCGCCGTCAGCGTGACGCGCTTCAAGGGCCTCGGCGAGATGAACCCGTCGCAGCTTCGCGAATCGACGATCCATCCGGATACGCGGCGCCTCGTGCAGCTCACGGTCGGCGGCGACAACAGCACGACGCAGCTGATGGACATGCTGCTGTCGAAGAAGCGCGCGGCGGATCGGAAGGAATGGCTGGAGACGAAGGGCGATCTCGCGTCGCTCGAAGTCTGACTTTTCCCCCTCTCCCGCTTGCGGGAGAGGGCTGGCGTGAGGGCAAGCGTGGCAGCGCGCTTCAAGACTGCCCTCACCCTACCCTCTCCCGCGAGCGGGAGAGGGGAAACAGCAGATGCTCCGTGCCGCCCGGTCCATATTGGCTCTCCGCCCACACCGCGCATCATGCGAAAATGCGCAAAATCCGTAACACCACGCGCCTTGCATTCGGCGCGCCGCGCCGCCAACTGAAATCGAACCGCACGCCGCAACCCGACCGCTCCGTGGCATCCACCTCGCCGAACGAAATCTCGCTCCCGCCCGCGCACACGCTCGCGGAGACGCGCCCCGATACCGCGTTCAACACCGCGTTCCCGATCCTGGCGATGCTGAGCTTCTGCCACCTGCTCAACGACATGATCCAGTCGTTGCTGCCGGCGATCTATCCGCTCCTGAAGGACACGTTCCGGCTCGACTTCGGGCAGATCGGCCTCATCACGCTGACGTTCCAGGTCACCGCCTCGCTGCTGCAGCCGGTCGTCGGCATCTACACCGATCGCAAGTCGATGCCGTACTCGCTCGCGATCGGCATGGGCTTCACGCTGGCGGGGCTTCTCCTGCTCTCGCACGCGCCGAACTTCCCGCTGCTGCTGCTCGCGGCGGCGCTGATCGGCTCGGGCTCGTCGGTGTTCCATCCGGAGTCCTCGCGCGTCGCGCGCATGGCGTCGGGCGGGCAGCACGGGCTCGCGCAGTCGCTGTTCCAGGTCGGCGGCAACGTCGGCTCGGCGATCGGGCCGCTGCTCGCCGCGTTCATCGTGATGCCGCGAGGCCAGACCAGCGTCACGTGGTTCGCGATCTTCGCGCTGCTCGCGATCGCGCTCCTGACCAGGATCGGCAGCTGGTATCGCGCGCACATCCCCGCGCATCGCAAGGCGCACGCGTCGACGCGCAAGGCGACGCTGCCGCGGCGCACGATCGTCGTGACGATGCTGATCCTCGGCCTGCTGATCTTCTCGAAGTATTTCTACCTCGCGAGCCTGTCGAGCTACTACACGTTCTATCTGATGCAGAAATTCGGCGTCACGGCGCAGAGCGCGCAGCTGCATCTCTTCGTATTCCTCGGCGCCGTGGCGGCAGGAACGCTCGCCGGCGGACCGATCGGCGATCGCATCGGCCGCCGCTACGTGATCTGGGGATCGATCCTGGGCGTGCTGCCGTTCACGCTGCTCCTGCCGCACGCGAACCTCTTCTGGACGACGATCCTCACGGTGATCATCGGCCTCGTGCTCGCCTCGGCGTTCTCGGCGATCATCGTCTACGCGCAGGAGCTCGTGCCCGGCCGCACCGGCGTCATCTCGGGCATCTTCTACGGCTTCGCGTTCGGCATGGGCGGCCTCGGCGCCGCCGTGCTCGGCGAGATCGCCGACCACATCGGCATCGAAGCCGTGTACGGCATCTGCGCGTTCCTGCCGGCGATCGGCCTGCTCGCCTGGTTCCTGCCCGCCATCGAGCGACGTAAACCGGCGTGAGTCAGAGCTTGTCGTCGTAGCGCTCGCCGACGAAGCGGCTGATGTAGCTCGCGAGCCCCTTGCCCGATTCGGCGAGGCGCTTCATCTTCTCGACCTCGAACTGCCCCGGTTTCTCGTACGTGTAGCGGTACGTGCCCTTCGTGAAGCGGATGACGATCGCCTCGGGCTCGATCTCGTAGGCGAGGATGCCGGAGCCGCCGCTCTTGTTGCCGTAGGGCTTCACCGGACCCCGATATTCACGCGTCGCCGGTCGGCACGATCGCCGCCGTCTCGACCATGAGGATCACCGCGCGCTC
>DATFRS010000292.1:0-9791 GCA_035263065.1 Rhodanobacteraceae bacterium
AGGGCGAGCCGTCGAACAACACCAGCGTCGCGCCGACCGCGAGGCCCGACACGAACCAGCTCCACATCATCCAGCCGCAGGTCGTGTAATAGAACAGCCGATCCTCGCGCTTCAGGTCCGTGTGCAGCACGAGCTCCTTCAAGTGCTGGATCAGCGTGCCGCCGGCGCCGTGCACGATGCATTTCGGCACGCCGGTCGTGCCGGACGAATACATGATGTACAGGGGGTGATCGAACGGCAGCATCTCGAACGAGAGCGTGCGCTCGCCGTCGCCGGCGAAGTCGGGCCACGCGACCGCGTTGCGAAGGCCGTCGAGGTCGAGCGCATCGCCCGAGTACGGGACGACGACCAGCTTCTCGACGCTCGGAATTTTCTTCAGAACGCCTTTGATCTTGGCCAGGCAGTCGAAGCGCTTGCCGCCGTAGCCGTACGCATCGGCCGTGAACAGCACCTTCGGCGCGATCTGCCCGAAGCGGTCGACGACGCCGTTGATGCCGAAGTCCGGCGAGCACGACGACCAGGCCGCGCCGAGCGACGTCGCCGCGAGCATCGCGATCACGGTTTCGGGGATGTTCGGCATGAAGCCCGCGACGCGATCGCCGACGCCGACGCCGGCGGCCTTCAGCGCGTGCGCGACGCGGCCGACTTCGGCGTGGAGCTCCGCGTAGGTCAGCTCGCGCTTGTGGCCCCACTCGTTGCGGAACACGATCGCGACGCGATCGTCCTTGTGGCGCAGAAGGTTCTGCGCGAAGTTGAGCTTGACGTTCGGAAACCAGCGCGCGCCCGGCATCCTGTCGCCGTCGACGAGCACGGGCTCGTGATCGCCCGACGCGCGGATGCCGCAGAATTCCCAGACCAGCGGCCAGAACTTGTCCGGGTAACGCACCGAGAAATCGTAGAGCGGCGCGTAGCGGCGGATGTCCTCGTTGCCGGTCGACTCGCGCACGAAGCGCATGAAGCGGTTGATGTTGGCGCGCTCGATGCGTTCCGTGCCCGGTTCCCAGATCGGCTTGTTCATGGCCCTCGGCGGTCCCTTCGTCGTTGCCGCATCCGTGCGGTGCGTGCGCGCGATGCCGTCGGATTATAGGGTGTCGGTGTGCAGCGTCGAAGAGCGGCGCGCACGAAAGAAGACGCCGGCGCGAGGCCGGCGTCGTTCGCTGCGGGTCCATCGCGCTCAGCCGACGATCAGGAGATCCTTCTCCTTCTTGCCCGACGCGAGCGCGGCGCTGTACCAGCGCGGCCGCTTGCCGCGGCCGGTCCAGGTCTGGCTGGGATCGACCGGGTTGCGGTATTTCGGCTTCACCTTGCGGCGCACGCCGCGGCGCGCACCCGAGCCCGCGAAAACGTCCTCGATCGCGAAACCTTCGGCGCGGACCATCGCGCTGATCTTCGCGCGCAGCTTGGTCGCCTTTTCCTTTGCGAGCTCCTGCTGGCGCGCCCTGGCGCGCTGGATCAAATCGGTAAGCTGGCTGTGATTCAGATTGCGAATATTGATCGCCATGTCCGGTGTTGCCTCATTAATCCGTGGGGGTAAATGCGGTAAACGCGAGCGGGACGGAAAGGTCGAATTGTGCGACCCAGGCCCTCGTAAAGCAGGGGGCAATACTGCGGTTTGTGCCCCTCGTCACTGAAAACACGGGTCTCGTTGCGCGGATCGTCGACTGGCTCCCGCTTGCCTGCCGCCGTGGCTGATATTAAGGTCGCCCGAAGCATCGTGCGCGGCCGGGGATATCGAAACGCACGGCGCATTCATCCGGCAGATAATCGGATAGAGGTATTTCGGTCGCGGACGCGGCCCGAAATATCGACCGGCTGAACCGGGCGCCGAACAAAGTCGTTCGGCGCGACGCGGGGGACACGAGTGGGGCTTCTCGACGAGCTCGAACAAGAGGCGAAGAAACGCAGGCTTTCCGGCGAGGATTCGGCGCGCCGCAAGGCCGAGCGCGACACCGCGTACCGCGTGCGCCTCGATCCCGCGCTCGACGCGCTGCACACGTTCCTCAGCGAGCTCATCATCAAGCTCAGGACGCTGCGGCCGAAGGGCGCGCTGCGCTATCACGTGCCGGGCTACGGCGACATCGTCGGCTACGTCGAGCACGAGTACAAACTGACCGAAGAGCGCCAGGCGTCCTCGCGCGAAATCACGCTCGAGTTCCCGTGCGCGATCGCGACCGAGGCCTGCCCGACGGTCGAGGTCGAGGGCGTGAGCCGCGTGCGTGCGATCGCCGGCTTCTTCCAGCGCAACCGCATCGGCGGCATGATGGCGCCGCGCAAGGATCCGGCCGGCGACGTCATCGCGGCGACGTTCCGCGCCAAGGGCCGCATCATGCTCGGCGCGCATTTCCACGCCGACGCCGAAACCGCGATGCTGCGCATGAGCTTCACGAACTTCGACGTGTTCGACACGACCGTGAAGTCGATCGCGCCCTCGCAGGTCGACGACGAGCTCTACGAGCAGATCGGCCGCTTTCTTCTGCGCGAGCCGAACACGCTGCTGCAGGAGGACCTCCCCGAGGCGTACCGCAAGCAGCTCAAGAGCAAGGTGCAGCAGCAGGAGATCAAGCGGCGCTGGGAAACGCGGATCAGCGACAACCGCGAGACTGAGCTCGCGCACCTGCGCCGCGTCTACACGACCGCGGGGAAGGTCGGCGGCCTGTTCGGCGCGGTGCGCAGCGTCGGCCGCATCGGCGGCGCGATCGGCCGCGTCCGCAGCCTGTTCAAGCGCGGCAAGTAGCGCGCGTCAGCGCGTCAGCGTCTCGAAGATCTCGGCGCGCGACAGCGCGCGGTTCTCGCTCTCGTCGCGGCGACGGTACTCGAACGTGCCGGCATTGAGCCCGCGTTCGCTGACGACGACGCGGTGCGTGATGCCGATCAGCTCCATGTCGGCGAACATCGGGCCGGGCCGCAGGCCGCGATCGTCGAGCACGGCTTCGACGCCCGCGTCGGTCAGCTCCCGATAAAGCGTCTCGGCTTCCTCGCGCACGGCCGCGCTCTGGTGCGCGTTGATCGGACAGATCGCGACGCGCCACGGCGCCATCGGCTCCGGCCAGCGGATGCCCGACGCGTCGTGGTTCTGCTCGATCGCCGCGGCGGCGATGCGGCTGACGCCGATGCCGTAGCAGCCCATGTGCATGACGGCGGCCTTGCCGCTTTCGTCGAGCACGCTCGCGCCCATCGCCTCGGCGTATTTCTGGCCGAGCTGGAACACGTGGCCGACTTCGATGCCGCGCGCGATCTTCAGCGTGCCGTTGCCGTCGGGCGAGGCGTCGCCTTCGACGATCCTGCGCAGGTCGGCGATGCGCGTGACGCGCGCGTCGCGCTCCCAGTTCGCGCCGCGGAAATGCGTGCCGTCCCGGTTGCCGCCGCAGACGAAGTCGGCGACGACGGCGGCGCTCCGGTCGACGATGACCGGGATCGAATCGGGCAGGTCGACCGGCCCGATGAAACCGGGCTTGACGCCGGTCGCCTTGACGATTTCGGCTTCGTCGGCGAGCGCTGACTCGCCCGGCAGCTCCGCGAGCTTCGCGGCCTTGACCTCGTTGACCTCGTGATCGCCGCGCAGGCACAGCGCAACGAGCCCGTCGTTGCCGCGCACGAGGATCGTCTTGATGCAGCGCTCGGGCGCTACGCCGGTGAACGCCGAGACCTCGTCGATCGTCTTCTGCGTCGGCGTGTCGATGCGCTCGAGCGCGGCCGCCGGCGCCGGACGCGACGTCGCCGGCGCGAGCGCCTCGGCCATCTCGATGTTCGCGGCGTAGTCCGAATCGCTCGAGAACGCGATCGCATCCTCGCCCGAATCGGCGAGCACCTGGAACTCGTGGCTCGCGTTGCCGCCGATCGCGCCGGTGTCCGCCTGCACCGCGCGGAACGCGAGGCCGAGCCGCGTGAAGATGCGCGCGTAGGCGTCGTACATGTTCCTGTATTCGGCCGCGAGCGAGGCCGCGTCGATGTGGAACGAGTACGCGTCCTTCATCAGGAACTCGCGCGCGCGCATGACGCCGAAGCGCGGGCGGATCTCGTCGCGGAACTTGGTCTGGATCTGGTAGAAGTTGACCGGCAGCTGCTTGTAGCTCTTGAGCTCGTTGCGCGCGAAGTCGGTGATGACTTCCTCGTGCGTCGGGCCGTAGCAGTACCACGCGTCCTTGCGGTCCTTGATCTTGAGGAGCTGGCCGCCGAATTTTTCCCAGCGCTCGGTCTCGTCCCAGAGCTCCTTGGGCTGCACCGACGGCATCAGGAGCTCGATCGCGCCGGCGCGGTTCATCTCCTCGCGCACGATCGCCTCGACCTTGCGCAGCACGCGAAGGCCGAGCGGCGTCCACGTGTAGATGCCGGCCGCGAGCTTGCGCACCATGCCGGCGCGCAGCATCAGCTGGTGACTGACGATCTCGGCGTCGGCCGGAACTTCCTTGACGGTCGCGAGGTGGAAGCGCGAGAGGCGCATGTGCGAGCTCGGGGCAATCGGGGGCCGCGGATTCTAGCAGCACCCTATTCGTCATCCCTGCGAAAGCCGCGATCCACTTTGATCTTGCTCCGGGCTCAAAGGCAAAATGGATTCCGGCTTTCGCCGGAATGACGGGGAGCGGCGGCGACGCAGCTTCAGTGCTTCGAAGCGTTGCTCGGCACGACGTTCGTGTCCGGATCGTACCGAACCGTCTCGTACGGCCGATCCTTCGGCGGCACGTCCGTCACGTGCAGGCGCCCCTTGTCGTCGCGCCACTTGTAGAGCGGAGGTCCTTCGCGCTCTGCCGAAAGCATCGGCCGCGTCAGCCACGACGGCATCGTCTCGGGCGCGAGATACCACCACGCGAAACCGGCCGCGGCGAGCGCCGCCAGAAACAGCAACGGGACGCTCGCGCGTCCCGTCGGTGCTGGCGAAAGCGGGCGCCGCATCAGCGCCACGGCCTACTTGCAGTAGAACGCGACCTGATCGGTGGCGCGGTCGAGCGCGGCCTTGCGGCCGGGATCGTCGAGCACCTGCGCCTTGCCGTCCTCGCCCTGCGGGGCGCTGACCTGGAAGTTGCTCTTCAGGAGCTCGAGGTTCGAGCGCGCCATCTGGCACTGCCGGGCGCGGTTCTCGGGACTGTCGAGCAGCGGCTTGTTCGGGTTGTTCGCGGGCGCCGCGGCGGGCGGCTGGCCTTCGACCGGCTTCTGGGACGCGTCGGCGACCACGGCCTGCGCCTCGCCCTCGTCGGTCGTCAGGCTGCCGCGCACCTTGATCTTCTGCGCGCTGACGTTGGCGGGGGGCGGCGAATCCGAGAAGTGCTTCACACCGTTCGCGTCGGTCCATGAATAGACCTGCTGCGAGGCCATCGCCGGCGCGCCGGCCGCGAGCAGCACCAGCAGGAGCAGTGGGGCTTTCATGATCGTCCTCCGCATGCGCGGCGAGGCGCTCGGGGCGGCGCCTTTGGGGTCGGGGCACTGGATAGCACCAGTCGCGTGACGACACAAGCAAAAGCGCCACAAAACAGCGATCAGGTACACTCTTCGGAGCGTTTTCACAGTGGATTCACCGGCATGGACCTCACTCAGGCCGGCGAGCGCAAACCGCCGCGCGGCATTTACCTGTTGCCGAACCTCTTCACGACCGGCGCCATGTTCGCGGGCTTCTACGCGATCGTGGCCTCGATCGGCGGCCGCTACGTCGCGGCTGCCGTCGCGGTCTTCGTGGCCGGCATCCTCGACGGCCTTGACGGGCGCGTCGCCCGCCTGACGGGCACGCAGAGCGAGTTCGGCGTCCAGTACGACTCGCTGTCGGACATGGTGAGCTTCGGCCTCGCGCCCTCGCTGGTCCTCTACACCTGGTCGCTGTCCTCGCTGAAGGAATACGGGTCGGCCTGGGGCAAGGTCGGCTGGGCCGCGGCGTTCATCTATGCCGCCTGCGCGGCGCTCCGGCTCGCGCGCTTCAACACGCAGGTCGGCGTCGCCGACAAGCGCTACTTCCAGGGCCTCGCGAGCCCGGCCGCGGCCGGCCTTTGCATGTCGTTCGTCTGGACCGTCGAGGACTTCGGCTTCGGCGGCTTCGACGTGCAGTACGTGACGCCGTTCATCGCGGTCCTGAGCGGCCTCCTGATGGTCAGCCGCGTGCGCTACTTCAGCTTCAAGGCGTGGCCGAAGTCCGACCGCGTGCCGTTCATCTGGATCCCGGCGGTCGTGCTGGTCATCGTCGCGCTGTCGATCAACACGCCGCTGGTGCTGTTCGGCATCGCCTGCCTCTACGTCGTCTCCGGCCCGGTGATGACGCTGATGGGGCGCATCCGCCATCGCGGCCGGCGCGCCGTGCGCAGCGCCGAGCGCAGGGAAACATGACGCTCGCGCGCCGCACGGCGACACCGATCGCGGCGCCGCCGGCCGCCGACGCGGCGCGCACGCTGGCGTTCCTCGCCGATCTCTCGCAGGCGTTCGCGGTATCGCTGGATCTTCGCAAGACGCTGCCCGAGGCGATCACGCGTGTCGCCGACTTCATGCAGGCCGAAGGCGCATCGCTGTTCCTGCTCGATCCCGCGACGCAGGTGCTCGAATGCCGCATCTGCGTCGGGCCGGTCGACATGACCGGCGTGCGCCTTGCGATCGGGCAGGGCGTCGTCGGCCTCGCCGTCGCCGAGAACGCGACGCAGCTCGTCACCGACGCCGCGACCGACGCGCGCGTCTGGCGCGCCGGCGACGAAGGCAGCGGGTTCACGACGGAGAGCCTGCTCTGTGCGCCGCTCGGCACGGCGTCGGGTCCGATCGGCGCGATCGAGCTCGTCAACCGCCGCGACGGCCGCGCGTTCGGCGCCGAGGACGCCGAGATGCTGCGCCTCATCGCCGCGCCGACCGCGCTCGCGATCAACAACGCGCGCATGGCGAACGACCTCGTCGAGCAGCAGCGCATGAAGCGCGAGTTCGATCTCGCCCGGCGCCTGCAGAAATCGCTGCTGCCGAAGCGGCGGCGCGGCCTCTTCCCCGTGCTCGGCGTGAACCTGCCGGCGCACGAGATCTCGGGCGACTTCTACGACTACTTCGAGCTCGCCGACGGCCGCATCGGCTTCGTCATCGGCGACATCTCGGGCAAGGGCCTCGACGCCGCGCTCCTGATGATCCGCGCGGCAAGCCTCCTGCGCTGGGCCGGCAAGGACGGCATCGCGCCGGGTGCATGGCTCGCGCGTGCGAACGAGGAGCTCTGCGAGACGACGCACGACGGCCGCTTCGTCTGCGCGCTGGTCGGCTACTGCGACCGCGACGCGAACCGCGTGCATTTCGCCGGCGCGGGCTTTCCGCCGGTGCTCGTCTACCGGCGCGGCGCGTTCACCGAATTCGCGTCGGGCGGCCCGCCGCTCGGCATCATGGCCGGCATCGCGTTCGACGAGCACACGGTCGATCTCAACGGCGGCGCGCTGTATGCGTTCTCCGACGGCGCGACCGACGTGCGCAGCGCCGAAGGCAAGCGCCTCGGCAGCGCCGGCGTGCGCGAGCTGATCGGCCGTCACGCGACGGCCGCGCCCGAAGCGCGCCTGCGCGCGCTGCTCCAGGATCTCAAGCACCTCAAGCTCGTCGACGACACGACGCTGCTGCTCATCGAGAAGCCTCGCGCGCACGACGCGCAGGTGCTGCTCGAATACCACATGCCGGCGCGCGCCGAGTACCTGCGCGAGATGCGCACGGCGCTGCGCAAGCTGCTCGACCAGCTCGGCATCGAGCCCGCGCTTCGCGACCGCCTCGTGCTCGCCGTCGACGAGGCCTGCACGAACATCATCCGCCACGCCTACGGCGGCGAGTCGGACGGCGGCATCGGCCTTCGCGTCAGCCGCGCGGAGGATGTGCTGAGCTTCGAGCTGACCGACGATGCGCCGTGCGTCGACCCGGCGCGCATGCGGCCGAAGCCGCTCGGCGAATGCCGCGCCGGCGGGCTCGGCATCGCGCTCATCGACACCGTGATGGACACCTGGCACGTCGAGCCGGCGTCGGTGCGGTGCGGCAACCGCCTGATCCTGCGCAAGCGTATCGAAGACAAGGGCTACACATGAGCGGCATCGTCAACGAAACCTACGACGGCATCGTGCTGATCCGCCTGTCCGGCGAGGTCGACCTTTCGTGGTCGCAGCAGGTGCGTCAGGCCGTGCTCGCGGCGCTCGAAAAGCACCCGGCGGTCGGCGTCGAGCTCTCGCAGGTCAGCTACATCGACTCGTCCGGCATCGCCGCGCTGGTCGAAGGCTTCCAGAGCGCGCGTGCCCGCGGCAGCCGCTTCGCGCTCGTCGCGATCAGCGACGCCGTGCGCGCCGTGCTCGAGCTCGCGCGGCTCGACCGCGTGTTCCTGATCGTCGCCGATCCCGGCGCGGTCGCCGAGGGCTGACGCGATGGCCTCGATCACGCGTCCGCTCGCGAGCCTCGGCCGCGCGAGCTTCGGCGCGCTCACGGGGCTCGGCTACGCCGCGATGCTGCTCGTCGACGCGCTGCGCCTCGCGTTCGTCGGCTGGCGCCAGGGCCAGCCGGTGCGGCTCAACTCGATCATGCACCAGATGCGCGAGATCGGCGCCGACGCGCTGCCGATCGTCTCGCTGCTGTCGATGGTCATCGGCATCATGCTCGGCATCCAGTTCATCGCGGCGCTGTCGGAGTTCGGCGCGCAGTCCGAGGTCGTCATCGCCGTCGCGAAATCGGTCACGCGCGAATTCGGCGCGCTGATCACCGCGATCCTCGTCGCCGGCCGGTCGGGCTCCGCGCTCGCCGCGCGCATCGGCTCGATGACGGTGTCGCAGGAAGTCGACGCGCTCGCCGTCATGGGCATCGAGCCCGTGCGCTACCTCGTCGCGCCCGCGCTGATCGCGATGCTGGTCATGCTGCCGGCGCTGACGATCTTCGCCAACGCGATCGCGATCTTCGGCGCCGCGGTCTACAGCGCGCCGGCTTTGAATGTCACGCCGACGGCATACCTGCTGCAGACGATGTCGCTGCTGTCGCCGGGCGATCTCTGGCAGGGCCTCGCCAAGAGCGCCGTGTTCGCGGTGCTGATCACGCTGATCGGCGTCAGCACGGGATTCTCGGTGACCGGCGGCGCGGAAGGCGTCGGCCGCGCGACGACGCGCGCGGTCGTGCTGTCGATCTGCTGGATCATCATTGCGGACATGGTGTTCAGCTTCTTCCTGAATCGATGAACCACGCCGCGCCTTCATTGCTCCGTCAACCCGGCGAAAGCCGGGGTCCATTTTGCGTCCGGCGCCAAGCGAAAAAATGGATCCCGGCTTTCGCCGGGATGACGAGGCGCGCATGAACGTCCCCGTCGCCCCGCTCATCGAAGTCGAAAAGCTCGAAGCTTGGTACGGTCGCCGGCGCGTGCTGCACGGCGTCGATTTCTCGGTCAATCCGGGCGAGATCCGCGTGATCATGGGCGGCTCGGGCTCGGGCAAGTCGACGCTGCTGCGCCATCTGCTCGGCCTGCAGCGGCCGGTCGGCGGCAACGTGAAGCTGCTCGGCGTCGATCTCGGCGTCGCGAGCGATCGCGAGCTGCTCGACGTGCGCCGGCGCATCGGCGTGTCGTTCCAGGGCGGCGCGCTGCTGACCTCGCTGACGGTCGGCGAGAACGTCGCGCTGCCGCTGCGCGAGCACACGAACCTCGATCCCTCGACGATCCGCATCATGAGCCGCCTCAAGCTCGAGGTCGTGAATCTCGGCGGCTTCCAGGACCTGATGCCGAGCCAGCTCTCGGGCGGCATGGTCAAGCGCGCGGCGCTCGCGCGGGCGATCGCGATGGATCCGAAGCTCCTTTTCTTCGACGAGCCGTCAGCCGGCCTCGATCCCGTCGTCTCGGCCGAGCT
>DATFRS010000293.1:0-3400 GCA_035263065.1 Rhodanobacteraceae bacterium
CCAATGTGCTCGCGCGGGAAACGCTCGCGGTCCAACAGCAAGACCTGCCATCCCTGGCGTGCCAGCATGGTCGCCGTTGTACTCCCTCCGGGGCCACCGCCAATCACGACCACATCAACAGTGCGGTCGGGGTTTTGCACCATAGTCATGCTTGCATTCCTTGTACACGGGCTCCTCACGACACACCGGCAACGCCTCAGACTTACACCCTCACCCCAGCCCTCTCCCGCATGCGGGAGAGGGGGAAGGGCGCCCCGCATGCTGCAATGCAGCGGCTATACTCGTGCCATGAGCCTGCTTTTCCGGGATGCCGCGGGGCCGAGCCTGGCTCCGGGCGGCAGCGTCGTGTGCGTCGGCGCGTTCGATGGCGTCCATCTCGGCCATCGTGCGTTGCTCGAGCGCGTCGACGCGCGTGCGCGCGAGCAGGGCCTCGTGCCGATGGCGATCAGCTTCGAGCCGATCCCGCGCGAGTTCTTCGCGCGCGGCGCGCCGGTGCCGCGGCTCGGGAGCGTGCGCGAGAAGATCGAGCGCATCGGCGACGCCGGCATGGCGCGCCTGCTGCTGCTGCGCTTCGACGCGGCACTTGCGGCGATGGAAGCCGAGGACTTCGTCGAGCACGTGCTGGTCGAACGCTGCGACGTGCGCGAAATCTGGGTCGGGGCCGATTTTCGCTTCGGCCACAACCGGCGCGGCGACGTCGCGATGCTCGAGAAGCTCGGCGCGCGGCGCGGATTCGCCGCGCACACGCTGCCCGACATCACGATCGACGGCGAGCGCGTGTCGAGCAGCGCGATCCGCGCGCATCTCGCGGCCGGCGAGTTCGACGACGCGGCGCGCCTCCTCGGCCGCACGTTCTCGATCGGCGGCCACGTCGTGCGCGGCGCGCAGCTCGGGCGCAAGCTCGGCTATCCGACCGCGAACATCCGGCTCGGGCGGCGAGTGTCGCCGGTCGGCGGCATCTTCGCGGTGCGCGTGCGCGGTGTCGATGCGCAGCCGATGCCGGGCGTCGCGAGCCTCGGGATCCGGCCGATGGTCGACGGCACCGAGCCCTTGCTCGAGGCGCATCTGTTCGACTTCGACGGCGATCTCTACGGCCGGCGCATCGACATCGAGTTCGTCGCGAAGCTCCGCGACGAGGCGAAGTTCGCCGATCTCGATGCGATGGTGCGGCAGATCGATCGCGATGCGGAGGAGGCGCGCGAGATACTGGCCTCTCCTCGCGGCCGTCCCCATGTCGCCCAGGATCAAGATGGATTCCGGCTTTCGCCGGAATGACGAAGAATCCGATCCCCGTTCCCCTGCGTCCATGACTACCGACTACAAGAACACGATCAACCTGCCCAGGACCGATTTCGCGATGAAGGCGGATCTCGCCAAGCGCGAGCCCGGCATGCTCGCCGAATGGGAAGCCAAGCGGCGCTACGACGCGATCCAGCAGCAGACGTCGGGCCGTGAGCGTGCGTTCATCCTGCACGACGGCCCGCCGTACGCGAACGGCGTGATCCACATCGGGCACGCGGTCAACAAGATCCTGAAGGACGTCGTCGTGAAGTCGGCACTGCTCGCCGGCTACCGCTCGCCGTACGTGCCGGGCTGGGACTGCCATGGCCTGCCGATCGAGATCGCCGTAGAGAAGGACGTCGGCAAGGTCGGGCAGAAGGTCGACGCGGCGACGTTCCGCGCGAAGTGCCGCGAGTACGCGACGAAGCAGATCGATCTCCAGCGCGCCGACTTCAAGCGCCTCGGCGTGCTCGGCGACTGGGACAACCCGTATCGCACGATGGATTTCCGCTACGAGGCGGACATGATCCGCGCGCTCGCGAAGATCCACGCGAACGGCCACGTCGTGCGCGGCTTCAAGCCGGTGTACTGGTGCTTCGACTGCGGCTCGGCGCTCGCCGAGGCCGAGATCGAATATCACGACAAGCAGTCGCCGGCGATCGACGTCGCGTATGACGCGATCGATCCGAAGGCGTTCGCGGCGAAGTTCGGCGTGACGGTCGCCGACGGGGACTTCGTCGCGGTGCCGATCTGGACGACCACGCCGTGGACGCTGCCCGCGAGCGTCGCGGTCACGCTCGGGCCGGAGCTCGAATACGTGCTCGTCGAAGGCCCGTCGCGCGACGGCAAGCGCATGCTGCTCGTGCTCGCCGATGCGCTCGCCGCGAAGGCGCTCGCGCGCTACGGCGTCGAGCATGCGAACGTGCTCGGGCGCGTGAAGGGTGTCGAGCTCGACCTGCTGCGCCTGCGCCATCCGTTCTACGAGCGCGAGATCCCGCTGCTGCTCGGCGAGCACGTCTCGGCCGAAGAGGGCACCGGCGCGGTGCATACGGCGCCGGGTCACGGCGTCGAGGACTTCACGGTCGGCCAGAAATACGGGCTCGTGGAGAAGTACACGGCGGCGGAGCTCAATCCCGTCGGCGGCAACGGCGTGTATCTGCCGTCGACGCCGATCTTCGCCGGCCAGTTCATCTGGAAGGCCAGCGACGCGATCATCGCGCTCGTGCGCGAGCGCGGGCACCTGCTCGCCGACGCGAAGATCACGCACAGCTATCCGCACTGCTGGCGGCACAAGACGCCGGTCGCGTTCCGCACGACGCCGCAGTGGTTCATCAGCATGGAGGAGAAGGACCTGCGCGAGGCGGCGCTGAAGACCATCCGCGACGACGTCGACTGGTTCCCGGCGTGGGGCGAGGAGCGCATCGCCGGCATGGTCGCGGGCCGTCCCGACTGGTGCATCTCGCGCCAGCGCACGTGGGGCGTGCCGATCGTGCTCCTCGTCGACAAGGTCGACCACGCGCCGCATCCGCGCAGCGTCGAGCTGATGGAACAGGTCGCGCAGCGCGTCGAGAAGGGCGGCGTCGACGCGTGGTATGCGCTCGATCCCGCCGAGCTGCTCGGCGCGGAAGCGTCGAACTACGAGAAGGTCACCGACATCCTCGACGTCTGGTTCGATTCGGGCGTCTCGCATTTCTGCGTGCTCGACCAGCGCCCGAACCTCGCGCGCATGCCGGCCGACAAGGTCATGTATCTGGAAGGTTCCGACCAGCATCGCGGCTGGTTCCAGTCCTCGCTGCTGACGTCGACCGCGATGCAGGGCCGCGCGCCGTACGACGAAGTGCTGACGCACGGATTCACGGTCGACGCGCAGGGCCGCAAGATGTCGAAGTCGCTCGGCAACGTGATCGCGCCGCAGAAGGTCGTCGACACGCTCGGCGCCGACGTGCTGAGGCTCTGGGTCGCGTCGACCGACTACCGCAACGAGATCGCGGTCTCCGACGAGATCCTGAAGCGCGTGTCGGATGCGTACCGCCGCATCCGCAACACGGCGCGCTTCCTGCTCGGCAACCTCGACGGCTTCGATCCCGCGCACGATCTTCTGCCCGCGAACGAGTGCCTC
>DATFRS010000294.1:0-2394 GCA_035263065.1 Rhodanobacteraceae bacterium
CGAGCTCGTGCTTTATGTCGAAAAGCGCTGCGCGCAGGCGCCCACGCTCGTCGGCACGGTGGGGCGGCTTGCCGTTCCCAACGGCGCGATCAACATCATTCCGGGCCGCTGCGAGCTCACGCTCGATATCCGTGCGGGCGATGACGCGACGCGCGATGCCGCCGTGTCCGACGTCAGGGCGGAGATCGCCCGTATCGCGGCAAGACGCGGCGTCATCATCGAGAGCACGGAAGTGCAGCGAACGGCCGCGGTGCGGTGCTCGCCGCGCTTGCAGTCGCTCTTGGCCGATGCCGTGGCGCGCGCAGGCGTGACGCCGCGCCATCTTCCAAGCGGGGCCGGCCACGATGCCATGATGTTCGACGGCCTCACCGACGTCGCTATGCTGTTCGTGCGCTGCGGAAACGGCGGCGTTAGTCATTCGCCGCGCGAGATCGTCACCGCCGAGGATGCCGATATCGCAGCGCGCGTCATGCTCGATGCCGTGGTTCGGCTGGCCGAAACGTCATGACGCAGGCAGACGTCATCGCTGCGTTCGTCGATCGCGATTTCCCGCGCGAGACCGAATTTCTCGCCGAGTTGGTAAAGGTACCGAGCGACAATCCGCCTGGGGATTGCGCCGCGCACGCGAAACGCGCGCGGCAACTGCTGGAGCAGCTCGGTCTTGCGGTCGGGACGCATGACGTGCCGCGCTCCGCGGTTGAGGCCGCCTGCATGAAGAGCGTGACCAATGTCATCGTCCGCCATCGCTTCGACGATGGGCCGGTCGTCGCGCTCAATGCCCACGGGGACGTAGTGCCGCCCGGTCTCGGATGGCGCCTCGATCCTTACGGGGCGGTCATCGAGGACGGCGCGCATGGTGCAGTCATGTACGGACGCGGCGTGGCGGTGTCGAAATCGGATTTTGCCAGCTACACCTGGGCGCTGCTCGCGTTGAAAGCAGCGGCCGCACAGGGCGGCAAGCTTGCTGGAACGCTCGAACTTCACTTCACCTATGACGAGGAAGCCGGCGGTATCGTCGGCCCGAAATGGCTGCTCGATCAGGGGCTGGTGCGGCCCGACGCGGTGATCGCGGCTGGCTTTTCCTATTCGGTGGTCACCGCGCATAACGGCTGTCTGCATCTCGAGGTGACGGTCACGGGCAAGCAGGCGCATGCCGCCATGCCGGAGGCCGGCGTCGACGCGCTCGAGGCGACCAACGCCATTCTCGCCGTGCTCTACGCGCATCGCGCGACGCTCGCGCGCATACGCTCCGGCACGGCGGGCATCGTCTCTCCGACGCTGAACGTCGGATTGATCAAGGGCGGCATCAACACCAATGTGGTTCCGGATCAAGTCGTCTTTCGCATCGACCGTCGCGTGATTCCGGAAGAGAACCCTGCCGAGGTCGAAGCCGAGCTCCGCGAGCTGATCGCGACTTCGGCCAGGCATGATCCGCAAATCAAGGTCGCGGTGCGCCAACTTCTGTCGGCCGCGCCGCTGAGGCCGCAGCCGGGCACGGATCGGATCGTGGCCGCAATTCAACGCCGCGCGAAGCAGATCCTGGGCGTCGACGCGCCCGTGACCGGCGTGCCGCTTTATACCGACGCGCGCCATTACGCGGCGGCGGGCATTCCGATCGTGCTCTACGGCGCCGGGCCGCGCTCGATTCGCGAAGCGAACGCGCACGACGCCAACGAGAACCTGCGCCTCGACGACCTGCGCGCCGCGACCAAGATCGTCGCCATGGCGGTCGCCGACTTGCTCGGAACGCGGTGAGTTTGCGCGCGAGGACGGCGATTAAAGCTCTTGAGGACGCGCTATTCGGAAGGCGAAGGAAGCAACGCAGCCTCGAACGCGCTCGCGATCGCGTCTTTGCTTTTGCCCGCCCGAACGGCATCGCCGATGGCGACGACTATCTGCCGGGGCTTGGCAAATGGCCGGAAGTGGTCGGCCGTTCCGCGTCGTCCCTGGTAATAGAACCAATCGCGAAACATCGGCGCGGAAAAAAGCTGGGAGAAGGGCGGCGAGCGAGCGGCGCCCCATTCAAGCATATTGGTTGCGATTGTCCCGAGGCCGAGCCTGTAGCGGGCGCCGGTCGCAATCACGAGGCGGTCGAACGGCGCGAGCACGTCGGGCTGCTCGGCGACGTCGCACTCGAAGCGGAATTTGACGCCGTTGCGCGTGCACGCGGCGACAAGGTCGCCGATGTAGCGCTCGAAGCTCGCCTCGCTCGCGGCGACCTCTTGGAACAGCGGCGCCTTGCCGGCGTAGCGAAATGCGCCGCCCGGACGCGCGTCCTTTTCGAACACCGTCACCTCGTTGCCCGCCGCCACCAGCGACGCGTAGGTTAAGCCGGCGGGTCCGGCGCCGATGACCGCGATGCGCTCCTCGCGCGGCGGCCGCCGCTCGGCGAAC
>DATFRS010000295.1:0-11905 GCA_035263065.1 Rhodanobacteraceae bacterium
CGTCTTCTCGTGCTCGACGAGCCAGACGCTGCCGAAACCGCCGTGCCCGAGCTCGCGTACGAGGTGCCAGTGCGGGCGCGCGGGCAACGCGTCGCCCGCGCGCGGCGTCGGCGATGCGGAACCGCCGGCAGGAGCGCGCACCGAAAGCGACGCGACGAACCGGTAACCGTAGCCGTGCAGCGTGCGGATGACCTGCTGCTCGTCGTCGCCGAGCGCACCGCGGAGCTTCGTCACGCATTTGGCGAGCACGCCTTCGGTGACGACGCGGCCGGGCCAGACGGCTTCGATCAGCTCGTCCTTCGCCAGCGTCTCGCCGGGATGATGCAGGAAGACGCGCAGGAGCTCGTACGGCTTGGTCTCGAGCGCGACCGGGCGGCCGTCCACGCGCAGCTCGCGGCGTTGCTCGTCGAGCTCGGCCCGTCCGAAGCTGAAAACCGACAGTGCAGGCGACGAAAGGCCCGCTTCGGCATCCATCGCAGCCCTCCCCTCCCCCTGCCCATTCTACGGCGCGGCGCCGGCAGAAATCCTTCCGAAATCCTTCCGCAATCCGTCAGGACTCGCCGCGCCGGCCGCGCGCAGACTCGACGCCGGACCGCATCGGGGAGGACGATCGTGAATACCGTCGCTACGGCTTCTCCAGCAGCACGGCGCCTGCGGGCCGCCGCCTGCGCCTTCGGTCTCACCTGCGCCGGCGCCGCCGCGCAGACCTGCGTGCCGACGCCGCCGGGCGCGGTCTACTGGCTCGCCGGCGAGCGCAACTACGACGACCTCGCCGGCTACCACAACGCGATCTTCGTCGCGCCGGGCGTCGGCTTCGCGCCCGGCAAGGTCGGCAGCGCGATCCATTTCGGCGGAGCGATCGAGGACCGCCTGTACACGGATACGATCTACGCCGAAGAGCGCGCGGTGCGCGGCGCGTTCACGATCGAGCTCTGGGCACGACCCGAAGCGGCGCTGCCGGACTGCGCCGAGTCGAACAACGGCACCTGCGCGGCACCGATGCCCTGGGTGCTGTTCCCCGAGCACGGCGCGAACTCCGCGCCGCCGGGCGAAGAGAACCTCGCGGCCGGCATCGGCGTCGCGGTCGGCACCAACGGCATCTGCGTCGGCGAGCACACCGTGTGGCTGCTGCCGTGCCTGGCGCGCGTCGACATGCCGATCGGCGACTGGGTGCACGTGGCCGTCGTGGTCGAGGACCTCACGCCGCACATCTGGGTCGACGGATCGCTCGTCCATACCGGCACTGCGAGCGACCGCGAGTTCGTGTTCGCGTCGTGGACCGTTCTCGGCTCGGTCGGCATCGACGGCTACGGCGCCTACGCCGGCGACATCGACGAGCTCACCCTCTACGACCGCGCGCTGACGGCCGGCGAGATCGGCACGCTCTTCGGCGCCGGCGTCGACGGCAAGTGCAAGCCGGACTGCGCCGTCGACCGTCACGACGATCTCTGGGAAAGCGCCCTCGTCACGGCCACGACGCCGCTCCTGTCGAACCGTGCGGACTGCGTCTTCGGCGCCGAAGACTGCTCGCCGGAAAGCGACTCGGTGCTGTTCGCGGACGGCATGCCGGACGGCACCCTGCAAAGCATCGAATGGCAGACCGCGACGCCGGTCACGCTGGGCGGCCTCGCCCTACATGCGTATCACGACGAGGCGAACGACACGCAGCGTTCGTTCGACCACGTGCGCATCCAGGCGCGACCGACGGGCGGCACGTTCGCGACGCTGTACGACGCCGACATCGCGCTGCCGTACGGCCAGGGCGCGGACGAGCGCCAGATCCTGAAATGCCTGCACCTGCGTCCCACGCACGCGCAGGAGTTCCGCGCGGAGTTCGTCCAGGCGGGCAACAACACGTCGCGGGGTTCGCGCGTCGTGGAGCTCGACGGCATCGTCTACGACCCGATCTTCGCCGACGACTTCGAACCGGATTGAACGGTGGCGCGAGAGCGCCTGACATTGAAAAAGGGAGGTTTCATGAACCGGAGTATCGGCTTCACCCTCGCGGCGGCATTCGCTTCGACCCTCGCGGCCGCGAACACGATCACCGTCAACTCGACCAGCGACGCAGCCGCCGACGACGGCTTGTGCACGCTGCGCGAAGCGATCACGGCGGCATCGGACAACATTCCCTCCGGCGCGACGACCGGCGAATGCGCGGGAGGAAACCTCCTGCCGGACGTCGACCTCATCGCGTTCGCGATCCCGGGTGCCGGCGTGCATACGATCCAGCCGACGAGCGTTCTGCCGAGCATCGCCGAAGCGGTCGTCATCGACGGCTACACGCAACCCGGCACGAGCGCGAACACGCTCACGGTCGGCGACGACGCCGTGCTGCTGATCGAGATCGACGGCAGCCTGATGGGCACCGGCGACATGCTGCGGCTGACGGGCCCCGGCTCGACGATCCGCGGCCTCGTCGTCAACCGCGTCACCGGCGTCAACATCTCGGTCGGACCGGCGGGACCGGTCGACGACAGCGTCATCGAAGGCAATTTCCTCAACACCGATCCGACGGGCAGCACGCTGCAGGGCGGCCACTATCCGGTCGTCCGGCTAGGCGGATCGAACAACGTCCTCGGCGGCACGGCGCCGGCCGCGCGCAACGTGATGGCCGCCGGTGCGGGCTCCGGGTCGCACACGCTGCAGATCGGCGGCAACGGCAATCTCGTGCAGGGCAACTACATCGGCACGGACGCGACCGGCACGGTGCCGCTCGAACCCGACAACGGGAGCGACGGCATCGGCATCGGGCCGCTGGGGCCCGCGTCGAACACGGTGATCGGCGGCGACGTCGCCGGCGCGGGCAATATCATCAATGCGACCGGCACGGCGCTCGTGCTGGGCGGCAACGTCACGGATTCGGTCATCCAGGGCAACCTCATCGGTACCGACGTGACGTCTGCCACCGCGATCGGCGGCGATGTCGGCCTGTCGACCAACAACGGCCCGTCGGGCATCCAGATCGGCGGCCTGACGCCGCTCGCCGGCAACGTCTTCTCCGGCCTCACGCTCGGCATCGTCCTGATCGACGGGCCGACCGGCGTCGTCATCCAGGGCAACCGCTTCGGCACCGACGCGAGCGGCACGCGGCCGGTCCCGAACCACAGCAGCGCGATCCTGCTGCACATGAACGGCGTCGACGGCAGCATCATCGGCGGCACCGAGCCCGGCGCCGGCAACACGATCGCGTACAACTGCGGCCAGGGCGTCCAGTTCGACTTCGGACCGAACCATTGGCCGATCCTCGGCAACTCGATCCATTCGAACGCGGGCCTCGGCATTTCGTTCCAATTCGGCACGCCGGTCGAGAACGACGACGGCGACGCCGACACCGGCTCGAACGACCTGCAGAACCATCCGATCATCACGAGCGCCGTCAGCGCCGGCGGGTCGGTGACGATTTCCGGAACGCTGAACTCGACGCCGTCGACCGCGTTCCGCCTCGAGTTCTTCGCGAGCGAATTCTGCGACGCGACCGGTTACGGCGAAGGCCAGCAGTTCATCGGCACGACCGACGTGACGACGGACTCGAACGGCGGTGCGACCTTCGGCCCGCTCGCGTTCCCCGCGCCCGAAAACGCCGAGATCACCGCGACGGCCACCGATCCCGAGGGGAACACGTCCGAGTTCTCGCAGTGCGCCGGCCCGCACGATCACCTGTTCGCCAGCGGGTTCGACTTTTTCACCTGCGGATGAGCCGCGGGTGATTCCCACAAGGCCGCCGGCCGCTTAGGCTGGCGGCATGGGAGAAGATCAAGGCAAGCCCGTTCGCTACGCGCTGGTCACCGGCGCCTCGGCCGGTATCGGCGCCGCGTTCGCGCGCGCGCTCGCGGCGCGCGGCACGCACGTCGTCCTCACCGCGCGGCGCGCCGAGCGCATCGAAGCGCTCGCGCGCGAGCTTCGCGAACGGCATGGCGTCGACGCGCGGGCGATCCCCGCCGATCTCGCCGATCCCGTCGCGCCGGCCGCGCTGCAGGCGGCGATCGACGCGCAGGGCCTCGCGATCGACGTGCTGATCAACAGCGCCGGCTACGGCGTGACCGGCAGCCTCGTCGCGCAGGACTGGCGCACGCACGCGGCGTTCCTGCGCGTCATGATCGAGGCGCCGACGGAGCTCTGCCATCGCTTCGTGCCCGGCATGCGCGAGCGCGGCTACGGCCGCATCGTCAACGTCGCGTCGTTCGCGGGGCTCATGCCGGCGCCCGCGGGACACACGCTCTACGCGGCGTCGAAGGCGTATTTGAGCCGCTTCAGCGAAGCGCTCGCGCTCGAGAACCGGCACCACGGCATCAACGTCTGCGCGCTCTGCCCCGGCTTCACGCTGTCGGAATTCCATGACGTGACCGGCTCGCGCAAGACGGTCTCGAAGATGCCGAAATGGGTCTGGCTCGACGCCGGCGACGTCGCGCGCGACGGGCTCGACGCGGTCGAGCGCGGCCGGATCGTGCGCATCGTCGGCGTGCGCTATCGACTGATCAAGGCGCTGTTCAAGCTGATTCCCGATCCGCTCGCGCTGAAACTGATCGCGGCGTACTCCGGCAATTTCCGCGTGACGGAGCGCCACGCGAAGCACTGAGTCAGTGCAGCGCGGCGGGGTCCGCGGCCGTTTCGACGAACGCGCCGTTCTCGTAGCGCAGGAACACGACGCCGTTCGCATCGGCATTCACCGGCGGATCGAGATACGCGGCGACGAGATCGCCGACGTGCAGCCACGGCACGGGGTGCCCCTGGTTTTCGTGCGGCGTGTACGGCCATGCGCCGGTCGGCGTCGCGTCGCCGCGCATGAGGTTGAAGAACGTCGGATAGTCGGCGTGCACGAAGCAGCGGCCGGTGCGCTCGATGTTCGTGCTCAGCGCCTTCGTGACCGAATCCATCGAGACGTAGATGGCCCATTCCGGCGGCCGCTCGCTGCCGAGCACGGCGACGTCGCAGCGGTCCCGCGCCGTCGCGATGCGATCGACCGCTGCGGCGACTCCCACGGCCATGGCGCGCGGAACCGAAGTTCGCGCGGCAAATGCGGCGGCATGGCCGTGCGAGATCCAGGCCGCGACACCCGTGCCGATCGCGAACGCTGTCGCCACCGCTGCCCTCGGAACGCGCGTGTCGGACCAGACGCGCCCGACCGCAGCGCCGAGCGCGAGCGCGAGTCCGGCGAAGCTCAAGTAGTACAACCGCGATTGCATCGCCGTCTCCACGGCCGAAGCATCCGCGCGGAACGGCGCCGCGTTCAACGCCGCCACCGGCGCCTGGAGCACGGCCGGCAGCACGAACACGCAGGCGCCGCAAACGAGCAGATCGATGGCGCCGAGCGAGAACGGTCGCCGTTCGTCGTCGCCGAGCCCGGCAGCCAGCGCCACGAGGACGATCATCAACGCGGCGACTATCGCAGCCTGCAGCACGCTGCCCGTGCCCGACGAGAGCAGCAGATAGCCCGGCAGGTTCGCGATCCAGTCCGCGAATCCGCGACCGAGCGCATCGACGAGCGGCGCGTCGCCGGCGAGCCCGCTCCCCAGCGTGCCGAGCACGGCCGTACGCCACGCGAAGAAGAGCAGCACGAGCACGACGAGCGCGCCGACGGCGCGAAGCGCCTGACCGCGACGTGCGCGATCGGCCCACGCCGTCCGCAACCACACCATGCCGATTGCGGCGGCGCCGGCGAGCGCGGTCTCCTTCGACAGCAGCGCGGCGAGCAGCGACGCCAGCACGACGAGCAGCGAACCGGCGCGCGGCCTGTCCACGCAGTCGAACGCGGCGCGCACCGCGATCAGCGCGAACAGCGTCGCGAGCAGATCGAACCGAGCCGACCACCAGAGCGCCGTGCCGAGCACGACCGGATGCACGGCGAACAGCAGCGTGCAGAGGACGGCCGGCGTACGCTCCAGCCACGCGCCGCGGAGAACGCGGTACAGCGCGAGGCAGACCGCGACGTGCAGCAGCATGTCGCCGAACGCGTGCGCGAAGTAGTCCGTGCCGAACAGCGCCTGCCACAGCCAGAACGACGCGAACCCGAGCGGCCGGAACACCGAGCCCGGCACCGGAAAGTAGTGATCGCGCACGAACAGCGGCCACGGCGAGCCGACCAGGCGCGCGAACGCGAGCTGCATGAAGTCGTCGCGCGTCCAGAATCCGTGCAGCCCCGGCCAGTACACGAGCGCGACGAGCGCGACGACGACGAGGGGAACCAGACCGCGTTTGACGGACATGGCGGTCGGCGCGCCTAGATCAGCTTGATCTCGCGCAGGCGTTCCTGCAGGTAGTCGTGCGCCGTGATCGCCTGCGGATAGCGGACCGGGTGCGCCGCGTCGACGCACGACGGCAGCACGTCGATGACGAAATCGGGATTCGGGTGCAGGAAGAACGGCACCGAGTAGCGCGGCTTGCGCGCGTTCGCGTTCGGCGGATTGACGACGCGGTGCGTCGTCGACGGATACACGTGGTTCGTCAGCCGCTGCAGCATGTCGCCGATGTTGACGACGATCGTGTCGGCCTCGGCCGTGAACGGTACCCACTCGCCGGCGTGCGAGCGCACTTCGAGGCCTTCGGCGCTCGCGCCGACGAGCAGCGTGATGAGGTTGATGTCCTCGTGCGCGCCCGCGCGGACGTTCGGCACGTCGGGCGCCGTGATCGGCGGATAGTGGATCGGGCGCAGGATCGAGTTGCCGTAGTTCGTCCTGTCGTCGAAGTACGTTTCCGGGAGGTCGATGTGCAGCGCGAGCCCGCGCAGCACGCGCGAGCCGAGGCGGTCGAGCGCGTCGTAGAGGCCGTAGCCGGCCGGCCGGAACTCCGGGATTTCGGATGGCCAGACGTTCGGCGCCATCACGTCTGCGTACTTCGAATCGCGCGGGATCTCGCGGCCGATGTGCCAGAACTCCTTCAGGTCCGGATAGCGCGAATCCTTCGCCGTCTCGATGCCGAACGGCGTGTAGCCGCGCGCACCGCCGGTGCCCTTGAGGTGATATTTCACCTTCGCCTCGGCCGGCAGCGCGAAGAAGCGCTGGAACGCGTCGTACGAGCGCTCGACCAGCGAAGGCGCGATGCCGTGCCCGCGGATGCCGGCGAAGCCCCACTCGCGATAGGCGGCGCCGAGCTCGTCGACGAACGCGTCGCGGTCGGTGTCGTAGCGGCGGATGTCGAGCGTCGGGATGCGCGATGTCATGCGCAGAAGTCTACAGCAGCGGCGATTTCGTCCCTCTCCCGCTTGCGGGAGAGGGCTGGGGTGAGGGCACGCCGCTAAAGCCTTCCCTTCATCCGCCTTCGGCACCTTCTCCCGCAAGCGGGAGAAGGGAAATCAAGCGGCGATCTTCGCCGCCGCCGCCTTCACCGCATCCGCCAACTCATCGGACAGCCGCGTCACCAGCTGGTCGTCCGCCGCCTCGACCGTGACGCGCACCAGCGGCTCCGTCCCCGACGGCCTCAGCACGACGCGCCCCTGCCCTTCGAGCTCGCCGCGCACGCGCTCGAGGACGCGTTGCACGTCGGCGTCGGCGACGAGCGCCGCGCCGCCGGCGACCTTGATGTTGACGGTCGTCTGCGGAATCTTGCGCATGCCGGCGACGGCCTGGTCGAGCGTCTGACCGCTGCGCGAGAGCGCATCGAGCACCTGCAGTGCACTGACGATCGCATCGCCGCTGGTCGCGCGGTCGAGCGTGAGGATGTGACCGGACGTCTCGCCGCCGAGCGTGCCGCCGTGCTCCTTCAGCTGCTGCAGCACGTAGCGGTCGCCGACGTTCGCGCGGATGAACTCGACGCCGAGCTCGCGCATCGCGCGCTCGAGGCCGTAGTTGCTCATCAGCGTGCCCACCAGCGGGCCGCGCAGGCGGCCGCTCGCGAACCAGTCCTGCGCGAGCAGATACAAGAGCTGATCGCCGTCGACGAGCTTGCCGTAGCGGTCGACCATCTGCACGCGGTCGCCGTCGCCGTCGAACGCGATGCCGAGATCGGCGCCGGCGTCGACCACCGCACGCACCAGCGCCTGCGGCTTCGTCGAGCCGACGTCGCGATTGATGTTGAGCCCGTCGGGCCGGTTGCCGATCGCGTCGACGGTCGCGCCGAGCTCGGCGAACACCTTCGGCGCGATCTGGTACGTCGCGCCGTGCGCGCAGTCGAGCACGATCGAGAGGCCGCGCAGGCTGAGCGTGCCCGGCACGGTCGACTTGCAGAACTCGGCGTAGCGCGCGGCGGCGTCCTCGATGCGCACGACCTTGCCGATCGCTTCGGAGTCGACCGTCGCGAACGGCGCCTCGAGCTCGCGCTCGATCGCGATCTCGACCGCGTCGTCGAGCTTCTCGCCCGACGCGGAGAAGAACTTGACGCCGTTGTCCTGGTGCGGGTTGTGCGAGGCGCTGATCACGATGCCCGCGCTGGCGCGAAGGCTGCGCGTGAGATACGCGACGGCCGGGGTCGGCATCGGACCCAGCAGGCGCACGTCGGCACCCGCGGCAACGAGCCCCGCTTCGAGCGCGGACTCGAACATGTAGCCCGACACGCGCGTGTCCTTGCCGATGACGACGGTCGCCTTGCGGTTCGGCGCGGCGAGCACCGTGCCGGCGGCGCGGCCGAGCTTGAGCATGAACTCCGCGGTGATCGGCCATTCGCCGACGCGGCCGCGGATGCCGTCGGTTCCGAAATACTTGCGCTCGCCCACGTCCTCGACCCCGGATCGACTTCGCGTTCTAGCCTGCCAGACTCATCGCCGCGCGGCCAGCGCGTCCTGACGCCTGAACGCGGAAACGAAGACGCCCCGCGGGTGCGGGGCGTCCGATTTCACGCGATGTCGACGGAACGATGCGCGTTCAGTCGCCCATCTGCTTCTGGCGATGCTCCCAGCGCTCCTGCGCGTCGAGCGAGAGCGTCGCGATGGGGCGCGCCTCGAGGCGCTCGAGGCCGATTTCCTCGTCGGTCTCCTCGCAGTAGCCGTAGCGGCCCTCTTCGATGCGCTTCAGCGCCTTGTCGATCTTCGAGATCAGCTTGCGGTAGCGGTCGCGCGTGCGAAGCTCCAGCGAGTTCTCGGTTTCGCGCGTCGCGCGCTCGGCTTCGTCGCCGACGTCGCGCACTTCGTCGCGCAGGCTCTCGATCGTCTGGCGGCTCTCCTCGACCAGCTCTTCGCGCCACTTGCCGAGCTTGCGGCGGAAGTACTCGAGCTGGCGCGGGCTCATGTATTCCTCTTTCGCCGTCGGCTTGTAGCCGTTCGGCAGCTCGATGCGGACCGAGGTCGGCAGCGCGTAGCGTCCGTCCTGCATGGTCACGCCGTTGTCGACCGCCGGCGCGACCGCGCGCGCCTTGGGGCCTTTCGAAGAGGGTGGTGTCGCGGTGATGGTAGCGGAGGATTTGCTCGTGCTCACTGACTTCCCGGACTGCTTTTCGATCGTGCTGGACTGCACTGCTACTGGCTTCGACGCAACAACGGGCTTCTTCGTTGCGTGCGTCGCCGCGCTCGCAGCTTTCGTTGCGACCGGCTTCGCCGGCGCGCTCTTCGCGGCCGGTTTGACCGCCTTGCTCACAGGTTTGTTCGCGGGCTTGCTCGCCGTCTTCCTAACGACTGCGGGTGGCCGCTTCGCCTTCGCGGCGGCCTTCGCCGGCGCGTTGCGCGCCTTGCTCGCGGCGACCCGCGCGACGGGCTTGGCGCGCGCCGGGGCCTTCGCTTTTTTCGCATGACCGGCCGGGGCCGGTTTGTTCTTTGCCATTGCTTGCGTCCACCTCATGACTCGGCGGCCGCGTGTTATAGCCTAAGTCCCACCCCCCGGCAACCGCCAAAATCCCTGTCGCGGCGGGCGCCTGCGTCGCCGCGAACGCGCGCGGCGGCGATCGCCGCGGCGCGCGCCCGCGGCGGGGCGACCGCAATCGCGAGCGCCGATGCATACTTCGATCGGAGCCGCGCCACGGCGGCGGAGTCGACCGTGTCGCGCCTCGTCATCCTGCTGCTGGAATGTTACAAACGTTGGCTGAGCCCGTTGTTCGGCTCGCGCTGCCGTTTCCATCCGAGCTGCTCGGACTATGCGCGCGTCGCCGTCGCGCGCTTCGGCACGCTGCGCGGCGGCTGGCTCGGGCTGATGCGCATCCTGCGCTGCCAGCCGCTCTGCGCCGGCGGGATCGATCCCGTGCCGGACGACTTCATCTGGTGGCCGCGCGCCGCGAAAGGAGCTTCGAAGGAAGATGACTGACTGGCTGATCACCAACGCCGAGATCGTCAACGAAGGCCGCCGCATCCACGGCGACGTCGCCCTGCGCGACGGACGCATCCACAGGATCGGCACGAGCCTCACCGCCCGCGCCGGCGACCGCGTGCTCGACGCGCACGGCCGGTGGCTGCTGCCCGGCATGATCGACGACCAGGTGCACTTCCGCGAGCCGGGCCTCACGCACAAGGCCGACATCGAAAGCGAGTCGCGCGCCTGCCTCGCCGGCGGCATCACGAGCTACATGGAGATGCCGAACACGAAGCCGCCCGCGACCGACCGCGGCGCGCTCGAAGCGAAGTACGCGCGCGGCGCCGAAGTGTCGCGCGTCAACTACGCGTTCTATCTCGGCGCGACGAACGACAACCTCGAGGAGATCCGCCGCCTCGACCCGCTCGCCGCGCCCGGCATCAAGGTGTTCATGGGCGCCTCGACCGGCAACATGCTGGTCGACGACCCGGCGACGCTCGATGCGATCTTCCGCGAAGCGCCGGTGCCGATCATCACGCACTGCGAGGACACGCCGATGATCCTCGCCGCCGAAGCGAAGGCGCGCGAGCGCTGGGGCGACGACATCCCGGCCGACCAGCATCCGCTGATCCGCTCGCGCGAAGCCTGCGTCAAGTCGACGAAGCTCGCGATCAGCCTCGCGAAGAAGCACGGCACGCGCCTCCACGTGCTGCACATCTCGACCGCCGACGAATGTGCGCTGTTCGAGCCCGGCCCCGTCGCCGGCAAGCGCATTACCGCCGAGACCTGCGTGCACTTCCTGCACTTCACCGACGCCGACTACGCCCGGCTCGGCCACCGCATCAAATGCAATCCCGCGATCAAGACCGCTGCCGACCGCGACGGCATCACGCGCGCGCTCGCCGAAGGCCGCATCGACGTGCTCGCGACCGACCACGCGCCGCATCTCGCCAGCGAGAAAGCCGAACCGTATGTGCGCGCCCCGTCCGGTCTCCCGCTCGTGCAGTACGCGCTGCAGTGCGCGATCGAGCGCGTGCTCGACGGCAAGCTTGCGCTCGAGCGCGTCGTCGAAGCGGTCTCGCATGCGCCGGCGACGCTGTTCAACGTGCGCGAACGCGGGTTCCTGCGCGAAGGCTATCGCGCGGATCTCGTGCTGGTGGATCCGGAAAAGCCGCACACGGTCACGGCTGCCGACGTGCTGTCGAAGTGCGGGTGGTCGCCGTTCGAGGAATTCACGTTCCGGTCGAGCATCGCGGCGACGTTCGTGAACGGGCGGCTCGCGTGGCAGGACGGGCAGCTCGACGATTCGGTGCGGGGGATGCGGCTGGAGTTTGCACGGTGATCGACGGCTCCCCTACTCCGTCATCCCCGCGAAAGCGGGGACCTAGGGCCTTTCCGCGAACGACAAAGACAAGGCGCTGGATCCCCGCTTTCGCGGGGATGACGATGCTTTTCTCGATCGCGACGACGTCGCACGCGATCGCAGCGGAAGACAGAGCCACCTTCCCCACCTCCGTCTCCCAAGGTGCCCTCGTCATCGGCAAGCTCCCGCCCGGCAGCCGCGCCCGCTACGCCGACCGCGAGCTCACGGTCACGCCCGAAGGCGACGTCGTCTTCGGCGTCGGCCGCGACGAGAAAGGCCCGATCGAGGTCGACGTCCGCGACCGGAGCGGCCATCGCGCGCGCATCGCGATCAAAGTCACGCCGCGCGACTGGCCGGTCGAGCGCATCGAAGGCGTGCCGCCGGAGACGGTCGA
>DATFRS010000296.1:0-5152 GCA_035263065.1 Rhodanobacteraceae bacterium
GCCGGAAACAGACGCATTCGCTCCCCCACTAGGGAGGCAAGGGTCTGCCCGCTCTCGCAGATCTGCTGCAGCACCAGCAACCACGGGATCATCCCGCTGTCGCAATACGAGAACTTGCGGAAATAGTGGTGCGCGCTCATCTCGCCGCCGTAGACGGCGTTCTCGGCGCGCATGCGCTCCTTGACGAACGCGTGGCCGGTCTTCGATTCGACCGGCACCCCGCCGGCCGAGCAGACGATGTCGATCGTGTTCCAGACGAGCCGCGGGTCGTGGATGATGCGGCTCCCCGGATGTGCCTTCAGCATCGCCTCGGCGAGGAGGCCGACGATGTAATAGCCTTCGACGAACTCGCCGCGCTCGTCGAAGACGAAGCAGCGGTCGAAGTCGCCGTCCCAGGCGACGCCGAAATCGGCGCCGTGCTCGATCACGGCTTCGGAGGTCGATGCGCGGTTCCCGGGCAGCAGCGGATTCGGAATGCCGTTCGGGAAGCGGCCGTCGGGCTCGTGATGCACGCGCGCGAACTCGAACGGCAGGTGCGGCGCCAGCGCGTCGACGACGAGGCCGGCGCTGCCGTTGCCGGCGTTGACGACGATTTTCAGCGGACGAAGCGCGCCGACGTCGACGTAGCCGAGCAGGTGACGCACGTAGTCTTCGCGGAACGAGAGCGGCGTAAGCCGCGGCGCATCGCCGTTCGAACGCAGCGTCGATGTCGCGACGTCTTCCTCGAGATCGCGCAGGCCCGAGTCGCCGGAAATCGGCAACGCGCCGCCGCGCACGAGCTTCATCCCGTTGTAGTCGGCGGGGTTGTGGCTCGCGGTGACCATGATGCCGCCGTCGACGCCGGGCTGGAACGCGGCGAAGTAGACCTCTTCGGTGCCGCACAGGCCGAGGTCGAGCGTTTCGACGCCGGCGGCTCCGAGCCCTTGCGCGAGCGCGTCCAGCAGCGCTTCGCTGGTCAGGCGCACGTCGCGCCCGAGCGCGACGCGCGTCGGCGCGAAGCGCTCGGCGTAGGCGACGCCGATGCGATACGCGAGATCCGCGTCGAGCTCGTCCGGCACGCGACCGCGCAGGTCGTACGCCTTGAAGCAGGCGAGGCGCCGCGAGGGCGCGAGCTTGGCGAAACCGTCCATGGGCTATCCCGCCGAAGCTGCCGTCGCGATCCCCTCGTCGTGTGGTCGTGATGGAGGCTCGGCCGTCTCGGTGCGGCCGTAGGCGTCGCTGAAGCGCACGATGTCGTCTTCGCCGAGATAGCCGCCCGACTGCACCTCGATCAGTTCGAGCGGCAGTTTCCCGGCGTTCTCCAGACGATGCGTGTTGCCGACCGGAATGTAGGTCGACTGGTTTTCGGTGAGGATGAAGGTCCGGTCGGCGCAGCTCACGCGCGCCGTGCCCTTGACGACGACCCAGTGCTCGGCGCGGTGATAGTGCATCTGCAGGCTGAGCTTGTGGCCCGGCTTCACCGAGATGCGCTTGACCTGGAAGCGTTCGCCGAGCGCGATGATTTCGTAGAAGCCCCACGGCCGGTAGACGCGGCGGTGGCTCTCGGCTTCGGTGCGCTTGTCGCGCTTGAGCATCTGCACGGCGCGGCCGACGTCCTGCGCGCGATGCTTCGGGGCGACCAGCACCGCGTCATCGGTCTCGATGACGATGTGGTCGGTCACGCCGAGCAGCGCGACGAGACGTCCGCTCGAATGCGCGAGATTGCCCGCCGCGTCGATCGCCATGACGTCGCCGCGCGTGCGGTTGCCCAGCTCGTCGCTCGCCGGCATGCGCTCGAGATAGCTCCACGAGCCGACGTCGTCCCAGCCGCAATCGAGCGGAACCAGCGCGGCGCGCGAGGTCTTCTCCATGATCGCGTAGTCGATCGACTGGTTGCGGCATTGCGAGAATGCGGCCTCGTCGAGGTCGACGAAGCCGTTCTCGCGATGCGCGTCGGCGAGCGCGCGCGCGGCGTGCTCGTGCGTTTCGGGTGCGAGGCGCGCGACCTCGTCGAGGAAGTGCCCGACGCGGAACAGGAACATGCCGCCGTTCCAGTAGCGGTCGCCGGCTTCGAAGAGCTTGCGCGCCGTATCGGGATCGGGTTTCTCGATGAACGCGTCGACGCGGCTCGCCCTGCCGACGCCGAGCGAAGCGCCGGCCTTGAGATAGCCGTAGCCGGTTTCGGCGCGCGTCGGCTTGATGCCGAACGTGACGATGTAGTCCTCGCTCGCCGCTTGCGCGGCGGCGCCGACCGCGAGCGCGAACGCACGCTCGTCGAGGATCGCGTGATCGGCGGCAGCGAGGAAGATCAGCGCGTCGCGCCCGAACTCGGCGGCGACGAAGTGCGCGGCGACCGCAGCGGCGGTGACGGTGTTGCGGCCGTGCGGCTCGAGAATGATCGACGTCGAAGGAACGTGCGCTTCGCGAAGCTGCTCGGCGATGACGAAGCGGTGCGCGCGCGAGCCGACGACGATCGGCGGCATCGCGTCTTCGATCGTGCCGACGCGCAGGGCGGTGTTCTGGAACAGGCTTCGCTGTCCGAGGAAGGACAGGAACTGCTTCGGATATTGTTCACGGGACAGCGGCCACAGCCGCGTTCCCGAGCCACCGGCAAGCAAAACCGGTATCACCGCGAGCGAATTCGCTTGCGGACGGGGCGTGAAGTCCATTAGCACTACCTCTTGCGGCGTGCAGCTGCCGCGTGTATCCCCTGTCCAGCGATGATCCCTCCCGGGCGGTCTGCGAGTGGCGGCTTCCTCCGATGTGTCGTGCGAGCGAGCAGTCTGGTGCGATGCAGCAACGAGGTCAAGTGCGAAGAATCGAAACCGAGACAGCCGTCAATTTGTTTCAATTCGTTCTCACTTCGTTTGCATTCTGTACCTCGTTGCGACAAAGCGGCAAGCTCGGCGGAAGTGCGATGCCAGGTTCCGTTGCGGAGTGCCGGGCGCCTTCGGATCGAGTTGCGCGTGCGATGAGGCGATCGCGGGGAACAACGTGTCGTAAGCGACCGAGACTGAAGTGCGCGAACTGAATTTGCGGTTAATCGTTCGAAAGATTTGCGTGCGGCTTGACGATTCATCAAACTGAAGTCGACTCGCCGAAAGATGCGCGAAAGAGAAGAACGAAGAACATGGAACAGCGCGATCTCATCGTGATCGGTGCGGGCTCGGGCGGCATCGCGACGGCGATTCGTGCCGCGCGTTACGGCGCGCGCGTCGCGCTGTTCGAGCCGAACGCGATCGGCGGCACGTGCGTCAACGTCGGCTGCGTGCCGAAGAAGATCATGTGGCTCGCCGCGGAGCTCGCCGAAGCGCAGGTCTTCGCGCGCGAGGTCGGCTTTGCGCTCGTGCCGGGCGCGCTCGATTGGGTCGAATACGTACGCCGACGCCAGGCGTACATCGACGACATCCACGCGAGCTATCGCCGCCGCTTCGACGAGTTCGGCATCGAGCTCGTCACCGAATACGCGCGCTTCAGCGGGCCCGATCGCATCACGACGGGCTCGCGCGAATTCACGGCCAGACACATCGTGATCGCGACCGGCGGCCGCTCGCGGCGTCCTTCGATGCCCGGCAGCGAGCTCGGCATCGACTCCGACGGCTTCTTCGCGCTGCGCGCATCGCCGCGTCGCGTCGCGATCGTCGGCGGCGGCTACATCGCGGCGGAGCTCTCGGGCGTGCTGCACGCGCTCGGTGCGCACGTGAGCGTGTTCGTGCGCGGCGAGCATCTGCTCGGCGGATTCGATCGCGAAGTGACGGCGGAGCTCTCTGCCGCGATGACGGCGCGCGGCGTCAACATCGTCATGGGCCGCCAGCCGGCCGCAGTGACACGCGACGGCGACGCGCACGTGTTGCATTTCAACGACGGCGAGCCGCTCGGCGGTTTCGATACGCTGATCTGGGCCGTCGGCCGCGATGCGAACACGCAGCGTCTCGATCTCGCGGCGGCGGGCGTGCGCGTCGATCGCAACGGTCACGTCGAAGCGGACCAGTGGCAGAACACGAACGTCGACGGCGTGCATGCGCTCGGCGACGTCACCGGCAAGCTCGCGCTGACGCCTGTCGCGGTCGCCGCGGGCCGGCGTCTCGCCGATCGTCTGTTCGGCGGAAAGGCGGATGCCCGGCTCGACTACGCGAACGTGCCCACGGTCGTGTTCGCGCATCCGCCGGTCGGCTCGGTCGGGCTCACCGAGGAAGCCGCGCGCGCCGTGCACGGCGACGACATCGCGGTCTATCGCGTGCGCTTTCGCCCGATGCTGTGCGCGATCGTCGGCGGCAGCGAGAAGACGTTCATGAAGCTCGTTTGCGCCGGCAAGGACGAGCGCGTGGTCGGCA
This sequence comes from Rhodanobacteraceae bacterium, assembly GCA_035263065.1. Classification (GTDB taxonomy): domain Bacteria; phylum Pseudomonadota; class Gammaproteobacteria; order Xanthomonadales; family Rhodanobacteraceae; genus Dokdonella_A. The sequence continues at coordinate 4,314 of DATFRS010000296.1, forward strand.
TCCACATCGTCGGACGCAACGCCGACGAGATGCTGCAGGGTTTCGCCGTCGCGCTGAAGGCAGGCGCACGCAAGGCCGATTTCGACGCGACCGTGGCCATCCATCCGACCTCGTCCGAGGAGATGGTGCTGATGGGCGAGATGAATCGCACGCCGGTCATCTGACCGGCGCGCGGTTCAATGCTTGCGCGAGCTCGATGCGTTGCCGACGCCGTCGCCGGTCACTTCGACGGACAGCGAAAACGTGCGTCCCTCGCCGGGACGCATCGCACCGACGCCGACGATCTTGCGGTCGATCTCCTCGCCGCGGTCGTTCTTGATCGTCAGCACCATCGAGTATTCCCACGCCTCGCCGTCCGACGGATGGCGGATCGTGCCTTCGACGCGCAACGCCGATGTCGCGAGCGCAGCGCGCTTGACCACCTCGGGATCGAACCGGAGGTGGTGCTTGCACGCGGGACAGACGCTCGAGCTTTCGAGGATCGTCGTCTTGCAGTGCGGACAGACCCGGGTCGCGCCGGCCGTTCCGGGACGCTGCGGTCCCGGCCGCGTAGCACTCATGAGCCGGATCCGTTCTCCGCGCCGTTCCGATGCGATTTGGAGCTGGGCTTCTCTTCCCAGCCGAACTCGACCTGGCCGCGCATGCGCGAGCCCGCGGCGACCGTGAGCGAACCGGCCTTGAGATCGCCGATCAGCACGCCCGACTGCTGCAGCTCGACCTGCGATGCGGCGTCGATGTTGCCTTCGAGCTCGCCGGCGACCGTGATCTTCTTTGCGCGCACGCTGCCGTTGAGCTTGGCGTCCTTCTCGATCGTCAGGTCGCCCTGCACGTTGACGTCG
>DATFRS010000297.1:0-25133 GCA_035263065.1 Rhodanobacteraceae bacterium
CGCGGTCGCGATGGCCGTCGATGCGCTGAACGACAACCGCGTGCAGCGGCTCGTGCTCGTGCGTCCGGCCGTCGAGGCGGGCGAAAAGCTCGGCTTCCTGCCGGGCGATCTCACACAGAAAGTCGATCCGTATCTTCGGCCGCTGTACGACGCGCTCTACGAGATGCTCGGCATCGAGAAGGTCATGAAACTGATCGAGCGCAACGTGATCGAGATCGCGCCGCTCGCCTACATGCGCGGGCGCACGCTCAACGATTCGTTCGTGATCCTCGACGAGGCGCAGAACACGACGATCGAGCAGATGAAGATGTTCCTGACCCGGATTGGTTTTGGCTCGGTCGCGGTCGTCACCGGCGACATGACGCAGACGGATCTGCCGCGGCACGTGAAGTCGGGCCTGCGCGACGCGATCGAGGTGCTGCGCGACGTCGACGGCGTCAGCTTCACGTTCTTCACGGCGCGCGACGTCGTGCGCCATCCGCTGGTGCAGCGCATCGTGCGCGCGTACGAGAAGCGCGACGAAGGCGCCGACACGCCGCCGTCGCGATGAGCGCGCCGTCGCGGCTCTGCGTTTCCGTGCAGAATGAAGTCGGCCGCAAGGGCGTGCCGACGGCGCGCTCGTTCGAGACGTGGATCCGCGCCGCGCTCGCCGGCCGTCGCCGCGGCGCGACCGATATCGCGATCGCGCTGCTGCGCCGGACGGCGGCGCGCGAGATCAACCGGCGCTATCGCGGCAGGGACTACGCGACGAACGTCCTCAGCTTTCCCTACGAGCCGCTGCCGAACGAAAAGACCGCGCTGCTCGGCGATCTCGTGATCTGCCCCGCCGTCGTCGCGCGCGAGGCGCGCGAGCAGGGCAAGCCGCTCCGCGATCACTACGCGCACCTGACGGTCCACGGCACGCTGCACCTCCTCGGCTTCGATCACGAGCGCGAGGACGAGGCCGAGGCGATGGAGGCGATCGAGCGCAAAGTGCTCGCGAAGCTCGGCATCGCCGATCCGTACTGACGCCGCCGTTCCGTCGCAAGCCTCTGAACCGACAAGCAAATATCCTGTAACACCCGTTTTGATAAACTGCCGCCCCGCCCGTGTCGGGCTTTTGCAAAGCGTCAATGAGCGAGGACCCGCCCAGTAGTACCCCCATCCATCGAAGCTGGTTCGAGCGCCTGACCCAGGCGCTGTCGGGGGAGCCGCAGAGCCGCGAGGAGCTGATCGAGGAGCTGCGTCACGCGCAAGCGAACGGCCTTTTGTCCAACGACACGCTGTCGATGGTCGAAGGCGCGATCGAGGTTTCCGAGCTCACCGCGGCCGACGTCATGATCCCGCGCGCGCAGACGGTGTTCCTGCCCGCCAACGCGTCGCAGAAAGACATCCTCAAGATCGTCGTCGAGTCGGGGCACTCGCGCTTCCCGGTGCACGACGGCGACAAGGACGAGATCCTCGGCATCCTGCTCGCGAAGGACCTCCTGCGCTGCCTCGCGAAGGGCGAAAGCTGCGACATCCGCGGCCTGATCCGGCCGGTCGCGATGATTCCGGAGTCCAAGCGCCTCAACATCCTGCTCAGGGAATTCCGCGCCTCGCGCAGCCACATGGCGATCGTCGTCGACGAGTACGGCGGCGTAGCGGGGCTCGTCACGATCGAGGACGTGCTGGAGCAGATCGTCGGCGACATCGACGACGAGCACGACATCGACGAGGGCGATCCGAAGCTGATCCAGGCGCAGACCGACGGCCGCTTCCTCGTCAGCGCGCTGACGCCGATCGCCGACTTCAACGAGCGCTTCGGCAGCGAATTCAGCGACGACGAGTTCGACACCGTCGGCGGCATGGTCACCAGCGAGTTCGGCCACCTGCCCGAGCCCGGCGAGGAAGCCGAGCTCGGCAGCTTCCACTTCCAGGTCACGAAGGCCGACGCGCGGCGCGTGCATCAGTTCGCGGTTCGCGTGAGCGACGCGTGAGCGGGGCGCCGCGGCTCGCAGCGTTCCGGGCGATGTCGTTTTGGATTTTCGGGCTCGCGCTCGCGGCGACGAGCGTGACGACGTTCGCGCAGGCGCCGCCCGCGGAAACCGGGACGCCTCCGGCGCTCGAAATCAGCCTCCTCACGATCGGCCCCGGGCCGATCTTCTGGGAACGCTTCGGCCACAACGCGATCGTCGTGCGCGACCGCGAGGCCGGCATCGAAGTCGCCTTCAACTACGGCATCTTCGATTTCGAGCAGGAGGATTTCCTCACCAACTTCGCGCGCGGCAACATGCGCTATCGCATCGCCGCCGACCGCCTCGACGAGGACATCGCGATGTACCGCGAGGAAAGCCGCTCGATCGTCGAGCAGCGGCTCGCCTTCACGCCGGAGCAGGCGGCGGAGCTGCGCGATTTCCTGCGCTGGAACATCCGCCCCGAGAACGCGTTCTACCGCTACGACTACTACCTCGCGAACTGCTCGACGCGCGTGCGCGACGCGCTCGACAAGGCGCTCGGCGGCGCGATCCAGCGCGGCACCGAGGGCCGCTCGCGCGGCTACACGTATCGCATGGATTCGCTGCGCCTGATGGCTGCGAATCCGATCCTGATGCTCGGCATCGATCTCGGCCTCGGGCCGTACGCCGATCAGCGCATCGACTTCTGGCAGGAAGGCTTCGTGCCGGCGGTGTTTTCGAGCGCGCTGCGCGACGTGCGCGTTGCAGGCGCCGACGGAACGAGCCGGCCGCTCGTCACGGCCGAAACGACGATCGAGAAAGGCACGATTCCCGAGCCGCCCGACCTGCCGCCGGACCTGCGCGTCGCGTTCCTCGTGATCGGGCTCGTGCTCGCGCTCGGGCTTGCCTGGCTCATGCGCTCGCGCTCGCGCGCGGCGCGCCTCCCCGCGGCGTTGTTCGTCATCGTGTTCGAGGTGTTCTGCGGCATCGGCGGGCTCGTGCTGCTGTTCCTCTGGTTCGGCACCGCGCATCAGTCGGCGTGGCGGAACGAAAACCTGTTCCTGCTGAATCCCCTCTGCCTGTTGCTCGTGCCGGCCGCCGCGACGCTGCTGCGACGACGCCCGCGCTCCGCGACGATCGGCGCGCGCGTCGCCTGGATCGTCGCGGGCCTCGCCGCGTTCGCGCTGTTCTCGAAGATCCTGCCGTGGTTCGCGCAGGCGAACCTGCACTGGATCGTGCTGTTCCTGCCGGTCCACGTTGCGATCGCCCTCGCGGTGTCCGGCCGACGATCCCGCGCCGCCGCAGCCACATGAGTGCCACGCGCTTGTAAAGATTGCCGTTGTCACGCCCCGCGGCGCATCATTCGGGGCATGGACCAGCACGTCACCGCCCTTCCGACCGATCCGACCTGCACGGATCCGATGGTCGTCAACTGCGTCGCCTATTCGTCGACCGGCAAGAAGCTGCGCGACATCACGATCGACGAGATCAGCGATGTCCTGAAGCAGCCGGACCAGTTCGTGTGGGTGGGCCTGCACGAGCCCGACGAATCGCTGCTCGAAAAACTCCGCGAGGAATTCGACCTGCACGAGCTTGCGGTCGAGGATGCGCACACGGCGCACCAGCGCCCGAAGATCGAGGTCTACGCCGATTCGCTGTTCATCGTCGCGCACACGGCGCAGGTCGTCGGCGGCAAGATCGCGTTCGGCGAGACGCACATCTTCATGGGCCGCAACTACCTCGTGACGGTGCGCCACGGCGCGTCGCTGAGCTACGCGATCGCGCGCCGCAGCTGCGAGCAGGCACCGGAGCTGCTCGGTCTCGGGCCGAGCTACGGCCTCTACTCGGTGCTCGACTTCATCGTCGACAACTTCTTCCCGATCGTGCGCAGCTTCCGCGAAGAGCTGCAGGAGCTCGAGGAAGACGTCTTCGAGGAAACCTTCAAGCGCGACACGATCCGCAGTCTCTACGAACTGAAGAAAGAGCTCGTCACGCTGCGCCTGGCGATCGCGCCGCTGCAGGACATCATCAACCAGCTGACGCGCCTCTACCCCGGCCTGATCCGCGACGAAGTGCGTCCGTATTTCCGCGACGTCTACGACCACGCCGCGCGCATCAACGAAGCGACCGACACGATGCGCGAGATGCTGACCGCGGCGCTCAGCGTCAACCTTGCGCTGGTCACGGTCGCGCAGGGCGAGATCGTCAAGCGCCTCGCCGGCTGGGCCGCGCTGCTCGCCGCACCGACGCTGTTCGCCAGCTGGTACGGGATGAATTTCCACTACATGCCCGAGCTCGACAAGCCGTGGGCGTATCCGGCGATGATCGCGATGACGCTCGGCGTCTGCGGCGTCCTGTTCTGGCTGCTCAAGCGCGCGAAGTGGCTTTGAGACGCGGCTGATCGCGCGCGAGATGCCTTCCATCCGCCCGTTCGCAGTCAAGCTCGGCTGGATCTTCGTCGCGCTGATCGGCGTGGTCTCTCTTGCAGTGCTCGCGCTCCGCCGCGGCGAAACCGTCAACGCGTTCTGGCTCGTCACGGCAACGCTCGCGGTCTTCTTCATCGCGTACCGCTTCTACAGCCGCTTCATCGCCGAAAAAGCGCTCGCGCTCGACGCGACGCGCGCGACGCCGGCCGTGCTGCGCAACGACGGGCTCGACTACGTGCCGACCGACCGCCGCGTCGTGTTCGGCCATCACTTCGCCGCGATCGCCGGCGCTGGGCCGCTGGTCGGTCCGGTGCTGGCCGCACAGATGGGATTCCTCCCCGGCACGCTGTGGATCCTCGTCGGCGTGATCTTCGCGGGCGCCGTACAGGATTTCATGGTGCTGTTCCTCTCGCTTCGGCGCGACGGACGCTCGCTGGGCGAGATGGTGCGCACGGAGCTCGGCCGCACGGCCGGCGTGATCGCGATGGTCGGCGTCCTGATGATCATGTTCATCGTCCTCGGCGTGCTCGCGCTCGTCGTCGTCAAGGCACTCGCGGCAAGCCCGTGGGGCACGTTCACGGTCGCGATGACGATTCCGACCGCGCTGCTGATGGGCGCGTACCTGCGCTTCCTTCGGCCGGGGCGCGTGCTCGAAGTGTCGCTGATCGGGCTCGTGCTGCTGCTGGTATCGATCGGGCTCGGCGGCAAGGTCGCGGCGGATCCCGCGTGGGCGCCGCTCTTCACGTACGACGGCAAGGCGCTCGCATGGATGCTGATCGTGTACGGATTCTGCGCGTCGGTGCTGCCGGTCTGGCTCTTGCTCGCGCCGCGCGATTACCTGTCGACGTTCCTCAAGATCGGTACCGTCGGGCTGCTCGCGTTCGGCATCCTCGTCGCGATGCCCGATCTGCGCATGCCGGCGCTCACGCCGTTCGTCGACGGCACCGGTCCCGTGTTCGCCGGCAAGCTGTTTCCGTTCCTCTTCATCACGATCGCGTGCGGCGCCGTGTCGGGCTGGCATTCGCTGATCGCGTCGGGCACGACGCCGAAGCTGATCGCGAACGAAGCCGACGCGCGCGCGATCGGCTACGGCGCGATGCTGGTCGAGGCGTTCGTCGCGGTGATGGCGCTGATCTCGGCCTCGGTGCTCGATCCCGGCGTCTACTTCGCGATGAACGCGCCGGCCGCGCTGATCGGCACGAGCGTCGAGACCGCGGCGCAGGCGATCGGTCACTGGGGCTTCGCGATCACGCCGGACGCGCTGACGCAGGCCGCGAAGGACATCGGCGAGACGTCGATCCTGTCGCGCGCCGGCGGCGCGCCGACGCTCGCGGTCGGCATGGCACAGATCCTTCACGACGTGTTTTCCGGCGACGGCATGCTCGCGTTCTGGTACCACTACGCGATCCTGTTCGAGGCGCTCTTCATCCTGACGACCGTCGACGCCGGCACGCGCGTCGGCCGCTTCATGATCCAGGAGCTGGCCGGCCTCGCGGTGCCGTCGCTGAAGCGGACCGAATCGTGGAGCGCGAACGTCGTCGCGACGCTGCTCTGCGTCGGCTGCTGGGGCTGGTTCCTCTATTCCGGCGTCACCGATCCGCTCGGCGGCATCAACACGCTGTGGCCGCTGTTCGGCATCGCGAACCAGATGCTCGCGGCGATCGCGCTGACGCTCGCGAGCGTGTGCCTCGTCAAGATGAAGCGCGAGCGCTATCTCTGGATCGCGCTCGTGCCGACCGCGTGGCTCGCGGTGTGCACGCTGACGGCCGGCTGGCAGAAGGTGTTCTCCGGCGATCCGAAGATCGGCTTCCTCGCGCACGCGCGCACGTTCGCGGCCGCGCTCGACAAGGGCGAGCTCCTCGCGCCGGCGAAGTCGCTCGCCGAGATGGGCGCGATCGTCCGTAACGACACGATCGACGCGGTGCTCGCGGCGTTCTTCCTGCTGCTCGTCGTGGCGATGCTCGGCTTCGGCGCGCGGGCGGCGCTCGCGGCGCGCCGCTCGACGGCGCCGACGGCGCACGAGATGCCGTACGTCGCGTTGGCGGGAGCGCAACCGTGAACGTGCTCGCCGCATGGCGCCGGCTCGTCGCCGTTGCGCGCGCAATCGCCGGCGTGCCGGACTACGACGCTTACGTCGCGCACCTGCGCGCGCACCATCCCGAACGCGCGGTGCCGACGCGCGCCGCGTTTTTCGCGGAGCGGCAGGAGGCGCGTTACCGGAGCGGCGGACGCTGTTGCTGAGCGCGCGTCAGTTGCAGCCGTAGTTCGGGACCGGGCCGAGTCTGCGCAGCGTGCGCGTCCCGGTGTAGCCCTGGTTTTCGCCAGCCGTGAAGCGATACGTGAGCGTCATGTTGAGGCAGTAGTCGAATCCGATGTCGACGTTGCCGACCTCCGTCGTCGCAACCGGCGTCGACGCGCCTAGTACGCCGCCGACGCTCGAATAGAGCGGCACGGACTCGAGCTGCAGGACTTCGAAATCGGCCGGCGGCGTCGGATTGCTCGTTGCATCGGCGCTGACCGGGATGTCCGCCTGCAGCGAATACCACCTGCGATTGTCCTCGCCCGCGTCGGTCGCGTAGGTGTACCAGGCGCCGAACAGCGTGTGCTGCGTCGCGCTGACGTCGATCATGAAGCCCTGGCCCGACGCGGCCGGATCGTAATACGCGCCCGTGAAGCGGTTGTTCGTGCCGAGCGACGGGTTGATGTCGCCGGTGCGCGTGCAGCCGGTGCTGCCGGTCAGCCGCACCAAGGGGAATGAGCCGTCGGCGACGCGATGATCGTCGAAGTGATAGGTCATCGTGCCGTGCGTGCAGTCGTCGAACGCGAGCGTGACCGAGCCGATGCGCGACGTCGCGACGATCGGCGGCGCGTTGAAGCGGCCGGTCGTGGACTCGTAGAGATCGAGCGACGCGACCGTCGTCGACGGATCGGCGTCGCCCTGGAACGAATACCAGCGCTGGCCGCTGGTCGCCGGCGTCGCGTCCGGCATGTAGGTGAACCAGCCGCCGAAGAGCGTCGTCGTCGACGTCCAGTTCCCCTGCACCCACATCGACGACAGCACGATGCCCTGCCCGCCCGTCGCCGGGTTGTACCAGGTGCCGCCGAGGCCGAACTGGCTGAGATTCTGGTGCGTGCCCTCCGGACAGCCGGCATACCACGGCGCCGATCCGGTGGCCGTATCCCAGCCCGCGTCCGGCGTCGCATCGAGGTAGTTCGGGCACAGGTGCGAGTAGGCGCCCTCGATCAGCAACGGACTCGGCTCCGCCGGCACGGCACCGGTCAGCGCGTTGTCGGACACGTCGATCGACATCAGCATCGGCGCGCCTGCGAGCGAGGGAATCGTGCCGGTGAGCTGGTTGTTGCGGAACGAAATGCCGCTGAGGTTCGCCGCCCCATCGAAGGACGGCAGCGATCCGCCGAGCAGGTTGCCGGCGAGGTTGATCGAACCCGCGGTCGCCTGCGGCGGCGGGATCGGGCCGGTGAGCTGGTTGTAGCTCCCGTCGAAGGCTCTCAGCGCGAGGTACTCGGGCGGGATCGGACCGCTGAACAGGTTGCCGCCCAGGTTGATGCTCGCGTCGACGACGGCAAGCCGAGGCAGCGGTCCGCTCAGCATGTTGGCCGATACGTCGAAGCTCGTCAGCGCCGTCAGCGCCGCCAGGGAGGGAACCGGTCCAAAGAAGAGGTTCCACCGCGCCGAGAAGACCTGCAGCGCCGGCGCACCCGATAGATCCGGAAAGGGTGCGCTGAGGTAGTTGCCGTCGATGTAGAACGTCTCGAGGCTGTCGAGACCGGTGAGCGGCGGAATCGGGCCCTCGAACCGGTCGTCGGCCGCGAAGAAATATTCGAGCTTCGAAAGCCCCGCGAGATCGGGAAACGGACCCGTGAGCCCGGTGTCGCCGATCTCGACGTCTTCGAGGTTGTGCATGCGCTGCAGCGACGGCAGCGGCCCGTCAAGCGGATTGCGCGCGAGCTGCAGCGTCTCGAGCTCGGTCAGGTCGCTGAGCGACGGCGGCAGAGATCCAGCGAGGTTGTTGCCGTCGACGTAGTCGTAGCCGACGCCGAACAGGAGTCCGGTCACGTGCGACTGATCGGCGTTGCAGGCGACGCCGTACCACGTGCACTCGGTGCCCGGCGGACCGTTCCAGTGGTCGCGGAGCGTCCACTGATCGCCGTGGGTGCTCGCATAGAGATCGAGCAGCGCCTGGCGCTCGGTGCCGGGGATCGCCGCGTGCGCGACCGGCAGCAGCGTCGACGCTGCGAGCATCGCAAGCGAAGCAGGCAAACGCCGGAAATCCGTCATGGCCCTCTCCCCTGCGGACGATCGACATCGGCGGAAACTATACCCCTCGAGCCGCGCCGGCGGCGCTGCGTTTTCTGTAAATGTGCGCGACGCGCGTGATACATGGCGGCCTTCCGTCACTCGTATCAGGTAGGTGTCGCTGCGTCGCAACGGATGCGTTGCGCATGGGCTGCACGGGGGTCGCGCCGATGCTACAGATCGCTCGCCTTTGTCTCGTTTTCGGGCTCGCGGCGCCGGCCGCGTCGGCGCAATGGCAAGTCGCCGGCACGCCCGCGCCGGAGCTCGCGGCGTTCGACGACGCGATGCATACGATCATGGCGAACCACGCGATCCCGTCGGGCGCGATGGCGGTGACGTGGCAGGGCCGCCTCGTGCTCGCGCACGGCTACACGCTCGATCCGTCGCCCGACGACATCATCGTGCAGCCGCAGTCGCTGTTCCGCATCGCGAGCGTCAGCAAGCCGATTACCTCGACGCTGATCAACCGGCTGATCCAGGAAGGACGCCTGTCGCTCGACGACACGCTCGGCGAATACGTCGACCTCACGCCGCCGCCCGGCGAGACGGCCGACCCGCGCCTCGCGACGATCACCGTGCGCAACCTGCTCGAGCATCTCGCCGGGCTCGGCGTCGACGACACGGTCGGCTTCGATCCGATGTTCCACGATGCGAGCATCGCGGCCGCGCTCGGCATCCCGCTGCCGATCGCGCAGCGCGACCTCATCGAGTTCATGAACGGCGTGCCGCTGGTCACCGATCCCGGCACGACGTACAACTACAGCAACTACGGGTACCTGCTGCTCGGCCGCATCATCGAAGCGGTCACCGGAATGCCTTACGCCGACTATGCCGCGTCGGTACTGAATCGCATCGGCATCTGGGACATGCGACTCGGCCGCTCGCTCGAGCAATACCGCGCGCCGGGCGAGGTGTTCTACGACTCGGGCTTCTTCGGCACGACGGTCATGGACGAATCCGGCGCGAGCGTGCCGTTCGAATACGGTGCGTTCAACATCGAGAACATGGACTCGCACGGTGGCTGGATCGTCTCGGCCGTCGAGCTCGCGCGCTGGCTGGCGAACCTCGACGATCCGAATGCGGCCGATGCGATCCTCGACGCGGCCTCGCTCGATCGCATGTTCTCGCTGCCCGAGAACTATCCGCCGCCGTACAACCCGGGCGACTACTACTACGCCGAGGGCTGGGCGGTGCGCGACTGGGGCGGCGGCCAGCGCAACACGTGGCACGCCGGCAGCCTGCCGAGCACGACGTCGTACGTCGTGCGCACCGAATACGGCTGGGACTATGCCGTCATCCTGAACCGCCGGGACGAGAGCGGCCAGACCGACTACGCGGGCGAAGTCGACGGCGCGATGTGGAGCGCGTTCGACGCCGTCACGACCTGGCCCGGCGGCGACGAGTTTCCGCACGCGCTGCCGGTGATCTTTCGCGGCGGGTTCGATCGCTGAGTCCGCGGCGGGCAGCTCACTCGCCCGAAGTCCACTGCTTCAGCCACGCATTCACCGTGTCGTGCCACAGCACGCTGTTCTGCGGCTTCAGCACCCAGTGGTTCTCGTCGGGGAAGTGCAGGAACTTGCTCGGGATGCCGCGGCGCTGCGCGACGGTGAACGCGGCGATGCCCTGCTCCAGCGGAATGCGGAAATCCAGGTCGCCGTGCACGACGAGGATCGGCGCGCGCCAGTCCTTGACGTGGTTGACCGGGTTCCACTTCTCGTAGCCTTCCGGATCCTCGTAGTACGTCTTGCCGTGGTGCTCCCATTCGTCGAACCAGAGCTCCTCGGTCGAGTACGACATCATGCGCGAGTCGAACACGCCGTCGTGCGCGACGATGCACTTCCACGGATCGTTCCAGTTGCCGGCGATCCAGTACGCCATGTAGCCGCCGTAGGACGCGCCGAGCGCGCAGGCGCGGTCGCCGTCGAGGAAGCGGTATTTCTTGAGCGCGGCGGCCCAGCCGGCCTTGAGGTCCTCCAGCGGCGCGCCGCCCCAGTCGCCCGAGATCGCGTCGGTGAATTTCTGGCCGTAGCCGGTCGAGCCGTGGAAGTTGATCGTGACGACGGCGAAGCCCTGGCCCGCGTACGTCTGCGGATTCCAACGGTAGTGGAACTCGTTGGTCATCGCGCCCTGCGGGCCGCCGTGGATGACGAACGCGACCGGATATTTCCTGCCGGCCTTGAAGCCGACCGGCTTGACGATGTACCCCTGCACGGTGTCGCCGCCGGCGCCCTTGAACGTGAAGAACTCGAAGTCGCCGAAGCGCGCGTTCTTGAGGCGCTCGGCGTTGAAGTGCGTGATCTGCTTGAGACCGCGGCCGCGCGCGTCGGCGGCGTAGAGATCGGTCGGGCGCTTCAGGTCCTGGCGCGCGATCACCATGCCCTTCTTGTTCGCGTCGAAGCCGGCGACGTTGCCCTGCGCGACGAGCCTGGACGCCTTGCCGCTCGCGACGTCGACGCCGAAGAGCGCGTGATCGCCGTTGTCGTCGGTCGCCGTGAAGAGCGTCTTGCCGTCCGCCGATTCGCGAAGCGGCGAGGCCGAGCGATCCCACGCGGGATCGATCTCGCGCTTCTTGCCGCTCGCAAGATCGATCGCCCAGATGCCGAAGCGGTCGGCCTCGAAGCCGGCGCGCTTCATCGCGAGGTAGTACAGCGTCTTGCCGTTCGCCGACGGCAGCGGATAGCCGTCCCAGGCTTCGTTGTCGGACGTGAGGTTCTTCGGCGCTCCCGAACCGTCCGCAGGCACCGAGAAGACGTCGAAGTTCGTCGACCAGGGCTCCGTCTTGCCGGCGATGCGCGCGTCGAAGTAGACCGTCGCGCCGTCGGGCGAGAACGCGTATTCGGTGTCGTCGCCGAACGGCTTCGACGGCACGTCGCCGTCGATCCCCTTCGACAGGAGGCGCGGCTCGCCGGTCACCTTGCCGTCGCCGCCGACGTCGCCGATGAAGAGCTGCGAGCGCCGGCCGTCGGCCCACGTGTCCCAGTGGCGGATGAAGATCTTGTCGTAGACGCGGCCGCTGGCCTTGTCGGCGGCGCGCTCGTCGAGCTTCTTCTTCGTGCACGCGATGTCGGCGCAATCCGTGAACACGTCGAGCGAGATCAGGATCTTCTTGCCGTCGGGCGAAAACTTGAAGTTGTTGACGTCAAGGGTGAACGCGGTCGCCTGCTGCGCCGCCCCGCCGCTCGCGCCGACGCGCCAGAGCTGCTGGACGCCGTCCTTCGGCGCGAGGAAGTACACGCTGCCGTCCGGCGCCCAGCGCGGCGTGGTCGCGTTGAGCGCCCTGTCGCTGAGACGCGTGGTCCTGCCGCCCGACGCCGGCACGATCCAGACGCCGTTCGTGCCCTTGTTCGCGGCGTAGTCCGTCTCGCGCACCTGGAACGCGACGAGCTTGCCGTCCGGCGACAGCGACGGATCGCTGACCCGATCCATCATGACGAGATCGTGCACGTCGAACGGGTGCACGCCCTCGGCGGCGAGCGCGGGCGCTGCGAGGGCAAGCGCGACGACGGCGGCTGACGACTTCATCGAAGACTCCCGGTGCGATACGGAGGCGCGCATGGTAAGCGGTGGGGCGACGCCCGGCCAAATGCCATCCGGGCCGAGATCACACTTTCACGCGATGGTGCGCCGCGTAAAGAGGCCTGCGCTCCGGCTGGCGGCGGATATACTCGCCCCGCATGTCCGCCGCCGCCGCCGAACTAGACGCACGCCCCGACGAGCTGTTCGGCCACCCAAAAGGCCTCTACGTCTGCTTCTTCACGGAGATGTGGGAGCGCTTCTCGTTCTACGGGATGAAGGCGCTGCTGCTGCTCTACCTCACGAAATACCACCTCTTCACCGACGAGCACGGGTACAACCTCATCGGCGCCTACGGCGGCCTCGTCTACGCGATGCCGGTGATCGGCGGGCTCCTCGCCGACCGCTGGCTCGGCATGCGCAAGGCCGTCGTGTTCGGCGGCATCCTGCTCGTGCTCGGTCATCTCGGCATGGCGATCGAAGGGCATCCGGCGTCGAGCGCCAACGGCGTCGTCACGCGCGATGCCGGCGCGCTGCAGGTGTTCTACTTCTCGCTCGCGCTGATCATCATGGGCGTCGGGTTCCTGAAGCCGAACATCTCGACGATCGTCGGCAAGCTCTACGCCGACAACGATCCGCGCCGCGATTCGGGCTTCAGTCTCTTCTATGCCGGCATCAACATCGGCGCGACGGTGTCGGGCCTGCTCTGCGGCTGGCTCGGCGAAACCTACGGCTGGGGCTGGGGCTTCGGCGCGGCCGGCATCGGCATGCTCGCGGGGCTCGCGAATTTCCTCTACGGACAGAAACATCTGCACGGGCACGCGGAGCCGCCGGACGCGCCCTCGCTTCGCGTGCGCATGCTGGGGCCGCTCACGCGCGAGCATCTCATCTATGTCGGCGCGCTCCTCGGCCTCGTCGTGATCTGGGGACTGATCCAGATGCACTCGATCGTGATCGCGATCGTGCCGGGCGTGTTCGAAACGAGCCCCGTCATTCTCGGCATGCACCTCGTCACCGTGTGCCTCCTCGGCGGCGTCCTCTGGTTCATGTTCACGAAGTGCACGAAGGTGCAGCGCGAGCAGATGTTCGTCGTGATCGCGTTCATCGTGCTCGGGCTGATCTTCTTCGCGCTGTACGAGCAGACGTACGGCTCGTGGGTGCTGTTCTCCGATCGCGTGATGAACCACCGTGCGCTCGGCGCCGAGTGGACCGCGAGCGAGCTCACGTCGCTCGGCGCGTTCTTCATCCTCGTGCTCGCGCCGATCTTCGCGTGGCTCTATCCGCGGCTCGATGCGCGCGGCTGGAATCCGAGCAGGGTCGCGAAGTCCGCGTACGGCCTGATCCTCGCCGGCGTCGCGTTCCTCGTGCTGGTCTGGAGCGCGCGGCATCCCGAGGCGAACGGCCTCACCAACATCTGGTGGTTCGTGCTCGCCTACTTCGTGCTCGAAGTCGGCGAGATGCTGCTCTCGCCGATCGGGCTTTCCGCCGTCACCGAGCTCTCGGTGCCGAGCGTCGTCAGCCTGATGATGGGCGGCTGGTTCCTCGGCACGTCGTATTCGGAAGTCGTCGCCGCGGAGCTCGGCAAGCTTTCGGCGATCGTGATCCCCGAGGGCGAGACGCTCAACGTCGCCGACGCGCTCGCCAAGTACGACGCGCTGTTCGTCTACTCGGCGAAGATCGGCATCGTCTGCGGCATCGTCGTGCTCGTGCTGACGCCGCTGATCAAGCGCTGGATGCACGGCGTGCGCTGAGCGGCGCGACGGGCGCAGTGCACCGCGAGCCTAGCCCGCGGGCGGCGCGTCCGGCTTGAACACCGTGCGGAACGCCTTCAGCGCCGCGGGATGATAGATCGTCGCGTGCTTTTCCTCGGGCATCTTCTCGTAGTGCCAGCTTACGCCGGCCGGCGCGTCGGCGCGCAAGAGATCGGCGAGCACCTGCACCGCGTCGACGTCGCCGCGCTGCTCGCTGCTCGCGGCGATATAGAGCGTCCTGCCGTTGCGCGGCCGCGCGTAGAGCGAAGCGGCCGCGCCGTCGACGAGCTTGTGATCGTTCCACCACAGGCTCGGATCGATCGCGACGTACGTGTCGAAGAGATCGGGCTCGAGGAAGAACGTCTCGACGGCGAAGAGACCGGCGAGCGATTCGCCGACGATCGCGGTCTCGTCGGTCGTGCGGTAGCGCTTTTTCACCTCGGGCATCAGCTCGTCGCGGATGAACTTGCGGAACGTCGCCGAGCCGCCGACGCGCGGCGCGATCTTCCTGTCTTCGGCGTTGTCGGTCGGGCCGGTCATGTCGCGGCGCCGCTCGGTGTTCTCGATGCCGACGAGGAGGAACGGCCGCATCGTGCCGTTGCCGACGCCGACCTCGACGAGACCCGCGACGTGCAGGAAATCCTCGTCGATGCCGCCGTCCGGCATGTACAGCACCGGCACGCGCAGGTCGGATTTCGCGTAGCCCGGCGGCGGATAGACGTTGATGCGGCGCGTCTCGCCGAGCGCTTTCGACTCGAGCGTGAACGTGTCGCCGATCGCGAGCGGCGCCGCGGCACCCGGCCCCGCCGCCGTCGCCGTCGAAGCCCACGCGCAGAGCGCGAACACGACGCTGCGAAACATGTTCATGACGCCACCTCCCCCCGAGGTTGCGTTGCGGGATCAGAGCTTCGGCTTCGCTCCGCTCTGGTACAGAAGCCAGCCGACGATCGCGAGCACCGCGAGCCCGGCGAGCTGCCCGAAATGCCACGGCTCGGGCAGCGCCAGCACGTCGGCGCGCCCGGATACGACGATCGGAATCGCAATCAGGATGCCGGTCAGCGCCTCGCCGGTGATGAGGCCTGCCGAAAACAGCGTGCCGGGCCGGTGGATGTGCTCCTTCGTGCGGTCGTCGGCGTGCACGGCGTCGTGCTTCTTCTCGACGAAGTACGAGAGCAGGCTGCCGAGGAAGATCGGCACCATCAGCTCGAGCGGCAGGTAGATGCCGATCGCGGCCGCGAGCACCGGCACGCGGAACGACGAGCCGCGATGCTTGAGCCACTCGTCGAGCGCGATGGTCGCGGCGCCGATCAGCGCGCCGATGCCGATCATGCCCCACGGCAGCTGGCCGCCGAAGAGACCCTTCGCGACCGACGCCATCAGCGTCGCCTGCGGTGCCGCGAGCGAATGCGGATGCTCCGGCGTCGGCGGACCGATGCCGTACGCCGCAGCGAGCAGGTTCAGCACCGGCGCCATGATCAGCGCGCACGAGAACGAGCCGATCATCAGCATGAGCTGCTGCTTCCACGGCGTCGCCCCGACGAGGTAGCCGGCCTTGAGATCCTGCAGGTTGTCGCCGCCGACCGCGGCCGCGCAGCAGACGACCGCGCCGATCATGATCGCGGCGACCGCGCCGATCGGCGAATCGTGGCCGAGCAGCAGCACGAGCACGAGCGAGGCGAACAGGATCGTCGCGATCGTGATGCCGGACACCGGATTGTTCGACGAGCCGACGAGACCCGCGAGATACGCCGACACCGACACGAACAGGAAGCCCGCGACGATCATGATGATCGTCATCGGCAGCGCGACGAGCCACTGGCCGACGATCGCGTGATAGAGCACGGCGAGCGGAATCACGAACGCGACGAGCGCGATCAGCATCCACTTCATCGGGAGATCCTTCTCGGTCTCCGCGACGGCCTCGCCGCTGCCCTGGCGCGCGGCGTGGAGGCCGCTGCGGATGCCGCTGATCAGCGACTTGCGCAGCGAGAACAGCGTCCAGACGCCGCCGATCAGCATCGCGCCGACGCCGAGGTAGCGGATCTTCGCCGACCAGATCGCGCCGGCGATGTCGGCGGCACCCGCGCCGGCGATGCGCGCGGCGAGCGCGGGATCGGAGTCGAGGAAGAACGCGTGGTAGATCGGGATCGCGATGTTGAACGAGAGGATGGAACCTGAGACCACGACGATGCCGACGTTGAGGCCGACGATGTAGCCGACGCCGAGCAGCGCCGGCGACAGGTTGGTGCCCATGTAGCCGAGGTACTTGCCGATGAAGCCCGCGCCGACGGCGTTGTCCGGGATCATGCGCATGCCGCTTTCGGCGGCGACCTTGACCAGCGCGCCGATCGCGCCGGCCATCGCGAGGATCTTGACGCCGGGGCCGGGATTCTCGCCGGCTTTCAGCACTTCGGCCGCAGCCTTGCCTTCGGGGAACGCGAGCGGCTCCTCGACGATCATCGAGCGGCGCAGCGGCACCGAGAACAGCACGCCGAGCAGGCCGCCGAGGCCCGCGATCGCGAGCACCCACGAATAGCGGAAGTCCTGCCAGTACTCGAGGATGATCAGCGCCGGGATCGTGAAGATCACGCCGGCCGCGATCGAGGAGCCGGCCGAGGCGCCGGTCTGCACAATGTTGTTCTCGAGGATCGTGCCGCCGCCGAGGAGGCGCAGCACCGCCATCGAGACGACCGCCGCCGGGATCGCGGTCGCGATCGTCAGGCCCGCGAAGAGCCCGAGGTACGCATTGGCGGCGGCGAGGATCGCGGCCAGCAGGGCCGACAAGACGATGGCCCGGATACTCAATTGCGGCACGCGTTCGCTCATCCGACCTCTCTCCGAAGACGCGGGGACGCCGCATAGTACCGGGTCGCGGCCGAGATGCCACGCCGCGGACGCACGCACGCGGCACCTCGCCACATGCGCACATCACCTGCCCCTCGGGTGCCCGGGAGACCTCCCGGAGCGCTAGCGCTTGGCCCCGATATTCGCGTCGAGAAACGCGACGATCTTCTCGTACAGCGCCGTCCGATGATTCTCGTCGTAGAACCCGTGCCCTTCGGTGCGCTCGTAGATCCACTCGTGCGCGACGTGCGCCTTGGTCAGCGCGTCGTGCAGATGCTCGCCCTGGATCGGCGGCACGCGCTTGTCCTCGCCGCCGACGATCAGCATGACCTTGCCCTTGAGCTGATCGAGATGCGCGATCGGCGAGCGGTCCCAGAGCTGCGACTCGTCCTCGCCGAGCACCATCTTGAGATAGTTGTCGCCGTAGTCGGACTGCGGGATGTCGCCGCGCGTGTACATGAGGCGTAGGTCGTAGACGCCGACGTAGCCGATCGCGCATCGATAGAGATCGGGCTCCTTCGTCGCGCCGCGCAGCGCCGCGTAGCCGCCGTAGCTCGCGCCGTAGATGCAGATGCGCGCGGGATCGGCGACGCCTTCGGCGATCGCCCAGCGCGTCGCGTCGGTGACGTCGTCCTGCATCTTCGCGCCCCACTCGCGGTAGCCCGCGTGGATGAAGCGGTCGCCGTAGCCGCCGGAGCCGCGGAAATTCACCTGCAGCACCGCGTAGCCGCGGTTCGCGAGGAGCTGCACGTCGGGATCGAATTCCCACGTGTCGCGGATGCCGTACGGCCCGCCGTGCACGAACACGACGAGCGGCAGCGCCTTCGCCGTTTCCTTGCCGGCCGGCCGGGCGAGATAGCCGTGCAGCGCCAGGCCGTCGCGCGCCTTCAGCGACACCGGCTCGACCGCGACCATCGCGTCGGGCTTGATCCACGGCATGCGCGAGAACAGGAGGCTCGCCTTGCCGGCGGCGCTGTCGAAGAGATAGAACTCGCCCGGATTGCGATCGCTCGAAACGAGGAACACGGCCTTCGAGCCGTCCGTCGTGCTGCTGGTTATGCGCACGTCTTCGCCCGGAAACTGCGGCATCAGCGTGGCGAGCAGCTTCGCTTCGCGCGCGCCCTTGTCGATCAGCGTCGTCGCGGTGCGGCCCGGCATCGAGCGGATCGCGACGTAGTCCTTGCGGTCGAAGCTCGGCACGAGGCCCTCGATGCCGGCCTCGGTGCCGCTCCAGAGCGTCTCGGTCTTGCGCGTCTGGACGTTCCAGCGGCACAGGCCGCCGACGCCGTGCGCGCCGGGACAGCCGAAGTACGCCGTCTTGTCGTCGCGCGCGAAGCCGAACGGCGTCAGCGGCTGATCGCCCTTCGATTCGTCGAACACGAGCTCCCACGGCGCGCCGTTGTCCGCGCGATAGTAGACGCGGCGCTTCTGGTCGGTGCCGTCGGAATATGCGAAGCGCACCTGGCCGTGGTGATCGGCGACGAACTCGCCGTTGCGGATCGGCGAGGTGCCGATCTCGTTGAGCATGCCGTTGTCGGTGTTCATGGTCGCGGCGACCGGAAAGACGCCGTTCGCGCTGCCGTTCCAGTGGTACTTCGCGATCAGCACCTTGCCGTCTTCGGCGTACAGCGGCCGGATGATGTCGGCGCTGACCCATTCGCGGTTCGCGCGAAAGCCGATCATGAGCTGCTTGCGCGTGCCGTCCGCGTCGACGCCGTACAGCTCGCCGGTGCGGATCGGCTGCTCGAGCGTCGTCATGCGCTCGGCGACCGTATAGAAGACGCGATGCGGCCCGACCCACCAGAACTCGGCGACCTCGCCGCCTTCGCGCGGCTTGAGGTTGATGCCCTTCAGGTCCTCGAGCCGAAGCAGCGACAGCGCCGCCTTGCCGTCGACGACGGTGTCGGCCGCGAGGTAGTCGCCGTTCGGCGAGATCTTGATGTCGCGGAACTGCGCGTGGCGGGCGAAGTCGGCGTAGGGGACTTCGGCCGCGACGGCCGGGATCGAGACCAGCAGGAACAGCGTCAGGAAGCGCGTCATCGAGTGGCCGTCGTTCCGGCGGAAGCCGGATCCCCACGTCGATTGTACAAAAGCAACATGGGTCCGGGCCTTCGCCGGGATGACGCGGTTCGCAGATTGCGCGCGTGAAGGGTGACTTTACGGCGCCTTCGCCGGCACGCGCCCGTAGCGATCCTCGAGCCGCACGATGTCGTCCTCGCCGAAATAATCGCCGCACTGCACCTCGATGAGATGCACGTCACGATCGGTCGGGTTCTCGAGCCGATGCACGGTGTTCATCGGGATGTAGGCCGACTCGTTGCGGCCGAGCAGCATCTCCTCTTCGCCGATGCGCACCTTCGCGGTACCGTCGACGACGGTCCAGTGCTCGCTGCGCCGATGGTGCAGCTGCAGCGACAGCACGTGGCCGGGCTTCACGATCAGGCGCTTCACCTTGCAGTCGGTCGCGTCCTCGAGCACGGTGAAGCTGCCCCATGGACGATGCACGGTCTTGTGGAACGCGGCCGCGTCGTGGTTCTCGGCGCGCAGGCGCTCGACGACGAGCTTGACCTGCTGCGCGCGATCGCGATCGGCGACCAGCACGGCATCGCCGGTGTCGACGATGACGAGATCCTTGACGCCGACCGCCGCGACGATGCGCGCGTCGGACTGGATGTAGCAGTTCTCGCTCTCGACGACGATCGCCTGGCCGCGCACGCGGTTGCCGGCGGCGTCGGCCTCGGCTTCGAGGTCGCTCATCGCCTTCCACGAGCCGATGTCGCTCCAGTCGAACGACGCCGGCACCACAGCGACGCGCGGCGCGCGCTCCATGATCGCGTAGTCGATCGAGATGTCGGGCTGCGCGAGGAACGCGTCGCGCGCGAACTCGACCGGGCTCTCGTGGCTCGTCGCGCCGGCGTAACAAGCGCGCGCGGCGGCGAGCACGTCCGGGCAGGCTTTCGCGGCGACGTCGAGCAGCACGTCGGCGCGGAAGCAGAACATGCCGGAGTTCCAGACGTAGTCGCCCGATGCGACGTAGCTTTCCGCTTTTTCGCGGTTCGGCTTCTCGACGAACGCGCCGACGGCGCGACCGTGGCGGTCGGGAATCGCCTCGCCCATGCGGATGTAGCCGAAGCCCGTCTCGGGATGGGTCGGGCGGATGCCGAACGTGACGAGCCAGCCGTCCTTGGCGAGCGCGGCGGCGCGCGTCGTATCGGCGACGAACGCCTCGATGTCGCGGATCAGGTGATCGGCCGCGAGGACCAGGAGCGTCGCGTCGGCGCCGATGCGGCTCTGCGCATGCAGCGCGGCGAGCAGCACCGCCGGCGCCGTGTTGCGGCCGGCGGGCTCGAGCAGGAACGGCAGTTTGTCGAGATCGGCGGCCGGATGGCTCGCGTATTCGTCGCGCGTCAGGAAGTAGTAGTCGCGGCCGGTGACGGTCAGCACGTGGCCGTCGTCGGCGACGCGCAGCGCGCGGTCGAGCGTCTTGCGCAGCAGCGACTCGCCGTCGCCCATGCGCATGAACGGCTTCGGATAGGCGCTGCGCGACACGGGCCACAGCCGCGTGCCGGCGCCGCCGGAAAGGATCACGGGTACGAGCATCGAACGTCTCCTTGCGGCGTCCTGCCGGATTTCAGTCCTTGCGGGCCGCCGCGAGCTCGTCGAGCACGCCGGCGAGCCCCGTCTGCCAGGGCGGCAATTGTAGTCCGAACGCGGCTTCGAGCCTTGCGCAATCGAGCACCGAGTACGCCGGGCGCCGCGCGCGGGTCGGGAATTCGGCCGTCGTGATCGGCTCGATGCGCGGCGCCTTCGCCACGAGCCCGCGCTCGACCCCGCCGCGCACGGTCGCCTCGGCGAACGCGCGCCATGTGCACGAGCCGGCTGCGGTGATGTGGTAGATGCCGCCGATCGCGTCGTTCGTCTGCCAGGCGCGCAGCACCGTCGCCGTCGTCGCGGCGATCAGGCGCGCGGTCGTCGGCGCGCCCGTCTGGTCGTCGACGATGCGGAGCTCGTCGCGCTCGTTCGCGAGGCGCAGCATCGTGCGCGCGAAGTTGTGCCCGTGCGCGCCGTACACCCACGCGGTGCGCAGGATCGCGTGACGCGCTCCGCTCGCGCGCAACGCGTCTTCGCCGGCGAGCTTCGTGCGACCGTACGCGCCGAGCGGCGCGGTCGGATCGTCCTCGCGGTACGGCCGTGTCGCGGCGCCGTCGAAGACGTAGTCGGTCGAGTAGTGCACGACGCGCGCACCATGATGCGCCGCCCACGCGCCGATCTCGGCGACGGCGCGGTGATTGATGCGATCGGCGAGATCGGGCTCGTCCTCGGCGCGATCGACGGCCGTGTACGCGGCCGCGTTGACGATCGTGTCGGCGCCGACCGCATCGAGCACGCCGGCGAGCGACGCGGGATTCGTGAAGTCGACATCGAGACACTGCGTGCCGTCGACGAGCTCGCCGCCGAGCGCTGCCGCGACGATCTCGTCGGGCGTGCCGAGCGCGCGCATGAGCTCGAAGCCGACCTGCCCCGTCGCGCCCAGCACGAGGATCTTCATGAGCGCTTCGCGCCCGCGGCGAACACCGGCAGCTTCTCGCGCGGAATGTCGGCGAGGAACGGCGTCTTCCGATCCTTGTCGGAGAGGAGCGGCTCCGCGACCGGCCAGTCGACGCCGATCGTGCCGTCGTTCCAGCGCACGCCGGCATCCGAGGCGCGGTCGTAGAGCGCGGTGCACTGGTAGAAGAACGTCGCGAAGTCCGACAGCACGACGAAGCCGTGCGCGAAGCCCTCCGGCACCCAGAAATGGCGCTTGTTCTCGGCGGAAAGGATCGCCGCGGTCCATTGTCCGAACGTCGGCGAGCCCGCGCGGATGTCGACCGCGACGTCGTAGACCTCGCCTTCGACGACGCTGACGAGCTTCCCCTGCGGATTCGGCCACTGGTAGTGCAGGCCGCGCAGCACGCCCTTCGCCGAGCGCGAGACGTTGGTCTGCACGAAACGGAATTCGAGCCCGGCCTCGGCGAAGCGCTGCGCGTTGAAGCTTTCGTAGAAGAACCCCCGCGCGTCGCCGTGCACGGCGGGCTCGATGACGATGCAGCCCTCGAGCGGCGTCTCGATGATCCTCACGACATCGTGCCCTGCGTGACGAGCTGCTTGAGATAGCGCCCGTAGCCGCTCTTCGCGAGCGGCTCGGCGAGGCGCTCGACCTGCGCCGCATCGATCCAGCCCTGCTGGTAGGCGATCTCTTCGGGACACGCCACCTTGAGGCCCTGCCGGTTCTCGATCGTCTCGATGTAGTTCGACGCCTCGACGAGCGATTCGTGCGTGCCGGTGTCGAGCCATGCGTAGCCGCGGCCGAGACGCTCCAGCATCAGCGAGCCGTCGTCGAGATAGCAGCGATTGAGATCGGTGATCTCGAGCTCGCCGCGCGCGGACGGCTTCAGCGACGCCGCGTAGTCGCAGACGCGCGCGTCGTAGAAATAGAGTCCCGTCACGGCCCAGTGCGATTTCGGCTTCGCCGGTTTCTCCTCGAGACCGATGACGCGACCCGCACCGTCGAACTCGGCGACGCCGTAGCGCTCCGGATCGCGCACCCAGTAGCCGAATACGGTCGCGCCGTGCGGGCGCTCGACCGCGCGCTGCATCGCCTCGACGAGGCCGTGCCCGTAGAAGATGTTGTCGCCGAGGATCAGGCAGCAGGATTCGTTCGCGATGAAGTCGCGCCCGATCACGAACGCCTGCGCGAGGCCTTCGGGCGCCGGCTGCACCGCGTAGCGGATCGAGATGCCCCACTGCGAGCCGTCGCCGAGCAGGCGCACGAACATCGGCTGCTCGTGCGGCGTGTTGATGACGAGGATGTCGCGGATGCCCGCGAGCATCAGGGTGCTCAGCGGGTAGTAGATCATCGGCTTGTCGTAGACCGGCAGGAGCTGCTTGCTGATCGCCTGCGTCAGCGGATAGAGCCGCGTGCCGGAGCCGCCTGCGAGGATGATGCCACGTCGGGTGGACACGTCAGTTTTCCTTATCTTTCCTTCTCCCGCTTGCGGGAGAAGGTGCCGGAGGCGGATGAGGGCGCTCTTGGAAGGACATCGCAAGACTTCCCTCACGCTGCCCTCTCCCGCAAGCGGGAGAGGGGACATCCAATGATTACACCGTCTCGCGGTGGCCGAGGCGTTCCATGCGGTACGAGCCGTCGAGCACGCGCCTGACCCAGTCCTGGTGATCGAGATACCAGTCCACCGTGCGCGCGAGCCCGGACTCGAACGATTCGCTCTGCCGCCAGCCGAGGTCGCGCTTGATCTTCGAGGCGTCGATCGCATAGCGGCGATCATGGCCGGGACGATCGGTGACGTGCGTGATCTGCGCCTCGCGCTTCTGGCCTCTGCCGAGCGGGCGGCGCTCGTCGATCAGCGCGCAGATCGTGCGCACGACGTGGATGTTCTCGCGCTCGGCGTCGCCGCCGACGTTGTAGACCTCGCCGACGCGGCCGATCTCGAGCACGCGCCGGATCGCCGCGCAGTGATCCTTGACGTAGAGCCAGTCGTGCACGTTGCGGCCGTCGCCGTAGACCGGCAGCGGCTCGCCGGCGAGCGCCTTCTGGATCATCAGCGGGATGAGCTTTTCCGGAAACTGGTACGGGCCGTAGTTGTTCGAGCAGTTCGTCGTCAGCGTCGGCAGGCCGTAAGTGTGGTGGAACGCGCGCACGAGATGATCCGACGCCGCCTTCGACGCCGAGTACGGCGAATTCGGCTGGTACGGCGACTCCTCGGTGAAGCGCCCGATCGGCCCGAGCGAGCCGTAGACCTCGTCGGTCGACACGTGCAGGAAGCGGAACGCGTCCTGCTGCTCGAGCGGCAGCGCTCGCCAGTACGCGAGCGCGGCCTCGAGCAGCGTCAGCGTCCCGACGACGTTGGTCTCGACGAACGCGGCCGGGCCGTCGATCGAGCGGTCGACGTGCGACTCCGCCGCGAAATTGAGGATCGCCGTCGGCCGATGCTCGGCGAGGAGCCGCTCGACGAGCGCCCGATCGCCGATGTCGCCTTCGACGAAGACGTGATTCGGCGCATCGGCGACCGACGCGAGCGTGTCGAGGTTGCCGGCGTAGGTCAGCTTGTCGAGATTGACGACGCGCAAGGCGTCCTGCGCGAGCGTGTCGAGCACGAAATTGGCGCCGATGAAACCGGCACCGCCGGTGACGAGAAGCGTCTTCATCCGATCCTGAGAAGTGCCAAAGCAAAGGGCCGGTAACCCGGCCCCTGCGTATCGTAGCCGTCCGGACCGTCCAAGGCGAATTCCGGGGCGTTCCGGCCAAAGGTAATGGCAGCCGAAAACGGCGAGTCCGGCCCTCCGGGCACCGCTAGCATCGTTCTCGTGCCGGGCCATCGCAGCCTCGCGCAACCCTCTCACGAAAACGGGCGGACGAACATGTCTTCACATTGGGTCGCAGTCTCGATCGCGCTGCTGTGCGCAGCCAACTCGGCTCCTTGCGCGGCGTCGGACACCGACGATCTCATCGCGACCGACAAGCGCATGCAGCGCGCTTTCGTCGATCGCGACGTCGCCGCGCTGAAGGAGATCTTCACCGACGACTACGTGCTCGTCCTGTCGAGCGGCACCGAACGCACGAAGGCGATGATCCTCGCCGACGTCGCCTCGCCCGAAACGCGCTGGGAGATCAACGAGACCAGCGGCTGGCAGGTGAAAGTGCACGGCGACATGGCGATCGTCGTCGCGACGCTGCACCAGAAAGGCGTCGATCACGGCGAGGCATTCGACAGCAACGTCAAGTTTTCGGACACTTACATCCGCGAGAACGGCAAGTGGCGCAACATCCATGCGCACGCGTCGAAGGCGGTCGACGTTCCGAAACGCTGATCTCCACCTATCCGTCGAAACCGTCGGCGAACACGGTGTCGCGCGTGTAGAAATACGCGGCGTTGTGCTGCGCCGAGGTCAGCACCGCGGTGTCGCCGTCGAACGCGGCGCTGGCGCCATAGAAATTGTCGGTCGCGCCGTCGCTCGCGACGAACTTGTGCGTCTGGCGCCAGGTGCCGCCGATCCTCGTGAAGAGATAGCCGGCGCCGCGACTCGTGTTGCCGTCCACCGTCGCGACGTCGGCGGCGACGAGCACGTCGTCGCCGTGCAGCGAAACCGCGTCGCCGAAGTTGTCGCCGCCCGCGCCGTCGTCGGCGACGAGCTTCTGCGCTTCGGTCCAGGTGCCGCCCGAATTCTCGAAGACGTACGCCGCGCCGGTGCCGCCGGCGCCGGTCGCTCCGACGACGAGCGTCGTGCCGTCGAACGACATCGACGAGCCGAAGGCGTCGTTGACGCCGCCATCGCTCGACGAGATCTTCTGCGTCTGCGTCCAGACGTT
>DATFRS010000298.1:0-10876 GCA_035263065.1 Rhodanobacteraceae bacterium
CACGGCGATCGACGCCGAGGTCGATCTCAACGCCGGCGACAGCGGCTTCTTCCTGCGCGCTCGCCTGAACATCAGCGTGCCGGGCGTCGCGCCCGACGTCGCGCGCGAGCTCGTCGATCGGGCGCACCAGACCTGTCCGTACTCGAAGGCGATCCGCGGCAACGTCGACGTGACGATCAATCTCGTCTGAGTTGGCGGCCCCGACACGATTCGAACGTGCGACCTTCCCCTTAGGAGGGGGACGCTCTATCCAGCTGAGCTACGGGGCCGGCGAAGGCGACGAGGCGGGATTCTAGCCGCTCGGCGCCCGCCGCGCGCCGGGGCGGCGCTCGGGCCGATGCTAGAATCGCGCGCCGCGCCGCTCAGAACCTCCTCGCCGATGCTGCACGGAAAGAAGATCATCGTCGTCATGCCCGCGTACCACGCGGAAAAGACGCTCGCCGACTGCTACGCGGCGATCCCGCACGACATCGTCGACGAGGTGCTGCTGGTCGACGACGCCAGCGACGACGCCACCGTCGCGGTCGCGCAGACGCTCGGCATCGCGACGCACCGCCATCCCGAAAACCGCGGCTACGGCGGCAACCAGAAGACCTGCTATGCGCTCGCGCTCGGGCGCGGCGCCGACATCGTCGTCATGCTGCACCCGGATTATCAATACGATCCGCGCCTCATCACGGCGATGGCGGCGATGGTTGCGTCGGACGTCTACGACGTCGTGATCGGCTCGCGCATCCTCGGCAACACGGCGCTCGCCGGCGGCATGCCGCGCTACAAGTACATCGCGAACCGCCTGCTGACGTTCACGCAGAACGTGCTGCTCGGCTCGAAGCTGTCCGAGTTCCACACCGGCTACCGCGCGTTCTCGCGGCGCGTACTCGAGACGCTGCCGCTCGCGCAGAACTCCGACGATTTCGTGTTCGACAACGAGATGCTGGTGCAGGCGCTCGCGTTCGGCATGCGCGTCGGCGAGATTTCGTGCCCGACGCGCTATTTCGCCGAAGCGAGCCAGATCAATTTCCGCCGCTCGGTCGTCTACGGCTGCGGCGTGCTGTGGACGGCGCTCGTGTTCCGGCTCTGGAAGTGGAAGCTCGCGAGCCCGGGCCTCTTCTCGACGGACGCGTCGGCGCGGCTCAAGCCCGGCGTCGCTTCGCCGACGCGCGCATGCTGAAGCCGGAATTTTCCGCCACGCTGCGCGACCGGCGTGCGTGGCCGTGGCTTGCGCTCGGGCTCCTCGCGTTCGTCGTCGGGATCTGGCTGCGCGTCTACCAGCTGCGCACGCAGGTGCTGATCGACGACGAATGGCACGCGGTGCGCATGCTGATCGGTGCCGACGCGAAGACGATCGCGACGCATTTCGGCTTTGCCGACTACTGCGTCCCGCTGACGCTGTACTACCGTTGGCTCTACGACCTCGGCGCGCTGAGCGAATGGCAGATGCACCTGCCGCTGCTCGTCGCGGGTATCGCGCTGCTTGTCGTCGCGCCGTGGCTGATGAAGCGTACGACGGAGCTCCCGGTGCGCGCCGTGTGGATCGCGCTGCTCGCAATCTCGCCGGTGCTGGTTTACCTGAGCCGCACCGCGCGGCCGTATGCGCTGGCATGCCTCTGCGCGTTCGTCGCGATCGTCGCGTTCGATCGCTGGCGACGGCGCGAGGGCATGCGCTGGGCCGTCGCATACGTGCTGGCCGCGGTGCTGGCCGCGTGGCTGCACCTCCTGACGATCGTATTCACGCTGTGGCCTTTCGTGTGGTTCGGCGTGCCGGCGCTGCGGCGCTCGCGCGAGATCGGGCGCTTCGTGGTCCTCGCGCTCGCGACCGTCGCCGGCCTCGCGATCGTGCTGGCGCCGCCGATCCTCGGCGACTGGCGCGCGATGGCGGCGAAGGCGGGCAGCGGCACGGTCACCGGCGAGACGCTGTATCGCTCGGCGCTGATGATGTTCGGCCTCTCGAACGCATGGCTCGGCGGCCTCTCGGCGATCGTGCTCGCGCTCGGCATCTGGCGCCGCTGGCGCCGCGATGCGGCGTTCACGGCGTACGTCGTCAGCCTGATCGTCGTCGGCGCGACCGTGATCGCGCTGAGTCACGCCGCGTGGGTGCAGCATCAGCAGACGTACGTGCGCTATCTGCTGCCGGCACTGCCGTTCGTGCTGCTGTTCGTCGCGGAAGGGCTCGTGTACGTCGTCGCGCAGCTGCGCATTTCCGCACTGGCGGCGACGGCGGCAACGCTTGCGCTCGCGGGCCTCGTCGCGGCGGGTCCGCTGCCGGGCTATTACTATTTCCCGAATCAGCTGATGGGCCACGAGCTGTTCCAGTTCGACTACGCCGCCGGCGCGAATCCGTATTCGACCAAGCTCGACCTCGGCCCGGTGCCGTCGTTCTATCGCGATCTCGCCTCGCGTCCGCCGGGCAGCATCACGCTGATCGAGACGCCGGCGCCGCTGATTTCGCACTACCTGCCGGATCCGTGGTACCAGGCGATCCACCGTCAGAACATCAAGTACGCGCTCGCGGCGCCGGTGTGCGGCGATGGCGAAGCGGACGAGATTCCCGCGACGGCGACCGGCATCCGGTTCCGCCGCATCGGCAAGCTCGCCGACATCGTCGACGGCGCGACCTGGGGCGCCGACTATCTCGTGCTGCGCCTGCATCCGTGGTCGGTGCCGCCGGGCATCGACATGCCGTGGCCGGACATGGCGGCATGCGCGGAGAAGGTCGAAGCGCGGCTCGGCGCGCCGGCGTATCGCGACGATCAGATCGTCGTGTTCGCGCTGGCGAGGTCGTCCGCGAGCCGATAGCCGACGCCGACTTCGGTCAGGAGCCAGCGCGGCCGCGCCGGATCCGCTTCGATCTTCTGCCGCAGCGCACGCATGTAGATGCGCAGGTATTGCGGCGACTCGACGTGCGCTGCGCCCCAGATCTCGCGCAGGAGCTGCCGATGCGTCAGCACCTTGCCGCGATGGCGCGCGAGCGTCGTCAAGAGCTGGTACTCGATCGGCGTGAGATGGATGTCGGCGCCGTTGCGCTGCACGCGATGCGCCGACAGATCGACCGTGACGTCGCCGATGCGCACCTTGGCATCGCCCGGCGCGCCGCTCCGCGCTGCAAGATGGCGCTCGGCGACGCGAAGCCGCGCGAGCAGCTCGCCGATGCCGAACGGCTTCGTCAGGTAATCGTCGGCGCCGAGATCGAGCGCGGCGACCTTGTCGGTTTCCTTGTCGCGCGCCGACAGCACGAGGATCGGCCGCGCATACCATTCGCGCGCGCGGCGGATCACGTCGAGGCCCGAGATATCCGGGAGGCCGAGGTCGACGATGAGGATATCGGGCTGGCGCGTCGCGGCAGCCTTCAGTCCTTCCTCGCCGGTGCCGGCGACCGCGAGCGTGTAGCCGTGCGCGTCGAGCGCGGTCGAAAGAAAGCGCTGGATCTGCGGATCGTCCTCGATCAGCAGCAGCGTCGTGCGCGGCTCGCTCACGCCGGCGCCTTCAGCGGCAGCGTGAAACGGAACTCGGCGCCGCCGCCCGGCGCGTTGCGCGCCGAGATCGTGCCGTCGTGCGCCTCGACGATCGCCTTGCAGATCGCGAGGCCGAGGCCGAAGCCGCTCTGCGCGCTCTCCGGCCGCGCCTGGTGGAACTTCTCGAAGAGGCGCGTTTCTTCGCCGGTTGCGAACCCTGGCCCGTGATCGCGCACGCCGACTTCGAGCGCATCGCTGCCGGCGCGCGCCGAGATCTCGATCGCGGTGCCCTTCGGCGTGTGCCGCGCGGCGTTCTCGAGGAGATTCGACAGCACCTGCTCCAGCATCACCTCGTCGCCCGGCACGAGCGGCGGTTCGGGCGGGAGCGCGAGCGTCACCGGATGGCCGTCGAGAACGCCGTGCAGGCGCGCAAGCACGGCGCCGATCAGCTCGTCGATCGCGACCCAGTCGCGCCTTAGTTCAATGCGGCCTTCGCTCAGCCGCGAGAGATCGAGCAGGTTGCCGACGAGGCGGTTCATGCGCTCGGCTTCGTGCAGCAGCGTGTCGAGCAGCGCGCGGCGCCGCTCCGCGCCGAGCGCGGCATCGCTGTCGCGCAGCGTCGATGCCGAGCCGATGATCGTCGCGAGCGGCGTGCGGAAGTCGTGCGAGATCGCGCTCAGCAGCACGTTGCGCAGCTTTTCCGAGGCGACCTGCACGTCGGCTTCCTGCGCCGCCTCGGCGAGCTGCACGCGCTCCATCGCGACGGCGGCCTGGTTGATCAGCGCCTCGACGAGGCCGAGCTGTTCCGGGATCTGCAGCTGCCGCGGATCGGTGGGACGCAGGCCGAGCACGCCGATGCAGCGCTTGAGCGCATTGAGCGGCAGGAACATCGCCGTCGCGCTCGCCAGCGTGTCGGTGTGCAGGCCCGCCTTCTTGCGGTGGTCGTAGGCCCACTGGGCGATCCCGAGATCGTTGCCGGGGACCGGATAGCGCACGGCGCTGGACGCTGCGCGCGGCGAGCCGCGGTCGGTGAAGTGCTCCGGATCCTGGATCTTGCCTTCGGCGTCGGGCAGCAGTACGGCCGCTTCGCCGTCGATGCTCGAAAGCACGTGGCGCACGAGGAACTTCGCGAGCTCGTCGATCGTGCGCCGGCGCGCGAGCTCGCGGCTCAGCGCGTAGAGCTCCGCCGCGCGACGCTCGCGCTGTCGCGCGACGGACGCCTGCCGCTTGCCGAGTGCGGCGAGATGGCTGATCAGGAGCGCCGCCGTCAGCATCACGGCGAAGGTGATGACGTACTGCGTGTCGGACACGCCGAACGAGTACTGCGGCGGCACGAACAGGAAGTCGAAGAGGCAGACGCTGAGGATCGCCGCGAGCACCGACGGCCCGCGCCCGAAGCGCGCCGCGACCAGCACCGTGCCGAGGAGGTACACCATGACGACGTTCGTGCGCTCGAAGCGCCCGCTCATGAGCGTCGAGACGCCGGTCGCGACGGCGACGACCGCGAGCGCCAGGAGATAGTTCGGCCAGCGGCTGCTGCGCTTCGGGATGCGCGGCGGCGCGGGGCTCTCCTGACCGGCTTCGCCGCTGATGACGTAGATGTCGATCGTGCCGCTCTGGCGGATCAGCTCATCGACGAGCGAGACGTCGAAGCGGTCGCGCCAGCGCGGGCGCAGCGGCTTGCCGACGATGATGCGGCTGACGTTGCGCGTCTTCGCGAAGTCGATCAGCGTCGCGGCGACGCTCTCGCCGGACAGGTTCGCCGTTTCCGCGCCGAGCTCGCCGGCGACGCGCAGCGTCTGCAGGATGCGATCGCGCGCGGCCTGCGGCAGGCGCACGAGCTTGGGCGTCTCGACGTAGACGGCGAGCCATTGCGCGTGCGTCGCGCTGGCCATGCGCGCGGCCGAGCGCACGAGGCGCATCGACAACGGATCGGGTCCGACGCAGACGAGGATGCGCTCGTTCGCCGCCCACGTCGCCGAGATCGCGTGCCGCTCGCGGTATTCGCGCATCGCGGCGTCGACGCGATCGGCCGTCGCGCGGAGCGCCAGCTGGCGCAACGCGATCAGGTTGCCCTTGCGGAAGAAGTTCTGCGCGGCGTGGCGCGCCTTGTCCGGCACGTAGACCTTGCCTTCGGCGAGCCGGTCGAGCAGCTCGTCGGGCGGAAGATCGATCAGCTCGACTTCGTCGGCGGCCGAGAAGACGCGGTCGGGCACGGTCTCGCGCACGTCGACGCCGGTGATCTGCGCGACGACGTCGTGCAGGCTTTCGAGGTGCTGCACGTTGACCGTGGTGTAGACGTCGATGCCGGCGGCGACGAGCTCCTCGACGTCCTGCCAGCGCTTGGGATGGCGCGCGCCGGGATGGTTCGAGTGCGCGAGCTCGTCGACGATGAGGAGCGCGGGCCTGCGCGCGAGCGCCGCGTCGAGATCGAACTCGGTGAGCGCGATGCCGCGATGCTCGAGCGGCATCGGCGGCAGGATCTCGAGGCCGTCGAGCAGCGCTTCGGTTTCCGGCCGGCCGTGCAGCTCGACGTAGCCGATCACGACGTCGACGCCGTCCGCCTTCTGGCGCCGCGCGGCTTCGAGCATCGCGTAGCTCTTGCCGACGCCGGCGGTCGCGCCGAAGAAGACCTTGAGCCGGCCGCGGCGCGCGCGCGTTTCCTCGTCCCTGACGCGGGCGAGCAGGACGTCGGGATCGGGGCGCCGGTCGGAATCAGTCGGGGACATGACAACGCGCTTCACGGGCGGGCGCGGAACCGTGAAGCGCGCCTGCGGCGCCGCCATGATGCGGCATGCGGCGTCTCAGTGGCTAGCTCTGCCGCGATTACGGCGTGTCGAGCGACAGGTTGAGCGTCAGGACGTTCACGCGCGGCTCGCCGAGGATGCCGAACGTGCGGCCTTCGGTCGCCGCGGCGACGCGTCGCTCGACCTCCGCGACCGCAAGGCCACGCGCACGGGCGACGCGCGCGACCTGATACGCCGCGGCCGCCGGCGAGATGTGCGGATCGAGCCCGCTGCCGGACGCCGTGACGAGATCGATCGGCACCGGCGCCGTATTGCCGGGATCGGCCGCGTGCAGCGCGTCGATGCGCTGCCTGACCGCATCGGCCAGCGCGCTGTTGGTCGGACCGAGATTCGAGCCGGACGACGCCGCGCCGTTGTCGGCGAACGGCGCCGTCGCCGACGGTCGGCTCCAGAAATATTTCGGATCGGTGAACGGCTGGCCGATCAGCGCGGAGCCGAGCGGCTTGCCGTCGCGCTCGATCAGGCTGCCGTTCGCGGCTTTCGGAAACGCGACCTGCGCGATGCCGGTGACCACGAGCGGATAGACGACGCCGGTCAGCAGCGTCAGCAGCGCGAGCATCGCAAGCGATTGGCGAAGGATGCGGATCATGAGTTTGGTCCTCAGAACGTGCCTTGCAGCATGACGAAGCCGCGCGTGCCGCCGACGTCCTTCGCGTCGGAAGCATTCGAGAAGCTCGCCGTGCGGCCGTAGAAATCGCGGTTGTCGGCATAGGTCGCACCGAGACTTGCGGACCAGTGCGGCGTGAGCTGGTATTTCAGCGTCGCGCCGAAGTCGTCGTAGTCGGGATCGTTCGCGCCGTTCGCCAGCGGTGCCGCGAGGTGCGTCGAGACGTCGGTGCGGCCCGCATGCAGCGCAAGGCTCCACTGGTCGTTGAACGGGATCGCGACGTTGAGCTCGAGATATCCCGTCCCCTTCGAATCGTCGCGGTAGCCCTGCTCGACGTCGATGCCGAAATAGTCGGTCAGCGAGGTCGAGTATTTCAGCGTGAGCCATTTCCAGGTCAGTGCCGCGTTCGCCTCGACCGTATTGAACGAGCGCGACGGCAGGCCGACGTCGTCGAGATTGCCGTTCGGGTAGAGATAGCTGTAGAGCCCGACGCGCCACGACCAGTCGTCGTCGATCGCCCTGCCGTAGTTCGCGTAGAGATCGAGCTCGAGCGAGGCGCCGGGATAGCTCTTGTCGCTGATGCTCGACGCCCAGACGCCTGCCGCGAAGCCGTTCTTCATCGAAAGGTCGGCGCCGCCCTGGATCGCGGGACCGCCCCAGGTCTGCGTCAGGCCGCGGAACATGTAGTCGCTCGTGAGCGCGACGTTGCCGGCGATCGTGTAGTCGGGATCGTTCGCCGCATCGGCGAGCGCGGTGCCCGCGACGGGCAGCGCGACGATCAGCAGCGAAGCGCGGATCAGATGTTTCGAAATCACGGAAATCTCCTCTTAGGCGAGTCCGAGCAGGACCAGCACGAGATCGATGAGCTTGATGCCTACGAACGGCACGATGAGGCCGGTGACGCCGTAGAGCAGCAGGTTGCGCCGCAGCAGCTGCCCCGCGCCGACGGCGCGATAGCGCACGCCCTTCAGCGCGAGCGGGATCAGCACGATGATGATCAGCGCGTTGAAGATGACCGCGGAGAGGATGGCGCTCCGCGGCGTCGCGAGATGCATCACGTTCAGCGCGTTCAGCGCCGGATACGTCGAGGCGAACGCGGCCGGGATGATCGCGAAATACTTGGCGACGTCATTGGCGATCGAGAACGTCGTCAGCGCGCCGCGCGTGATCAGCATCTGCTTGCCGATCTCGACGACCTCGATCAGCTTGGTCGGGTTCGAGTCGAGGTCGACCATGTTGCCGGCTTCTTTCGCGGCCTGCGTGCCGCTGTTCATCGCGACGGCGACGTCGGCCTGTGCGAGCGCCGGCGCATCGTTCGTGCCGTCGCCGCACATCGCGACGAGGCGGCCCTCGGCCTGGATGTCGCGGATCAGCTTGAGCTTAGCCTCGGGCGTCGCTTCGGCGAGGAAGTCGTCGACGCCGGCTTCGGCGGCGATCGACGCCGCGGTCAGCGGGTTGTCGCCGGTGATCATGATCGTGCGGATGCCCATCTGGCGGAGTTCCGCGAAGCGCTCGCGGATGCCGCCCTTGACGATGTCCTTGAGCTCGATCACGCCGAGCGCACGCGCGCCGTCGGCGACGACGAGCGGCGTGCCGCCCTTGCGCGCGATGTCGTCGGCGATGCGCGTGACTTCGGGCGGGATGCCTGCGTCGAGGTGCGCCAGGTAGTTGCGCACCGCGTCGACCGCGCCCTTGCGGATGCGTCGGCCATGCATGTCGACGCCGCTCATGCGCGTCTGCGCCGTGAAGGGCACGAACACGATGTCGGCGCCGGCGACGTCGCGCTCGCGAAGACCGAACTTCTCCTTCGCCAGGACGACGATGCTGCGGCCCTCCGGCGTCTCGTCGGCGAGCGAGGCGAGCTGCGCCGCGTCGGCGAGCGCGTCGGCGCTGACGCCCGACGCCGCGTGGAACGCGACCGCGTGGCGGTTGCCGAGCGTGATCGTGCCCGTCTTGTCGAGCAGCAGCACGTCGACGTCGCCGGCCGCCTCGACTGCGCGGCCCGACATCGCGATGACGTTGGCCTGGATCATGCGGTCCATGCCGGCGATGCCGATCGCGGAAAGAAGCCCGCCGATCGTCGTCGGGATCAGGCAGACGAGGAGCGCGACGAGCACCGTGATCGTGACGGGATCGCCGTGGCCGGCCGCGTTGACCGCATACATCGAGTACGGCAGCAGCGTCGCGCACGCGAGCAGGAAGATCAGCGTGAACTTCGCCAGCAGGATCGTCAGCGCGATCTCGTTCGGCGTCTTGCGCCGGCTCGCGCCTTCGACCATCGCGATCATGCGATCGAGGAAGCTTTCGCCGGGATTGCTCGCGATGCGCACGACGAGCCAGTCGGACAGCACGCGCGTGCCGCCGGTAACGGAGCTGCGGTCGCCGCCCGATTCGCGGATCACGGGCGCCGATTCGCCGGTCACGGCGCTCTCGTCGACCGAAGCCGCGCCGTCGACGACGTCGCCGTCGCCCGGGATGACGTCGCCGGCTTCGACGAGCACGAAGTGGCCGACGCGCAGATCGGTGCCCGGCGTGAACGCGATCGACGCGTTGCGGTCCGCGCTTGCGAGCTTCTTCGCGACGACGTCCTTGCGCGCGCCGCGCAGCGCCTGCGCCTGCGCCTTGCCGCGGCCTTCGGCGATCGCCTCGGCGAAGTTCGCAAAGAGCAGCGTGAACCAGAGCCAGATCGCGACCCAGAAAATGAAGGCGGCCGGCGCCTCGCCGTGGCCGGCGAGCGCCTGGATCCAGAGGCCGGTCGTCAGCACGCTGCAGACGAACACGACGAACATCACCGGGTTGCGGAACTGCTGGCGCGGCGAGAGCTTCCGGAACGCCGCGGCGATCGCGGGGCCGATGAGCTCGCGGCTCATGCCGGCCGTACGGCGCGGGGCGACGCCGAGCGTGGTGGTGGATTCGTTCATTGCATCAATGTCCGAAGAGCACGAGGTGCTCGGCGATCGGGCCGAGCGCGAGCGCGGGAAGGAAGGTCAGTGCGCCGATCACGACGACGGTCGAAGCGAGCAGCACGACGAAGAGCGGCGTGTGCGTCGGCAAGGTGCCGGCCGACGGCGGCACGTGCTTCTTCGCGGCGAGCGAGCCCGCGATGGCCAGCATGCCGATCGCGAGCGGGAAGCGCGCGAAGAACATGCAGATGCCGAGCAGCGTGTTCCAGAACGGCGTGTTGGCGGACAGGCCGGCGAACGCGCTGCCGTTGTTGTTCGAGGCCGACGACAGCGCGTAGAGCACTTCGCTGAAGCCGTGGATGCCGGGATTGGCCATGCCGGCGACGCCGGCCGGCGCGAGCACCGCGATCGCGGTGCCGACGACGACGAGCGCGCACGGGATCAGCACGACGAGGCTCGCCATCTTCATCTCGTACGCCTCGATCTTCTTGCCGAGATATTCGGGCGTGCGGCCGACCATGAGCCCCGCGATGAAGACCGCGACGACCGCGAACGCGATCATGCCGTAGAGGCCGGAGCCGACACCGCCGCCGATGACCTCTCCGAGCTGGATCAGCCACATCGGCACGAGGCCGCCGAGCGGCGTGAACGAGTCGTGCATCGAATTGACCGAGCCGTTCGAGGCGGCCGTCGTCACGGTGGCCCAGAGGCTCGAGCTCGCGATGCCGAAGCGGACTTCCTTGCCTTCCATGTTGCCGCCGGATTGGAGCGCGGATGCGGCCTGATCGATCGCGAGGCCGTGCAGCGCGGGATTGCCGTGCTGCTCGGCGGCCGTGCAGATGAGGATCAGCGGCACGAAGATCGCGAGCATCGTCGCGAGCAGGGCCCAGCCCTGCCGGCGGTCGCCGACCATCGCGCCGAACGTGTAGCAGAGCGCGAACGGGATCAGCAGGATCGTGAAGAGCTCGACGAAGTCGCTGAGCGGCGTCGGGTTCTCGTACGGATGCGCCGAGTTCGCGTTGTAGTAGCCGCCGCCGTTCGTGCCGAGCTGCTTGATCGCGATCTGCGACGCGGCGGGACCAAGCGGCAGCGATTGCGTGGTCACCG
>DATFRS010000299.1:0-2465 GCA_035263065.1 Rhodanobacteraceae bacterium
AATGCGCTCGACGACAGCACGTCGCTGAGGCGCTTCAGCGCATTCGGCTGCTCGTCGAGCAGCACGAGATAGACCGAGCGCCGCGCCACGGTCTGCACGAGCCTCAGCATGCGCACGAGGCAGCGCACCGGATCGGCGCTCGCCGCGGCCGACGCGAACACGGCCGGCAGCACGCGATCGAGCCGTTCCCGCGAGCGTGCCGACATGTTGCGCAGCGCGCTCGAGCCGAGCAGCGATTCGAGCTCGCTGGCCGCTTCGTCCGGCGGCACGAAGCCCGCCGCGGCGAGCGCGGCGCGGTCGACGCCGTCGTTCGCGAGCGCACGCCAGAGCGCGGTCCACGCCGAATCGTCGCGCGGCGCCTGAGCGCGTGCATCGGTCGCCATCAGCGCGGCGAATTCCTCGCTGACGGCGGCGCGGTGCAGCGCGAGCTCGGCGGCGATCGCGTCCCAGCCGGGGCGTCCGAGCGCGAGCGCGATGCGCTCGCGCACGCCGGCGTCGTCGGGGATCGCGTGCGTCTGTGCGTCGCCGAACATCTGCACGCGGTTCTCGAGCCGGCGCAGGAACCGGTACGCGGCGCGCAGCTTGACCGCGCGGCCCGACGGAATGAAGCCGAGCTGCTCGCACGCAGCCAGCGCCGGCAGCAGGCCGCGCGCACGCAGCGCCGGCTCGCGCCCGCCGCGGATCAGCTGCACGAGCTGCACGATGAACTCGATCTCGCGGATGCCGCCGGGGCCGAGCTTGAGATCGTCGGCGAGATCCTTGCGCGCGACCTCGGCGTCGATCAGCGCCTTCATCTCGCGAAGGCCCGCGAACGCCGTGTAGTCGAGATAGCGGCGGAACACGAACGGGCGCAGCGTATCGAGCAGCTTCGCGCCCGCGTTCCGATCGCCGCCGACCGCGCGCGCCTTGATCCATGCGTAGCGCTCCCAGTCGCGGCCTTCGCGCTGGTAGTACGCCTCCATCGCCGCGAACGACAGCGCCGTGCGCCCCGACTGGCCGAACGGGCGCAGGCGCAGGTCGACGCGGAACACGTAGCCGTCCGCGTCGCGCTCGGCGAGCAGCGCGACGAACGCCTGGCCGATGCGCGCGTAGTAGGCGTCGGCATCGAGCGGGCGAGGTCCGTCGCTGGTCCCGGCCTCGGCGAACGCGAGCACGAGATCGATGTCCGACGAGAAGTTGAGCTCGCCGCCGCCGAGCTTGCCGAGCCCGAACACGACCAGGCGCTGCGCGGCGCCGCGCGCGTCGCGGATCGCGCCGTGCCGCGCCGCGACCTTGCGCTCGGCGCCGGCGAGCGCGGCCTCGATGCAGGTCTCGGCGAGCACCGAGGCGCCGGCGAGCGTCGTCTCGACCGTATCGAGATCGTTGAGGTCGCGCCAGATCAGCCGGAGCGCCTCGCGCTTGCGGAAGCGGCGCAGCTCCGCCGCCAGCTCCGCCTCGGTCTGCGCCGCGGTGAACACGCCGGCGCGCGCGTCGGCGTGGCGCGGATCGCTCATGAGGCGCAGGAGATCGGGCCCCAGCAGCGCCGGATCGCGCAGGAAGCTCTCGTAGGCGAAATCGCTCGCGAGGAGGACGCGCTGCAGGTGGTCGTCGACGCCGGCGTCGTCGTAGAACGGCACGCTGGCGTCGCGGCACGCGGATTCGAGCCGGGCCAGGCGCTCGTCGAGGAAGGCCGCGGTCGCACGCGGGAAGGAGGCCAGCATGGGCGCCTGCATGGGCCGATTCTCGCAGCAGCGGCACGGTGCGAGAAGCGCGGGCCGCTCATGTCCGGCAACGGTTCGTCGGCTACACTGTG
Source organism: Rhodanobacteraceae bacterium (assembly GCA_035263065.1). Classification (GTDB taxonomy): domain Bacteria; phylum Pseudomonadota; class Gammaproteobacteria; order Xanthomonadales; family Rhodanobacteraceae; genus Dokdonella_A. Next base: position 1,793 of record DATFRS010000299.1, read on the forward strand.
AGCCGGAGGGTTGTCGATGACCGAGGCACCGACGGACGCGGCCACCACGCAATCGAACGGCGAGCCGCAGACCGCGGATGCGCTGTTCGGTGCCGTCTACGAGCGCCTGAAGGCGATGGCGGGGAGCCATCTCGCGCGCGATCGCGCGGGCTCGACGCTCGACACGACCGCGCTCGTCCACGAGCTCTACCTGCGCGTCAACACGCAGCGCGAGCTCGTGTTCGGCAAGCCCGTCCAGTTCTTCGCCTACGCAGCGCGGGCGATGCGCCATCTCCTCGCCGACCGCGCCCGCGATCGCCTGCGCCTTCGCGCCGGCGGCGACTGGATGCGCGTGACGCTGACCGGCACCGACGATCGCCTGGCGATCGACAGCGCCGAGCAGGCGCTCGCACTCGACGAAGCGCTGAAGCGCCTCGAGGAAGCCGACGCGCGCGCGGCGCGCGTGGTCGAGCTGCGCTACTTCGCGGGCCTGACGCCCGAGCAGATCGCCGAGGCGCTCGACGTGACGCGGCGTACGGTCGACCGCGACTGGCGCTTCGCCCGCGCGTTCCTCAAGACCGAGATCGGCTGAGCATTGCGCGGCCCGGTCGTGTCGCAATTCCGCGTCGTCCGGCGTTCCTGTGAGCATCGGCCTCCGGGGGCGGAGGCATGATGGCGACTCCATGACCACGAA
>DATFRS010000300.1:0-5649 GCA_035263065.1 Rhodanobacteraceae bacterium
GGTGCCGCCCGGGTTGTCGTAGATCTCGACGACGAGGCCTTCGCCGCCGTGACCGGGGCTGTACCACGCGCTCGAGAGGAACCCGTCGATCGTGATGTTCTGGAACGCGGCCGGGTACGTCGACTGCGTCGGCGTGTAGTCGAGGATCGTGCGCGTGACGGCCGACGTGCCGAAGCCGCCGATGACCGGATCGATGATCAGGTTGTGCTGGTAGTTGAACAGCGTGAGGCCGCTGTTCGTGTACGGATAGTTCTCGAGCACGTAGGTCGTGCTGACGTAGATCGGCGAATCGAACGGCCCGTCGGAAACGACGGTGTTCGGCTCCATCGCGGCGCGCACGAGGTTCTGCGTCGTGCTCCCCTGTTCGGCGGTCAGGTACGGGAACGTCGGGAAGTAGTCGGTATGGCCGTTGTTGATCTGCGTGCGCGCGATGCGCATCAGCAGCGCGCCGTTCTGCAGGCCGTCGGTGTTGTACGGCGTCAGCGAGCCGCTGCTGCTGCAGGCGACGCGCCAGATCGTAACCGTGACGGTTTCCGGCGCCACCGGGTTGCCGACGTCGTCGCGCGTGTAAAGCGCCATCGGGAAGCTGTCGATGAAGCCGCCGCTCGCAGTGTCGGGCAGCGGGTCGGCGAGGCAGCTCGGCGGATAGGCGCGTACGGCATTGGCCTGGCGCGGGCCGGACACGGTCGACTCGACCGCATTGACGCCGGCGCCGGCATTGGCGTCGGCGTCGGCGGTGCGCTGCATCATGGCCTTCGCCATGCGGTCGCGGATCACCGCGCCGGCGGAGGCATGGGCAGCGGCGGCCTCCGGCGGCAGCCGTTCCGGGGCGGCATACGACGGGCTCACGACGGCTACGGCGACGAGCGCGAGCGTCACGCGAATCAAGGCATTCATGGGTGGGGTTCCCCTCGTTGTAGGCGGCACAGCATAGAGTGAAGAAAATTAAATCGCAGTGAACCGGGATTTGTGCGCCGCACCGGCCGGCTCGGATAATCGCCATCTTTCGCAAGCCGCCCCCATTGCGAGCACGGAGTCCAAGGACGTGGAACTGGTCGACATCGGCGCAAACCTGACCCACGAATCGTTCCGCGCCGACTTCGACGCCGTGCTGTCACGGGCGCGCGAGCACGGCGTCGGCCGCATCGTCGTCACCGGCGCGAGCGCGGGCGGGAGCCGCGCGGCGCTCGAGCTGGCGCGCTCGCACGCGGGCTTCCTCTATGCGACTGCAGGCGTGCATCCGCATCATGCGCACGAAGTAGACGACGCGACCGAGGCGCTGCTGCGCGAGCTCGCGACCGCGCCGGAGGTGCGCGCCATCGGCGAAACGGGACTCGACTATTTCCGCAACTACTCCCCGCACGCGGCGCAGGTCGCGGCGTTCGAGCGGCAGCTCGCGATCGCCGTCGACACCGGCAAGCCCCTGTTCCTGCACCAGCGCGATGCGCATGCCGATTTCATCGCCTGCATCGACAAGGTGCGCGGGCAGATCTCGCGGGCGGTCGTGCACTGCTTCACCGGCGAGCGCGACGAGCTGGTCGACTGTCTCGATCGCGGGTTCTACGTCGGGATCACCGGCTGGATCTCCGACGAGCGGCGCGGGTCGCACCTGCGGGATCTCGTGAAGCTGATTCCGGCCGATCGGCTCCTGATCGAGACCGACGCGCCGTACCTCTTGCCGCGCGACCTGCATCCGAAGCCGTCGCATCGGCGGAACGAGCCGATGTATCTCGCGCATGTGTGCGCGGCTGTCGCGGCGGCGCGGGGTGAGAAGGTCGAAGACGTGGCGGCCGTGACGACCGCCAACGCGCGTGCGTTCTTCGGGATCTGACGCACCGTTCGCCTCTCCCGCTTGCGGGAGAGGCCGCCCGCAGGGCGGGTGAGGGCATCGGAGTGGGGCGCATCGCCAGACTGCCCTCACCCTGCCCTCTCCCGCATGCGGGAGAGGGGAATTGCAGCGCTACGGAGACTTTGGAGCCGTGTCGTCGAAGCGTCCCGCGTCGCCAGGAAACACGACCGGACTCGCATACCCTTCCGCCGACACCGCGCTGACGCCGACGAACACGTCGTCGACGACGACGCTCTTCAACGTCACGGTCGTCACGTTGCCGACGTAGCGGCTCCGCTCCCACTGCGGCGCCGTCGTGTCGCGCCACCAGACGCGATAGCCGGCGGCGCCCGGCACGGCCTGCCATTTGACGGTCGTGTCGGTCGACACGGCGCCGTCGATGTCGACGCTCGCCGGCGGCGCCGGCGCGGCGGCCATCGCGGCCATCGTCAGCACGTTGAGCCGCGTCACCTGCGCGAGGTACGGGAAGTCGACGCCGTCGATCGTGTCGCCGTACCTGATGCCGTTCTCGGTGCGCAGGTCCTGGTGCTGGCGCGTGTAATTCTCGTGCGCCTCGCTGAAGCGCACGGCCGGATAGCCCGCTTCGAGGAACGACACCTGATCGCCGCCGCGTCCATATCGGTCGGTGCGGTAGACCATGCGAACGCGGAAGTTCGTGAGATAGCGATCGGCGAGCGCAGCGGCGTAGCGGGCGACGTTGCGCGAAGGCGAGTCGACTTCGCCGCCGTGATAGCGGCGGTACTTCGCCTGCTCGAGCGTCTCGCTCGACTTGGTGCCTTCGGAAAAGACGCGCACGGTCGTGTTGTCGACGACGCCGTCCTGGCCGTGCGTGTTGCCGACGATGTCGTTGTTGAGATCGGCCTCGACGCGCCAGTGGTGCGCCTTCGCATAGTCGGCGATGACCTTGCCGCCGTAGAGGCCCTGCTCCTCGCCCGACAGCACGCCGTAGACGAGCGTCGCCGCGAACTTGTGCTTCGAGAGCACGCGCGCGGCCTCGATGACGGCCGCGGTGCCGGAGCCGTCGTCGTTGGCGCCCGGCGCGTCATGCTTGGCGTCCATGACATCGGTGACGCGCGAGTCGATGTGGCCGGTGATGACGATCACGCGATCGGGATCGCTCGTGCCGCGCTGGATCGCGACGACGTCGGTGACTTCCGCAGGTTGGGGGATGCGCTTGCCGGTGACGGTCTGCGACGGCGTCACGATCTCGAGGCAGCCGCCGCAGTCCTTCGAGAACGTCTCGAAGCGCGACTCGACCCAGCGCCGCGCGGCGCCGATGCCGCGCTTGTTCGACTTCGTGTCGGAAAGCGTATGCCGAGTGCCGAAGCCGACCAGCTTCTCGATCGTCGCGTGGAGCTCGGCGGGCTCGACCGCGTCGGGGATTTCGCGAAGGCCGGCCGGCTCGTCGGGCGGCGGCGGGTCGGCGGCGAAGACCGCCGTGCAGGCGAGGAGGGCTGTGACGAGGAAGGGTGTCGCGCGCATCGGCATTCTCCGCGCGGCGGTGGCGCCGCGAGGATCGGGGTTCTAGCAAATGCGCGCGAAGCTGGATAGCGCCGAGGGTCACGTTTACGCGGGGCGGCCCTGACCCCGGCCCTCTCCCGCGGAGCCGGAGAGGGGGAACGCCGGTTACACGGAGTCGACGAGGACGACTTCGGCGTCTTCGAGCGCCTTGACGCGGACGACCGCTTCGTCGCGGATCGCGGCGCCGTCGCGCGCGTCGAGGCGCACGCCGTTGACCTCGATCGAGCCGACGGCCGGCACGAGATACGCGTGGCGCTTCGCGTCGAGCACGTATTCGGCCGTCTCGCCGGCCTTCACGGTCGCGCCGAGCACGCGTGCGTTCGTGCGGATCGGCAGCGCGTCGGCGTCGCCCTCGCGCCCGCTCGCGAGCACGACGAAGCGGCCCGAGCGGTCGCCTTTCGGGAACGGCCGCGCGCCCCACGACGGCGCACCGCCGCGCGCGTCCGGAATGATCCAGATCTGGAAGATGCGCGTCGTGTCCTTTTCCGCGTTGTACTCGGCGTGGCGGATGCCGGTGCCGGCGCTCATGACCTGCACGTCGCCGGCCTCGGTGCGGCCCTTGTTGCCGAGGCTGTCCTCGTGCGTGATCGCGCCGTCGCGGACGTACGTGATGATTTCCATGTCCGCGTGCGGATGCGGCGGGAAGCCCGTGCCGGCGGCGATCTCGTCGTCGTTCCAGACGCGCAGCGCGCCCCAGCCCATGCGCGACGGATCGTTGTAGCTCGCGAACGAGAAGTGGTGCTTGGCCTTGAGCCAGCCGTGGTCGGCGCCGCCGAGCTTTTCGAAGGGTCTCTTGTCGATCATGTCGGAATCCTCCCGGCGCGGGGCGCGCCAATGGCTCCGTAGATGGGTCCTGCGCCGGCGGAAATCACGGTTTCCGCCGGGAAACAGACCGTTCGCCTAGGAGCGGAGGCCGACGCCGCGATCGAGGAGGTACAGCGCGATCGAACCCAGCACGACGGCGAACCCGATCATGACCGCGTAGGCGACCGTCATGTCGACGTCGGTGATGCCGAGGAGCCCGAAGCGGAACGCGTTGACCATGTAGAGGATCGGGTTCGCGTACGAGATCTCGCGCCACGGCGTCGGCAGCGCGTTGACCGTGTAGAAGACGCCGCCGAGATAGGTCAGCGGGGTCAGCACGAACGTCGGCACCAGCGCGATGTCGTCGAACTTCTTCGCGAACACCGCGTTGACGAAACCTGCCAGCGAAAACACGATCGCAGTCAGCAGCACGGTCGAGAGCGTCACCAGCGGGTGATAGAGATGGATCCGCGTGAAGAACAGCGAGATCGCCAGCACGATCACCGCGACGATGAGCCCGCGCAGCACGGCCCCGGAAATGTAGCCCGTCAGGATCACCCAGCTCGGCATCGGCGAGACGAGCATCTCCTCGACGAAGCGCTGGAACTTCGCGCCGAAGAACGACGAGGAGATGTTGCCGTAGCTGTTCGTGATGACGGCCATCATGATGAGGCCTGGCACGATGTAGTCGATGTAGCTGATGCCGTTCTCGATCTCGCCGATGCGGCTGCCGACCATGCGGCCGAAGATCACGAAGTACAGCGTCATCGTGATCGCGGAAGGCAACAGCGTCTGCGACCAGATGCGCAGGATGCGCACGACCTCGCGGCGCGTGATCGTGCCGAGGCCGATGAGATTCGCGTTCGCGCTCATCACGCCGCCTCCTTGCCGCTTTCGACGAGGCGCACGAACAGCTCCTCGAGCCGGTTCGCCTTGTTGCGCATCGAGCGCACGACGATGCCGCGCGCCGAGAGCGCCGCGAACAGCGAGTTGAGATCGTGCTCGCGCGACATCTCGGCCTCGATCGTGTGGTCGTCGACGAGCGTCAGCTTGACGCCGGCGACGGCCGGGAGATCCGACACCGAATCGGCGAGATCGAACACGAACGTCTCGACGTCGAGCTTGGACAGCAGCACCTTCATCGTCGTGTTCTCGATGATGCGGCCGTGATCGATGATCGCGATCGTGCGGCAGAGCTGCTCGGCTTCTTCGAGATAATGCGTCGTCAGGATCACCGTCGTGCCGGCCTGGTTGATCGCGCTGATGTACTTCCACATCGTGCGGCGGATCTCGATGTCGACGCCGGCGGTCGGCTCGTCGAGGAACAGGAGCTTCGGCTCGTTCATCATCGCGCGCGCGATCATCAGGCGCCGCTTCATGCCGCCCGACATCATGCGCGCAGGGCTCTCGGCCTTGTCCCAGATCTGCAGCTGCTTGAGGTTCTTCTCGGCGCGCTCGCAGGCGATGCGGCGCGG
>DATFRS010000301.1:0-5824 GCA_035263065.1 Rhodanobacteraceae bacterium
GATCAGCCAGCAGGTCGCGAAGAACCTCTTCCTCTGGAATGGCCGCAGCTTCGTGCGCAAGGGGCTCGAGGCCTATTTCACCGTGCTGATCGAGGCCATGTGGCCGAAGCGGCGCATCCTCGAGGTCTACCTCAACATCGCCGAGTTCGGCGATGGCGTGTACGGCGCGGCCGCGGCGAGCGAGCGCTTCTTCCACAAGCCGCCCTCGGCGCTCGGCGCGCACGATTCCGCGCTCCTCGCCGCCGTATTGCCGAATCCGCGCCGCTACCGCGTCGATCGAGGCGGCTACGTGCAGCAGCGCGCGGCGTGGATAGAGAGGCAGGCGGCGCAGCTGGGCGGCCCGTCGTATCTGCCGCGCTGAGCGCTGCGCCGCCCGTGAAGTCGACGCGGCTGTCGCCGCGTCTCGTGAGATCGCGCGCCGCGCGCGCTCGATAGGTCGTCAGAGTGGAGGCTGTTCTGACCTTCTGACGAGGCGGCGCAGCCGCCGATCTCACGAGGGCGCGCAGCGCCCGCCCTGACCGCCCTGCTACGATTCCGCATCCAAGCGAAACCGCCGATTCCATGTCGAAACTCACCGTCGTCGTGCCCGCCTACAACGAAAGCGAGGGCCTGCGCGATTTCCACGCGCGCCTCGCCGCGGTGTTCGACGGGCTCGATCTCGCGTGCGAGGTGCTCTACGTCGACGACGGCAGCCGCGACGACACCTACGCGGTGATGACCGCGCTGCGCGATGCCGATCCGCGCGTGTCGACGCTGAAGCTCTCGCGGAACTTCGGCAAGGAGCTCGCGCTGACCGCGGGCCTGGATCATGCCGATGCCGATGCGGTCGTCGTGATCGACGCCGATCTCCAGGATCCGCCCGAGCTCATTCCGACGTTCGTCGCGCACTGGCGCGAGGGCTACGACGTCGTCTACGGCACGCGCGCCTCGCGCGCGGGCGAGACGCGCGTGAAGCAGGCGACGGCATCGGCGTTCTATCGCGTCATGGGCCGGCTCTCGCAGACGCCGATCCCGCGCGACACCGGCGATTTCCGGCTGCTGTCGCGCCGCGCGCTCGACGCGCTGAAAAAGGTGCGCGAGCGCCAGCGCTTCATGAAAGGACTTTTCACCTGGGTCGGCTACCGCCAGCTTTCGGTCGTCTACCACCGCGATCCGCGCCACGCCGGCGAGACCAAGTGGAACTACTGGCGCTTGTGGAACTTCGCGATCGACGGCATCACGTCGTTCAGCGGCGCGCCGCTCAAGATCGCGACCTACATCGGCCTCGTCACGGCCGCGGTCGCCTTCGTGTTCGCGCTGTGGGTGTTCGGCAAGGCGTTCCTGTACGGCGACCCGGTCCGCGGCTATCCGTCGCTGATGGTCGTCGTGCTCTTCCTCGGCGGCGTTCAGCTCGTCGCGCTCGGCGTCATCGGCGAGTATCTCGGCCGCCTTTACATCGAATCCAAGCAGCGCCCGCTCTATCTCGTAGACGAGTATCATCCGCCCCACGGCGGAGCCTGAAGCCGGGTAGCGAGCCCACCTTCGAGGGAGATCAATGAGCAAGCGCATCGCATGGCTGGCCGCGGCCGGCCTGACCGTGACGTCTGTGGCCATGGGGGTCTGGAACTACCGCGAAGCGAACAAGCCGGTATTCCTGCGCGGCGAGCACGAGGAAGAGGAGCTGGGCCGGCCTCCGGTCGACGGCGATTTCTGGGCGATCCGCGTCGGCTACGGCGGCGATCCGCACAACATGCGCTTCGAGCCGCGCTGGATGCTCCAGGCGAAGGCACAGGACGCGCGCATCGCATCCGGCGTGCCGAGCGGCGACAAGACGTATCGCAAGCCCGCCGGCGCCTCGCTGCAGCTCGATCCCAACGCATTCACGCTGCTCGGCCCGCTGCCGCTCGCCGGCGAAGGCTTCGGCGCAGGCAACAACGCCGGCCGCACGAACGTGCTGCTCGGCGATCCGGACGATCCGACGATCGCGTACCTCGGCTCCGACGGCGGCGGCGTCTGGAAGACGACGAACTGCTGCTCGACGTCGACCGTGTGGGAAGTGAAGACCGACTTCCCCGAAATCGCGAGCATGTCGATCGGCGACATCTCCTACGATCCGAACGATCACAACGTGCTGTATGCCGGCACGGGCGACCTCCGCTACGGCTCGTTCACGTTCGGCTCGGCCGGCGTGCTGAAGAGCACCGACAAGGGCGAGACCTGGGTCGTGCTCGGCGAGGACGTCTTCAATCCGTTCTACGGACCGTCCGCCGGCGGCTTCCCGCAGTATCAGGCGATCAGCAAGGTCGTCGTCGATCCGAACGACTCGAACAACGTCGTCGTCGGCACCAAGACCGGCGTCTTCTTCTCGTACGACGCCGGCGCGAACTGGACCGGCCCCTGCTACACGAACAACTTCTCGGGCGGCGCGACGCCGCAGCGCCAGGACACGACCGGCGTGCTCGTGCTGAACCAGAGCGGCACGTCGATGGTGTACGCGGCGATCGGCACGCGCGGCTTCCCGACGCCCGTGCAGCCCGACCTCGGCAACAACGGCGCGAACGGCGTCTATCGCACGACGATGCCGACGAGCGGCTGTCCTGCGGTCGGCGACTGGGCGTTGCTCAACAACGGCTGGCCCGCGGCCGCCGGCAGCGGCACGCCGAACACGACGCTCGGCCGCATCGAGCTCGCCGCGGCGCCGACCGACAGCCTCACGATCTACGCGATGGCGTCCGACGCGAACAACGGCACGCGCAGCGTGCAGGGCGTCTACAAGTCGACCGACGGCGGCACGACCTGGACGCAGACCGGCACGCCATCGAGCTTCACCGGCTGCGGCGGCGCCGGCTCGCAGATGTGGTACGACGCCGGCATCACGGTCTCGCCGACCGATGCGAACGTCGTCTTCGCGAGCACGGTCGATCTGTTCCGCTCGACCAACGGCGGCACGAACTTCTCGAACCTCACCAACGCGTACTGCGGCGGCCCGGTGCATCCGGACAACCACGCGCGCGCGTTCATCGGCGGCGATCCGAACAAGCTCATCAACGGCAACGACGGCGGCGTCTACTACAACAGCAACGCGATGGGCGCCGCGGCGTGGGTCGCGATGAACGACACGCTGCCGACGATCGAGGTCTACCACGGCGACATCACCGCGAACTTCGCGACGTCGGCGTCGTCCGGCGTCACCGGCGGCTTCCAGGACAACGGCAGCGCGACTGCGACGTTCACGGGCACGCAGACCGCGACGACCTGGAACGCGACGTACGGCGGCGACGGCATCGTCTCGCGCATCGAGCCGGTCCTCGGCCAGCGCTGGTACTACTCGAGCCAGAACGGCGACGTCGTCGTCTCGACGAACGGCCCGAACGCGCCCGACGCCGACGCGTCCGGCGGCTGGAGCGGCGACGTCCTGAGCTTCATCTTCCCGTTCGACATCTACCGCTACGGCGCGCTCGACGCGGCCGGCAGCGGCTGCACCAGCGCGCAGGGCTGCACGCATCTCATTGCGGGCTCGAACCGGCTCTGGGAAACGACCACGGGCGGCGTCAACGGCTCGGGCTGGGCGGCGAAGACCGGCAATCTCACCAAGAACAACCTGATCCTCGGCGGCGACAACCGGTCGTTCATCAACAACCTGCATTACGCGGTCAACGATCCCACGGTCGCCGTTGTAGGCACCAACGACGGCAACTTCCAGTACGTCTACAACCTCGGCGGCAGCGGCGCAGCCACCAACATCGACGTCACCGGCGGCAACGTGATCCTGCCGAATCGGCCGATCATGGATGTCGCGACCGATCCGTCGAACGCGTGGATCGGCTATGCGGCGATCGGCGGATTCAGCGAGAACACGCCGTCGACGCCGGGCCACGTCTACCAGTCGGTCTGCACCACGCAATGCACGATCCAGATGTGGATGGACGTCAGCGGCAACCTGCCCGACATTCCGGCCAACGCGATCATCGCCAACCCGAACATGCCGGGCCAGGTCTTCGTGGGCACCGACTGGGGCCTCTACTACACCGACAACATCAACGCCCTACCGCCCGTGTGGCAGCGCTTCGAAGGCCTGCCGCACGTGATGGTGTGGAGCCTCTCGATCGATCGCGGCTTCACGACGCTCGCGGCGTACACGCGTTCGCGCGGCGTGTGGGCATGGCCGCTGCCGCAGCCGGCGACCGGCACGGCCGACCTCGCGGTCACCGTCGACGCACCCGCATTCGGGGAACCCGGCAATCAGCTCGACTACACGATCACCGTCGTCAACAACGGCCCGTCCGCCGCGACCAACGTGCAGGTCGACAGCACCGTGCCCCCGGGATTCACCAGCAAGGGCAACAGCGGCGATTGCACGACCGACTTCCCCTGCGTGTTCCCGACCCTCGCCGTCGGCGCGAGCGTGAGCATCACGAGCGGCACCTGCGTGCCGCGCGACTTCACGACCGATCCCATCCAGCTGACGGCAAGCGTCACCTCGGACACGGTCGATCCGAACTCGGCGAACAACGGCACCACACCCACGGTGCCGCTGATCATCCCGGACTTCCTCGCCGACGGCTTCGACTGTCCCTGACCGATCGGCGCAAGGCCGGCACCCTCGCGGTGCCGGCCTTGCCGCGCGGCGACGAGCAGCCTTCGGAATCGCGCGCTAGACTTGCGCCATGCGGCTCCGCGCCGCGCTCCGTTTCCGGAGGTGCGCATGCTCAAGGTCAGGCATCTGCTCGCGGACAAGGGTCACCGCATCTTCGCGGTCGGTCCCGACGATCCGGTGCTCACGGCGGTCCGGCTGATGGCGGACCACTACATCGGCGCGCTGCTCGTCATGCGCGGCGACGAGCTCGTCGGCATCGTGTCCGAGCGCGACTACGCCCGCAAGATCATCCTGCAGAACCGCTCGTCGGCCGAGACGCCGGTGCGCGACATCATGAGCTCGCCGGTCATCACCGTGCGCCCCGACGACACGACCGCGGACTGCATGCGCATTTGCACCGAACGGCGCGTGCGGCACCTGCCGGTCGTCGAGGGCACGAAGATCGTCGGCGTCGTCTCGATCGGCGATCTCGTGAAGTCGGTGATCAGCGAGCAGTCGCAGGAGATCGAGCAGCTGCAACGCTACATCGCGGGCTGAAACCTTCTTTCCCCGCTCGCGGGAGAGGGCAGGGTGAGGGCGCGCTACTGCTCAGCCCCCGGCTGATTCTCCGGCCGCGCCCTCTCGAACGCATCGAGCTCCAGACACGCTGCGACGATCCGCTCGATCGTCGGATACGGCGCGAGGTCGACGCCGAAGCGCCGCGCGTTGTAGACCTGCGGCACGAGGCAGATGTCGGCGAGCGTCGGCGTGTCGCCTTCGCAGAACTGGCCGGTCGACGGGTGCCCGGCGACGAGCTGCTCGAAGCTCGCGAAGCCTTCCTCGATCCAGTGGCGGATCCAGCGGTGGCGCGCGGCTTCGTCGCAGCCGAGCTCGCGCTCGAGATACTTCATGATGCGCGTGTTGTTGAGCGGATGGATGTCGCAGGCGACGACCATCGCGAGCGAGCGCACGCGCGCGCGGTCGCGCGCGGTCGTCGGCAGGAGCTTCATCTCGCCGTCGTAGGTCTCGTCGACGTACTCGATGATCGCCATCGACTGGCGGATCACGCGACGGCCGTCGACCAGCACTGGCACGAGCTTCTGCGGATTGACCGCGCCGAACTCGGGGCGATGCTGCTCGCCGCCGTCGCGCACGAGGTGCACCGGCACGAGCTCGTAGTTGAGGCCCTTGAGGTTCAGTGCGATGCGCGCGCGGTAGCAGGCGCTCGAACGCCAGTAGTCGTAGAGCTTCAATCCGCCGACCATCGCC
>DATFRS010000302.1:0-14467 GCA_035263065.1 Rhodanobacteraceae bacterium
GCATAGCGTGAGCCGCCCGCCGTTGCCGCCGTTCTCGCTCGAGAGCGCGACGCTGAAGGTCAGGATGGCCGAGGATGCCTGGAACAGCCGCGATCCGGAACGGGTCGCGCTGGCCTACACGGAAGACAGCCAGTGGCGCAATCGCATCGAGTTTCTGAGCGGCCGGGCGGCGATTCGCGCGTTCCTCGTGCGCAAGTGGACCCGCGAGCTCGACTACCGCCTGATCAAGGAGATCTGGGGCTGTCGCGAGAACCGCATCGCGGTCCGCTTCGCGTACGAGTGGCGTGACGCCGACGGGCGCTGGTTCCGCAGCTACGGCAACGAGCTCTGGGGGTTCGACGAGGGCGGCCTCATGCGCCGGCGCATCGCCAGCATCAACGATGCGCCGATCGAGGTGCGCGAACGGAAATTCCATTGGCCGCTCGGGCCACGACCCGACGATCATGCCTCGCTGAGTGCGCTCGGACTCTGAGTCGCAGCTGCAAGGAAGCACGTCGTCATGCGGTCCGTCCTGTCTTCACCGATGAACGTGGAGCTCGACGTGCGGCCCGACTTCTTCATTCGACGCGCAGATCCTGCCGAGATCGACGTGTTGGGCGCCATCGATGACGACGCCGCGGCGCTGTTCCGCGAGGCCGGGCTCGATCTGGACTTTCCGCCTCGGCACGCGTTCGTGCTTCACGAGAGGTGCCGCTGGGAGGCGTGCCTCGCCGCGGGAACCGTGCTGCTCGCCGTCGACCGGGCGAGCGGCCCCGTCGGTTTCGCGATGCTCGGTCGTCTCGACGGCGAGGCATACCTCGAGCAGATCTCCGTGCGCGCAGAGGCTACACGGCGCGGCATCGGCACATGGCTCCTCGGCGCGGTGTCGGTGCTGGCCAAAGCGGCCGACGAGCGCTCGATCGTGCTGACGACGTACGGACATCTGCCGTGGAACCGTCCGTTCTACGAGCGCAACGGGTACGCCGCCGTGCACGAAACCGCGTGCGGTCACCAGCTGGCCCGCGAGCTCGAGATCCAGCGGCGCTGGTTGCCGCGGCCCGAGCAACGGATCGCGATGCGCAGGTCGCTCGCGTGATCGAGTCGCTCGGCCGATCGCGAGCAACGGCTGATTCCATGGTGGGCCGTGATGGGATCGAACCATCGACCAATGGATTAAAAGTCCACTGCTCTACCGCTGAGCTAACGGCCCGTAGAAACGTCGAAGCGCGTGCACGGAGGGCGAGGCGTCTCACGACGGTCGCTTCCTGCAGGGCGCTTCGAGGGGCGCGTATTGTAGCGGGCCCGCGGCAGCCGTGCGACACGCGAAGCGGCCGGGAATTCGCTCCCGGCCGCCCCGGAGGTCGATCAGTTGTTGGTGAAGTTGCAGCTCGCGGGCGTCGCGCCGAGGCGCGTCAGCGGGATCGAGCCGCTCTGGCCATCGAGCTCGCCGGCCGTGAACGCGTAGTCGAGCGTGCCGGTCGTGCAGCTGGCGAAAGTCAGCGTCGCGGTGCCGACGGGCGTCGTGGTGACGCCGCCCGACGAATCGAAGATGCCGCCGGTCGATGCGTACACCGTGAGGTCCATGACGCGCGTGCCGACCGTGTACGGCGCCTGCGCGCTGAACCAGCGCTGCCCCGCGGCGCCGGCCGCTTCGCCGGACATCGCGTACGTGTACCAGCCGATGAAGACTTCGGCGTCGTTCGGGTTGACCTCGACCAGCATGCCCTGGCCGCTGGTGCCGGTGTCGTACCACGCGCCCGAGAAGCCGAAGTCGCTGACCGGATTTGCCGGCGTGCCGCTCTCGACGCAGCTCACGTTCGGCAGCAGGCGCTGCAGCGGGATCGTGCCGGCGCGCCCGTCGTTGAACGTGTACGAGAACGTACCCGTCGTACAGGTATCGAACGACAGCGTGCCGGTGCCGACGGCGACGGCGCTGGTGTCGGGCGGCGCGTCGAAGTTGCCGCCGGTGTTCTGGTAGATCGTGACCGCGACGCTCTGCGCGTCGCCGGTGATCGCGCTCTGCACGGAGTACCAGCGCTGCGAGCTCTCGGTGCCGGCGGCGATGTCGTAGGTGTACCACGCGCCGAACAGCGAGCCTTCGCCGGGATTCGAGTCGTCGGGCGTGAACTGGAACTGCATGCCCTGCCCGCTCGTCGCCGGGTTGTACCAGGAGCCGCCGAGGCCCTCCTGATTGATGTCGACCGCGCCGATGACGGTGCCGGTCGGTCCGAACAGGATGTGATCGAAGTTCGCCTCGCCCTGGCCGCCCGATGCCGTCTGCGAAGTCACGAGCACGATGCGCACGCTCTGCGTGCCGTCCGGCAGCATGACGTCGCTCGTCGAATACGTGATCCACGAGTTCGTCGCCGGGAACGAATCGCTGCCGAGCGCGGCGAGGCCGGTCGTGCACGCGGCATCGCCGTAGGTGTTGATCAGGACGGACGCCGAGCCCGTCGTGCCGTTGAGGTTGAAGTAGAGATCGACGTTGTTCGAATCGTCGACCGCGATGCAATCGGACTGCACCGACGTGTTCACGGTCGTGCCGGTCACGACGTGCAGCGACGGCGCGGCCGGCGAACCGTCGGTCGTGTCGAGCGTCGCGTTGCCGTCGCCGTCCATGACCGACCAGCCGTCGATGCTGACGAAGTCGGGATTGCCGACGAGATTGGCGGCACCCGCCGGGAAAGCCAGCAGGCTGCCGGCGCCGAGCAACAGGAAGCGCAATGTCTTGTCCACTGGTATACTCCTATACGCGGATTCCGCGACGGGAGTATCGCGTCGGGTTCCTGTACCGCCTATGGCACCGCAAGCGGGCTCGGCAGCGATCCGTTCAGCCGCGGTAGCGCGTCGGATCGGCGATGCCGGCGGCGGCGAAGCCCTCGGCGCGCAGGCGGCACGCATCGCACGCGCCGCAGGCGCGTCCGCCGGCGTCGGCGCGATAGCACGACACCGTCGCCGCGAAATCGACGCCGAGGCGCATGCCTTCGCGCACGATGTCGGCCTTGGAAAGACGGATCAGCGGCGCGTGCACGCTGAGCTTCGTGCCTTCGACGCCGGCCTTCGTCGCGAGATTGGCAAGACGCTCGAACGCCTCGACGAATTCGGGCCGGCAATCGGGATAGCCGGAATAGTCGACTGCGTTGACGCCGCAGAAGATGTCGGCGGCGCCGAGCACTTCGGCCCAGCCGAGCGCGACCGACAGCATGATCGTATTGCGCGCCGGCACGTAGGTGACCGGAATGCCGGCACCGCCCTCCGCCGGGACGTCGATGTCGGCCGTCAGCGCCGAGCCGCCGATGCTGCGAAGATCGACGTGGACGGTCTTGTGCTCGACCGCGCCGAGCATCGTCGTCACGCGATCGGCCGCGGCGAGCTCCGATGCATGCCGCTGCCCGTAGTCGACGCTGAGCGCATGGCACGCGAAGCCCTGCTCGCGCGCGAGCGCGAGCGTCACGGCGGAATCCATGCCGCCGGACACGAGCACGACGGCACGAGGTGTCGCGCTCATGTGCCCGGCGTCTCGCCCCACAACTGCTTGTGGAGCTGCATCTGGAAGCGTACCGGCAGCCGGTCGGCGAGGATCCATTCCGCGAGCTCGCGCGGCGCGAGCCGGGTGTAGACCGGCGAGAACAGCACCTGGCAGCGCGCGGCGAGGTCGTGCTCGGCGACGCGATCGCGCGCCCACTCGTAGTCGGCGCGGTCGGCGACGACGATCTTGATCTGGTCGCGTGCGCCGACGTGCAGGAGATTCGACCAGAGATTTCGCGACTCCTCGCCCGAACCCGGCGCCTTGAGATCGACGACCTTGCGCACGCGCGGATCGATGGGCGCGACGTCGATCGCGCCCGAGGTCTCGAGCGACACTTCGTAGCCCGCGTCGCAAAGCGCTGCGAGGAGCGCGATGCAGCGCTTCTGCGCGAGCGGCTCGCCGCCGGTGACGCAGACGTGGCGCGCGCCGAACGTCGCGACCGTGTCGAGGATGTCGGGAATCGCCTGCCACGCGCCGCCGTGGAACGCGTACGCGGTGTCGCACCACACGCAGCGTAGCGGGCAGCCGGTCAGGCGCACGAACACCGTCGGCCAGCCGGCGGCGTCCGCTTCGCCCTGCAGCGAATGGAAGATCTCGGTGATGCGAAGGCGCTGATCGGTGCCGGCGCGCAGGATCGAACCCGCGCCGGCACCGTCGCGATCTAGCGGCGGTCGGTCTTCAGCGCGCGCAGGCGACCCTGCGCGAGGCGCGCGACGGTCGTGTCCGGATAGGTCGCTACGACCTGGTTCAACGTGGCTTCGGCTTGATCCCACTGCTTGAGCTCGTACTGGCTGTAACCGACCTTGAGCAGCGCGTCGGGCGCCTTCTGGCTGTCAGGATAGCGTTGCAGGAGCGTCTGGAACGACTGCAGCGCGATCTTGTAATTCTGCGTCACGTAGTACGACTCGCCGAGCCAGTAATACGCGTTGCCGGCGAGGCCGCTGTTCGGATACTGGTCGAGAAACCCCTGGAACCGGCGGGCGGCCTCCGCGTAGCGGCCGTCCTTCAACGCCGCGAAGGCGGCATCGTACGTCGGCTGCTCGCCGGCGGCATCCGCGGGCGGTGCGCCGGCGCCGTTGGCCGCGCCGGTGTTTTGCCCGTTGAGATCGCCGCGCTCGTCCTCGCGCAGCTCGCCGACGTTCTGGCGGGCGCGCTCGGGGACGTCGTGCGTCGCGGCCTGCGGCGATGCGCCGGCGCCGAGCTCGATGTCCGGCGGCTGCGCGTTGTCGCGTGCGTTCGGTGCCGGCCCCGCGGGCGGCGCGCCGCCCGGCGCGTGGCCTTCGAGCCGGCCGAGCCGCGAATCGAGATCGATGTACTGATCCTTGTTGCGCTGCTTGGCCTCGTCGAGCTGATGCTTCAGCTCCTCGACCTGGCCCTGCAGCTGCTGCACTTCGGCCTGCAGCGCCTGATTCTGGTTGACGAGGTCGACCGCGTTGCCGCCCTGGCCGCCCGCCTGCTGCTGCTCGAGACGCTCGACGCGCTCGGCCAGCGAAAGCCGTTGCGCCGTCGCGGGCGACGCGACGGCGGCGGTCGCAAGGACCGCCGCCGCGAGCACACCCTGGCGCAGGTACTGCGCTTGCCGCATCGGATCCGCCCTCACTTGGCGGTATAGATGATCTCGACGCGACGGTTCTTCGACCAGCACGACTCGTCGTGCTGACGGCACACCGGACGCTCTTCGCCGTAGCTCACGACATTGAGCTGCGAGGACGAGCCGCCGGCCGCCGAGAGGGCGCTCTGCACCGCGTTGCCGCGGCGCTCGCCGAGGCCGAGGTTGTACTCGCGCGAGCCGCGCTCGTCGGCGTTGCCCTCGAGGCGCACGCGCGCTTCGGGGAACTGGCGCAGGTACGCCGCGTGACAGGCGATCTGGGCCTGGAACTCCGGCTTGATCTCGGTACGGTCGAGATCGAAGTAGACGACGCGCTGGCGCAGGCACGAATCCGTGTCCAGGCTGTCGCGCGTGTACTTGCCCGTCGATTCCATGCGCTCGGTGCTGGTCGGCGGCGGCGTTTCCTCGACCGGCGCCTCGGTCTTGACCTTCTTCTTCGCGCAGGCCGCCACTCCAGCGACCAGCAACGCGGCGAAAACAACTCTTGCGACGTTCTTCATGGGTTGCCCCTTTCTATTCTCTGCAGGGTTGGAAAATCGGGTAAGCGCGTTCTGTTCAGCCTTTCGGAGCGCTGTTATTTCACAGTCAGATTAACGCTGGCGGAACGGGCCCCAGGCCGGCTCGCGCACGTCGCCGTCGGCCAGCACGAGACGCTGGCGGACACGGCCATCGGCGGAAACCGCGTAGAGCACGCCGCGCGAGCCTTCGCTGGTGGCATACAGCAGCATGCTGCCGTTCGGTGCGAAGCTCGGCGACTCATCCTGGTTGCCCGGCGACACCAGCGTCGTCTGATTGGTGGCGCGGTCCAAAACCGCAATACGATACACGTTTCCGTTGCCCTGCACCATTGCGAGCTTGATGCCTTTCGCATCGACGACGCTCGCACGCGCGTTGTACTGGCCGTCGAAGGTGACGCGCGTCGGCTCGCCGCCGGACGGCGAGACCTGATAGATCTGCGGCTTGCCGGCACGATCCGACGTGAAGTAGATGCTCTGGCCGTCCGGCGCCCAGACGGCCTCGGTGTCGATCGCGAAATGTTTCGTGATCTGCGTCAACGAACGGCTGCCGAGATCCATGATGTAGACGTCCGGATTGCCGCCCTTGGACAAGGTCAGCGCGAGGCGTCCGCCGTCCGGCGAGAACGCCGGCGCGCCGTTGATGCCCTTCGACGAGGACACCTGCTGGCGCGATCCGGTCGAAAGATCCTGGATGAAGATCGAGGAATTGCCGCTCTCGAACGAGTTGTAGGCGAGGCGCTTGCCGTCCGGCGACCACGCCGGCGACAGGAGCGGCTCGCGCGAGCGCACGATCACCTGCGGATTGAAGCCGTCGGAGTCGGCGACCATCAGCGCGTACTGGATGCTCGGCGCGGTGCCGGTCGCGGTGACGTAGGCAACGCGCGTCCAGAACGCGCCCCGCACGCCGAGGATCTTTTCGTAGATGATGTCGGCGATCTGATGCGCGACGTCGCGCAGCGCCGTGCGCTGCCCGCTGATCGCAAGCCCGGCGAGGCGCGACTGCTTGCCGACGTCGAACAGCTCGAACTCGACGCGCACCGCGCCGTCGCCGGAGTCCGTCGCGCGTCCGACGACGAGGTAGTCCTGCTTGAGGAGCCGCCAGGTCGCGAACTTCACGTCGGCCTCGCGCGTCGGCGACTCGACGATGTCGTTCTTCGGCAGCGTGCGGAACTGGCCCGAGCGCGCGAGATCGGCGCGCACGACCTCGCCGACGTCGGTCTCGGGCGGCAGCCCGCCGCCCTCGAAGCCGAACGGCACCACCGTGATCGGGATCGCCGAGGGATTGCCGTTGACGATGTCGATGCCGAGCTGCTGCGCGCGCGCGGGACTCGGCGCGAGCGAGAGCAACGCGGCGACGCCCGCCAGTGCGAAGGCGACGAGCGCGCGGATCGGGGAGCGGCTGTTCTGGGACATTGTTTTCATCCGTCGTATCTGAAGTTGAATCGGATCGAGCGCTGGAACACCTTCTCGTAACCCTGGTACGGCAGCGGCGCGGCCTTGCGCACGGCGGACTCGATGGAGTTGCGCGTGACCTGGTCCGCGTTGCACGGATTGGTCACGGCGACGTTCATGAGCTCCCCGCCCGGGATCTGCGTGATCACGATCGTGCAGCGCAAACCCGGCGCCGCACTGTCCGGCCGGTTCCAATTGTTTGTCACGGCACTCTGAATCGCAGCCGCATAGCGTGCGGCGAGGTCGTCGTCCTGGCCGCCGGCGCCGGTCTGCGCCTGCTCGGCCTCGTGCTCGGCCATCTGCTGCACGCGCTGCTTCTCGGCCTGCGCGCGGTCGGCGCGCTGGCGGTCCTCGAGCTGGGCCAGCTTCTCCTTCTCGAGTTTCAGGGCCTTTTCCGTCGCCTCGCGCTGCTTCCTGATATCGGCGAGCTGCTTCTTGCGCTCCTCGTCCTTGCGCTGCTGCTCCTCGAGCAGCGCCTGCTCGCGGCGGTGCTTCTCTTCCTGCTCGCGCTTGGCCTCCTCGGCCTTCTCGGCGGCGAGCGCGGTGATGCGCTCCTGCTCGACCTTGTCCTCGTGGACCTCGGTCGGCGGCGGCACCGCGTCCTGCGGCGGCTTGGGCGGCTCCGGCTTCGGCGGCTCCGGCTTGGGCGGCTCGGGCTTGGGCAGCACGGGCTTGGGCGTCGTGAGCTTCGGGCTCGACACGGCGACGGTCTTCGGCGCCGCGGTCGGGCCGATCAGGTCGACCTCAATCACCGGCCCCGGCACGCTGACCGGCCGCGACTCGACGGTCCACCAGAGCCCGATCAGCATCAGGAAGATGCAGGCGAGGTGGACGCCGATCGCGAAGGCGAAGGCGCGCGCTTTGTCGCCGAAGCTTTCCATCGCGTCAGCGGGCGCCTTGTTGTTGCTGTTCGGGCTGGCTCATGAGACCGACCTTGGCGACGCCGCTCTGCTGCAGCAGCACCATCGCGCCGTAGACGCGCCCGTAGTCCGCGCGCGTGTCGCCGGCGACCAGCACCTGCAGCTGCGGGTTCTCGCGCACGAACGCCGACACCTTGGCGACCAGCGCCTGCGGCTCGATCGGCTCGCGCTTGGCGGGGCCGAGCGTGAGATAGAGCTTGCCGTCCTGGTCGACGCTGACGACGGCCGGCTCCTTGTCGTTCTGGATCGACTTCGCCTTGGACTGCGGCAGCTGGATGTCGACGCCGAGGTTCAGCAGCGGCGCCGTCACCATGAAGATGATCAGCAGCACGAGCATCACGTCGATGTACGGCACGACGTTGATCTCGGCCTTGAGCTTGCGGCGCTTGCGAGGTCTGCCGAGGGTCTGCATCAGAAAACTCCAACGGGCGCGCGCGTCTCGCGGGGTTCCAGCTCACGGTTCGCCCTGAGGTATCGAAGGGCGAACTTCGCGAGACCGCGGCCGTGCGCGCCGCCCGCGCTTCGATA
The DNA here is from genome assembly GCA_035263065.1 of Rhodanobacteraceae bacterium. Classification (GTDB taxonomy): domain Bacteria; phylum Pseudomonadota; class Gammaproteobacteria; order Xanthomonadales; family Rhodanobacteraceae; genus Dokdonella_A. The sequence continues at coordinate 8,536 of DATFRS010000302.1, forward strand.
CCCCAGCGCGAACGGGTGGAAGGTTGCCGGCGGGAGGATCGGACGCATGATCACGCCGCGTCGTCCACGTGCGCCTGGCGCGCGAGGATCGAGGAGAACTCCTCGACGAACGTGTCGTAGCGAACGCTGATGCGCTCGAGCTTGGTCGAGTAGCGGTTGTAGGCCCACACCGCCGGGATCGCCGCGAAGAGGCCCATCGCGGTCGCGATCAGCGCCTCGGAGATGCCGGGAGCGACCATCGCGATCGTCGCTTCCTTGACGTTCGCGAGACCCTGGAACGCGATCATGATGCCCCACACCGTGCCGAACAGGCCGACGTACGGACTGATCGAGCCGACGTTGGCGAGGAACTCGAGGCTCTGCTCGAGACGATCGACCTCGCGCGTGGACGCGACGCGCATGGCACGCTGCGCGCCTTCGAGCAGCGCGCGCGAATCGACGCCGCGGCGCTGGCGCAGGCGCGCGAACTCGCGAAAGCCCGCTTCGAAGATCGCGGCGCTGCCGACGATGCGCTCGCCGCCGCCGGTCAGGTCCTTGAAGAGGCCGGCGAGATCGGCGCCCGACCAGAAGCGCTCCTCGAATTCGTCGGCGCCCGCGTTGGCGCGATCGAGCAGCGCCTTCTTGCGGAAGATGATGAACCACGAGGCGATCGAGAAGGCGATCAGGATGCCGAGCACGAGCTTGACCGGAATGCTCGCACCGAGGATCAGGCCGAAGACGTTGAGTTCGTTGTTCATGATTTCGCTATCACGTCGAGAAGATGGTCGGGAATCGGGCGCGGACGGAAAGCGGCCGCATCGAGACACGCGATGCGCGCAACCGCTTCGACCAGCGCGCGCGCCTCGGGTTCGCGGCGGAGCTCCTGCGCGACGACGAAGCTCGCGCTGCGCCGCTCGGTCGGCACGACCGTCGCGGTCAGGAGATCGTCGAGCCGCGCCGGCGCGTTGAAGCGAAGCTCCATGGCGTGCACGACGAAGACGACGCCGGGATTTACACGCAGCTCCTGCTGGCCGATGCCGGCCGCGCGCAGCCACTCCGTGCGCGCGCGTTCGAGGAAATGCAGGTAGCGCGCGTGGTAGACGACGCCGCCGGCGTCGGTGTCTTCCCAGTACACTCGGACGGGGAAGGCGAAGATCGGGGAGCCGGAAGCCGGGAGCCGGGAGCCGGAAAGCGCGCGACTGACGCGCTCCGACGTCATCGGCGCCACCTCGTCGAACCGGACGTCGTCACGATGCGCCCCCCGGTCCGCCGCCGTCGAAGAGGTCGTCGGTCGCGAGGCGCTTCGGCGGCGCAAGCCCGAAATGCCGCCACGCCTTCGCCGTCACCATGCGCCCGCGCGCGGTGCGCACGAGGAAGCCCTGCTGGATCAGGTACGGCTCGAGCACGTCCTCGATCGTGCCGCGCTCTTCCGACAGCGCCGCCGCGAGCGACTCGACGCCGACCGGGCCGCCATCGAAGTTCTCGATGATCATGCCGAGCAGGCGCCGGTCGAGCGCATCGAAGCCTTCCTGATCGACCTTGAGCATTTCGAGCGCCGCGTTGGCCACGTCGACGCCGATCACGCCGTTCGCCTTGACTTCGGCGTAGTCGCGCACGCGGCGCAGCAGCCGGTTCGCGATGCGCGGCGTGCCGCGCGAGCGGCGCGCGATCTCGGCGGCGCCGTCGGCGTCGCAGGCGATGCCGAGTATCTTGGCCGAGCGGCGCACGATCGCCGAAAGCTCCAGCGGCGAATAGAACTCGAGCCGGTGCACGATGCCGAAGCGGTCGCGGAGCGGCGCCGTGAGCAGGCCGGCGCGCGTCGTCGCGCCGATCAGCGTGAACGGCGGGAGGTCGAGCTTGATCGAACGGGCCGCCGGCCCCTCGCCGATCATGATGTCGATCTGGAAATCCTCGAGCGCGGGATAGAGCACTTCCTCGACGATCGGCGACAGGCGATGGATCTCGTCGACGAAGAGGACATCGCGCGGCTGCAGGTTCGTCAGCAGCGCCGCAAGATCGCCCGGGCGCTCCAGCACCGGACCCGACGTCGAGCGCAGGTTGACGCCGAGCTCGTTCGCGATCACGTGCGACAGCGTCGTCTTGCCGAGGCCCGGCGGTCCGAAGATCAGCACGTGATCGAGCGCCTCGCTGCGGCGCCGCGCGGCCTCGATCGAGATCGCGAGCTGCTCGCGCACGGTCGGCTGGCCGAGATAGTCCTGGAGCCGCTGCGGGCGGATCGAGGCCTCGACGAGCGCTTCGTCGGGGCTGGCGGCGGCTGCGATGAGGCGGTCGGACATGGACGAGCGGGCGAGCGATCCGTGGCGAGGGCTCAATTATGAGGGTTTAACGCGCCGCTGAATCCGTACGGCGAATGAACGGGCGTTCAACGGCCTAGATCTCGACCTGCGTACCGAGCTCCACCAGCCGATTCCCCGGAATCTGGAAGAACGCCGTCGCCGGCGTCGCGTTGCGCTGCATGAAGACGAAGATCTTGTCGCGCCAGAGCGCCATGCCGGGCCGGTCGGTGGCGACGATGCTTTCGCGGCTCAGGAAGAACGTCGTGTCCATGAGGTCGAACGGGAGGCCGCACTCGTCGATCGCGGCGACGGCCGAAGGCACGTCGGGATCCTCGGCGAAGCCGAAACGGAGCGTCAGCTTGTAGAACTCGTTGCCGAGCGCCTCCACCGCGATGCGCTCGTCGGGCTCGGCCGTCGGCGTCTCGAGCACTTCGACGGTCAGCAGCACGTTGCGCTCGTGCAGCACCTTGTTGTGCTTCAGGTTGTGCAGCAGCGCGTGCGGCACGGCGTCGAGGTTCGCCGTCAGGAACACCGCCGTGCCGGGCACGCGCAGCGGCGGATGCGCGGCGATCGAGCTGATGAACGGCTCCAGCGCGAGGCCGCTCTGCTTGATCTCGCGCATGACGAGATCGCGCCCGCGCCGCCAGGTCGCCATCAGCGTGAAGATCACGGCGCCGAGCACCAGCGGGAACCAGCCGCCGTGCTCGACCTTGTCCGCGTTGGCCGAAAGGAACGCGGCGTCGACGAACAGGAACATCGAGCCGACCAGCGCGACCTTCGGCTTGCTCCAGTGCCACATGCGGCGGAACACGATCATGACGAGGATCGAATCGATCGTCATCGTGCCGACGACCGCGATGCCATACGCCGCGCCGAGGTTGTCCGACGAGCGGAAGCCGACGACGACCGCGAGCGTCAGCACCAGCAGCATGCGGTTGATCCACGGGAGATAAATCTGCCCGCGCGTCTCCTTCGACGTGTGCCGCACTTCCATGCGCGGCAGGTAGCCAAGCTGGATCGCCTCGCGCGTCACCGAGAACGCGCCCGAGATCACCGCCTGCGAAGCGATCACCGCCGCTGCCGTCGCGAGCACGAGCATCGGGATCAGCAGCGACGGCGGCACCATCATGTACAGCGGATTGTCGGCGGCGGCGGGCGTGTTGATGAGCAGCGCGCCCTGCCCGAAATAGTTCAGCACCAGCGCCGGCAGCACGAGGCCGAACCAGGATATGCGGATCGGCCGTTTGCCGAAGTGGCCCATGTCGGCGTACAGCGCCTCGGCGCCGGTGATGCAGAGCACGACCGTGCCGAGCGCGAAGAACGCGACCCAGTGCTCATGCGCGAAGAATTCGATCGCGTAGTACGGCGAGACCGCACGCAGCACGCCGGGATGCTGCGCGATGTGCCAGACGCCGAGCGTCGCCAGCACGAGGAACCACAGCGACATCACCGGCGCGAACACCGCGCCGACGCGGCCGGTGCCGCGATTCTGGAACGCAAACAGGAGCAGCACGATGATCGCCGCGATCGGCACGACGAAATGCTCGAGCCGCGGCTCAATGACTTCGAGGCCCTCGACCGCGCCGAGCACCGAGATCGCCGGCGTGATGACGCCGTCGCCGAAGAACAGCGACGCGCCGAAGAGGCCGAGCACGATGATCCACCAGCGCGCACGCTGGCTCGAGCGCACGCTGCGCTGCGCGAGCGCGGTCAGCGCCATGATGCCGCCCTCGCCCTTGTTGTCGGCGCGCATGATGAAGCCCGCGTACTTGACCGACACGACGAGGATCAGCGACCAGAACATCAGCGACAGGATGCCGAGCACGTTCTCTTCGGTCGGCGGCACGCCCTGCGCGCCGAACGTCTGCTTGATCGCGTAGAGCGGGCTCGTGCCGATGTCGCCGTAGACGACGCCGATCGCGCCGAGCGTCAGCGCGGTGAATCGCGCGCGCAGGTCGCCGTCGTTCGTCGTGGCAGTGACGTCGCTCATGTCGTTCGCTCAGCGCAACGCGGCCTTGAGGGCCTTGCGGATGATCTCCTCGGCACGATCGCCCGGCGCCGCCGCCTCGCGCACGAGGCGCGTGACTTCGGCCGGCTTGTAGCCTAGTGCCTGCAATGCGACGGTCGCCTCCGCGACCGGATCCTTCGGCACGCCGGCGCTCGCACCCGGTGCCGGGCCTAGCTCGGTGACGCGATCGCGAAGCTCGACGAGCATGCGCTCGGCTGTCTTCTTGCCGATGCCCGGAATGCGCGTCAGTGCCGCGACGTCGCCGAGCTGGATCAGCCGAGCGAACTCGTCGGTGCTCACGCCCGACAGCACCGCGAGCGAGATCTTCGCGCCGATGCCGCTGACCTTCTGCAGGTTGCGGAACAGGCTCCGCTCGGCTTCGCGCAGGAATCCGTACAGCACCGCCGTGTCTTCCTTGACCGCGTAATGCGTGAAGAGGCTGACCTCGCGGCCGGTCTCCGGCAGGTCGAAGAACGTCGACATCGGTGCCTCGAGCTCGTAACCGACGCCGCCGACGTCGACGACGAGCGACGGCGGCTGCTTCGCCAGCAGCGTTCCGCGCAGGCGTCCGATCATCGCCGGCGCCTCCACGCGAGGCGCGGCATGCCGAGCCGCTCGACGCTCGCGCGCACGTGCGCGTGCGTCAGCGCGATCGCGAGCGCGTCGGCCGCGTCGGCCTGGAGTTTCTCGTTGAGGTTGAGCAGCACGCCGACCATGTGCTGCACCTGCGTCTTGTCGCCGGCGCCGGTGCCGACGACCGACTGCTTCACTTCGCGCGCGGCGTATTCGCTGATCGCGACGCCGCGGCTGACGACGGCGCAGATCGCCGCACCGCGCGCCTGGCCGAGCTTCAAGGCGGAGTCCGCGTTGCGCGATACGAACACGCGCTCGATCGCGGCTTCCTGCGGCGCGTAGTCGGCGATGATCGCGCCGACGTCGTCGAAGATCTGCTTCAGGCGCGCCGCGAACGAATCGTTGTCGAGCAGGTTGATCGCGCAGTTGAAGACGTGACGCGAGCGCCCCGCCTCATCGACTTCGATGATGCCGATGCCGGTGCGCTGGCTGCCGGGATCGATGCCGAGGATGCGCACGACGGCCGAAGCCGGAGAGAGAGGGCGCGCGGTCATCGCGGCGGCGTGAAGCGTCCGTTGCGCAGGAATCCGATCGTGAGATCCGCGACGGCCGACGAGAAGAGCAGACCCGTGTGCGTCGCCGGAACCGTGCAGTGATCGGCAAGTCCGCCGAGGCGTGTCTCTTCGACCGCGACGGTGCCGTCGTGCGGCGCCGTCAGCGCACCGATGCTGATGCCGAGCCCGAACGGCAGCTTGCCCGCGACGACGCCGACCGGCCGGCTGCCGTCCCAGCGCGCGATGCCGTCGACGAGCGCGTCGCGATTCGTGCCGAGCACGAGGCGGCCGCCGGGCACGCCGTTGACCACGCGCGCGACCGAGCTGCCCTTGAGCGGCGGGCCGAGGCAGACGATGTGGCCGCGCGGCAGATCCTTCATGCGGCGCGTCGCTTCGAGCGCGACGATGCCGCCGAGGCTGTGGCCGACGAGATGCACGCGATCGGCTTCGACCGCACGCATGCGCGTGCGCAGGCGCTCGCAGGTCGCCTCGACGTCGCCGAAGACGCTCGCGTAGTCGAA
>DATFRS010000303.1:0-2128 GCA_035263065.1 Rhodanobacteraceae bacterium
GGCAAGGTCCGCTACATCGAGGGTAACCGCGAGCATCCGGTGAACCGCGGCGTCCTGTGCGGCAAAGGTGCGGCCGGGATCATGCAGCACTACTCGCCGGCGCGGCTCTCCAAGCCGCTGCTTCGCGTCGGCGAGCGCGGCAAGGGCGAGTTCCGCGAGATCGAATGGGACGAAGCGCTCGAGCTCGCGACGCAATGGCTCGGCGACATCCGCAAGCGCAATCCCGACGAGCTCGCGTTCTTCACCGGCCGCGACCAGTCGCAGGCCCTGACCGGCTGGTGGGCGCAGCAGTTCGGCACGATCAACTACGCCGCGCACGGCGGCTTCTGCTCGGTCAACATGGCCGCCGCCGGCATGTACACGCTCGGCGGCAGCTTCTGGGAATTCGGCGAGCCGGACTGGGCGCTGACGAAGTACCTGATGCTGTGGGGCGTCGCCGAGGATCACGATTCGAACCCGATCAAGCTCGGCCTCGGCGCGCTGAAGAAGCGCGGCGCGAAGATCGTCGTCGTCAATCCGGTGCGCACCGGCTACGGCGCGATCGCCGACGAATGGGTGCCGATCAATCCCGGTACCGACGGCCTCCTCGCCGGCGCGCTCATCCGCGAGCTGCTGCGCGCCGATCGCATCGATCTCGACTACCTCGTGCGCTACACGAATGCGCACCATCTCGTCATCCGCGCGCCGGGCGCCGCCGACGACGGCATGATCGCACGCGATGCGGGCGGGCATCCGCTGTGCGCAACGCGGGACGGCATCGTCGATGCGACGCGCGCGGACATCGCGCCGCTCGTCGTCGGCGAATGCACGCTGCCCGACGGCCGCAAGGCGGTTCCGGCGTTCGAGCTCTTCGCCGAGCGCTATCTCGCCGACGAGTATTCGCCGGAGGTCGCCGCCGGCACCTGCGGCGTCCCAGCCGAGGCGATCCGCCGCCTCGCGCGCGAGCTCGCCGACGTCGCGTTCGATCAGGCGATCCGTCTTCCGCAGCCGTGGACCGACACGCACGGCCGCGCGCACGCCGAGATGATCGGCCGTCCGGTCTCGATGCACGCGATGCGCGGCATCTCGGCGCACGCGAACGGCTTCCACACGTGCCGCGCGCTGCACCTCCTGCAGATGCTGCTCGGCGCGATCGACACGCCCGGCAGCTTCCGCTACCAGCCGCCGTATCCGAGGCCGGCGCCGCCGGCGAACCGACCGGGCCGCACGCGCAAGCCGAACGGCGCGCTCGACGCGGGACCGCTCGGCTACGTGCACGCGCCGGACGATCTCCTCGTCGACGCGGCCGGCGAGCCGCGCCGCATCGACAAGGCGTTCTCCTGGCAGCACCCGTTCGCCGCGCACGGCATGCTGCAGAGCGTGATCCGCAACGCGTGGGAAGGCGATCCGTACCGCATCGACACGCTGTTCCTGTTCATGGCGAACATGGGCTGGAACTCGGCGATGAACACGACGGCGACGCGGCAGATGCTCGCCGACCGCGACGCGGCGACCGGCGAATACCGCATCCCGCGCATCATCTACGTCGACGCGTACGCGTCCGAGACGGTCGCCTTCGCCGATCTCGTGCTGCCCGACACGACGTATCTCGAGCGTCACGACTGCATCAGCCTGCTCGACCGCCCGATCTCCGACGCCGATGGCGCCGCCGACGCGATCCGCCAGCCCATCGTCGCGCCCGATCGCGACGTGCGCCCGTTCCAGGACGTGCTGCTCGATCTCGGCGCGCGGCTCGGCCTGCCCGGCATGGTCGACGACGACGGCGACGCGAAATATCCGCGCGGCTACGCCCAGTACATCGTCGAACACGAGCGCGCGCCAGGCGTGGGCCTGCTCGCCGGCTGGCGCGGCCGCGACGGCGAAGCAGCCGGCGTCGGCGCGCCGAATCCCGGGCAGCTCGCGCGCTACGTCGAGCACGGCTGCCACTGGCATCGCGAAGTGCCGCTCGCGGCGCGCTACTACAAGATGGCGAACCGCGACTATCTCGAATGGGCGAAGGCGCTCGGCTTCGTCGGCTCGACCGACGCGATCACGCTGCAGTTCTACGCCGAGTCGCTGCAGCGCTTCCGCCTCGCCGCGCAAGGCCACGGCACCGCGCAGCCGCCCGAGCGCGACCGCGCGCGCGTCG
>DATFRS010000304.1:0-5592 GCA_035263065.1 Rhodanobacteraceae bacterium
TGCAGCGTGCCGACGATTTCGAGGTGACCGATGCCCATGGCTGACTACGAACGCGCTCTAACCCTGATCGGAGCGGCCGGAACCAACGACTTTGTCGGACCGCGTCCCGAAGAGTGGATCCTCGCAGCCGAGGAACGCCTCTCGCTGCGGTTTCCGCCGACCTACCGGCGGTTCCTCAAGGAGCTGGGGAGCGGTGGCATCCGCAGCGAGGAGTTCTACGGAATTACGCGGAACAATTTCGACGTGGGGACCGTTCCGAACGGCATCTGGCTGACATTGGACGAACGCAAAACGGGCTTGCCTTCGTGCTTGGTCCTCGTGCAGGACACAGGGGATGGAAACTGGTACGCCATCGATACCTCCCAGGCGAATGCGCAAGGCGAGTCGCCGGTGGTGTTCGTGGACATCAGTGGACGGCCGCATGAGACCGTGGCGGAGGATTTCGGGCGTTTCTTCCTGGATCGGGTTTCGCGGGTCGCAGCGTAGGTGTACGGCTCGGCGCACGGGACGGGTTTCTCGCGATCGCCCCTCACGGACGCCATGGCAGTCCGCCTTGGAGTTCCTGACCAGGGCGCAGGACGGCGCCCGGATGTCGCATCCGGCGCGCTACGATAGGAAAAAATCTAGTCCGACGACTTGCCGGCCGGTCCCGATCGCGTCCGTTCGTAGCGTCCGTCGAACTCGGTCTTCCACGTTTTCCCGCCGTCGTCCGACGATTCCCAGTGCTGGCGCACGGTGCCGTCACCGTTCGGCGTCCATGTGATGCGATCCACGCGCGCACCGGGCCGCGTCGAGCGCAGCACCATGTCCTTGCCGACGAGCCCGCCCTCGAGCTGCAGCACGCCGCCGCGCGCGTCGACCCAGAACTGGCGCCAGACTTTCGCGGTCGTGTCGTATGCGTTGTAGCTCTTGCCGCGGCCGCCGGCGGCGCCGTCCCAGTTTTCCGACAGCACGCAGCCGCCGAGGATCGACTCGATGCGATTGTGGCCGGCGACCTTGCCGGCGGGATCGATGACGTTCCAGTCGCCGATCCAGAAATCGAACTGGTGCGATTCCGCCGCGGTGCAGCCGTTGGACGGCGGCGGCGTGCTGGCGGCAAACGCTACGGCGGCGACGAGCAGGGGCAGGGTCATCGGCGGCTCCCGTGGGTGCGTGAGCGCACGCTAGCGCGCGGGCGTCGCGCGCGGGAAGCGGCGGACGCGTTCGCCGCACGCCCTGGCTCGTAGGCGTCGGGCGATCAGCGGGCGATGCGCGATGCGATGCCGCCCGCCGGCGGCGGCGCGTCGATGACGCACGCCTCGTAGCCGTCCAGCGTCTCGCAGCGCGCGCCGCGTGCCGACGCGTCGAACCGCGCCTTCCAGGCGGCGCCGACGACGTAGAGATCGTCCGATGTCCACGCCCCGTCGGCGAGCTGGCGGCCGAGCACCTTGCAATACTCCGCCGTCTTGCGCTGGTTCCAGCGCGCGACGAAGCCCGAATTGAACGTCAGGCCGTGACGCGCCGCGAAGAGCTGCATCGGGAGATACGGCGCGGCTTCGACGCCGCAGGCGGGCGGCGGCAGCAGCGTCAGGTGCCGGCGGCCCGCGGCAAGCGCATCCCAGCGCGGATCTTCGAGCGCGGTGCCGGCGGTCGGCACGTTCGCCTTCAGCCGTTTCTGCGCGGAGCGTTCGTGCGCTGCGGAGAGATCGACCATCTGCACGATCAGCGCCGCAGTGAGCAGCGTCGACGCGAGCATCGGACCGAACCGCCGCGCGACGTGCGCGATCGCGATCAGCATCAGCACGTAATACGCGATCCAGACGAAGCGCCCCGATGCGCGAAACGCGCCGAGCAGGCGACTCGGGAACTCCGTGCCGGCGATCTGCCACGGGCCGATAGCGAGGACGCAGCCGGTCGCGAACGCGAGCAGCGCGGCGGCGACGGCGAGGAGCGGCAGCCAGTCGCGGCCGACGCCGCACACGCGACGCTCGCGCACGAGGTTCACCGCGACGACGGCGAGCAGCGCCAGCATGCCGGCGCCGAGATACGCGAAGCCTTCGCTCTGGCCCTGCAGCACCTTTTCGGTCGGCAGGAGCGACGACAGGTACATCGGATCGACGAACGCAAGGAGGTTCATCGAATAGCGGCCGAACGGGACGCCGCCCGAGCTGTCGGCCATGCGGATCGAAAGGGCGCCCGCGAGCCACCATGCGACGAGCGCCAGCGCCGCCGACACGCCGAAGATCGCCGCGGCCGTGCGCAGCGGATACGCGCGATCGAAACGCGTGCGCTTGACGAGCGCCGCCGCCTCGACGGCGAGGAACATCGCGGTGAGATACGGATGCACGAGCGCGGCGACGGTGGCGAGGAGCCACCAGGGCCACGCCTCGGCGACGAAGCCCTTCGACGGCGCGCTGCGGAAATAGAGGAGCAGCGCCGCGAGCAGCAGCCAGTGCGCGGTCAGCGTGTCGTGACCGATGCGATAGAGCAGCACCGGCGCGAACACGAACAGCGCCGCGCCGGCGAGCACGATCGTGGGCTTCGTGCTGAAGCGCGTGACGACGAGCGCGCCGACGCCGCCCTGCAGCGTGAAGCTCGCGAGCATCCAGAGGCCGATGTACTGGAACGGCTCGGGCAGCCACGCCGAGAACGGCTTCAGCGCGAGCGCGACGAGCGGCAGCGAATCGGTGAAGGCGATCGACGTGCCGACCGGATACCAGACCTCCGGCATCTTGCCGGGCGGCCACGCCCACGGCGTGTGCCGGAACATCGCCCAGCCGCTGTAGTGCTGCGCCCAGTCCTGCAGCATCAGCCAGTCGATCGCGGTCGGGTCCGCCAGCGCGAGGCCGAGCGTTCGTGCGAAGAACAGGAACCCCGTCGCCGCGCCGATCCCGAACGCGAGCGTGCCGCCGGCCGCGCCGCGCCGCGCGGCGATCCATCCGAGCGCGGCCAGCGCCAGCAGCGCGACGGCGATCGCCGCGACATCGGCCGCGTGCGACGCGCCCGGGACCTTGACGAGGACGCCGGCCGCGTCGGCTGCGAGCAGCGTGCAGAGGAGCGCGTACGGCGCGCCGTCGCCGCGCAAGGCGACGGCGGCTCGGTCCAGCGGCGGATTCAAGAGTCCATTCATGCCCGACATCCAGTCTATTCGGCGAGCGACGCCCACATTGGGACAATGTCGTGTCGTGAAGGTTGCGTTCCTTGCGAAAGGGCAAGGACGAGCGAGCAGGCGCCAGCGTCGCAGTCCGCAAGGAGAAACACTCAGCCGGAACGCGCTTCGGCGGCCCGCCGGAGGTAAGGTCCGCGCCGGCTTCCGGAGTCGCCGTGTCCCCTCGTTCCTTCGCGTCCGTCGCGCTGCTTGCGCTTTGCGTGCTTTCGAGCGCGCAGGCCTCGTCGTTCCTGGCCGACACGACCGACGATTCCGTCGACGCGAATCCCGGCGACGGCCTGTGCCTCGACGCGTCCGGCCGCTGCAGCCTGCGCGCCGCGATAGAGGAAGCGAACGCGCTGCCGGGTGCCGACTCGATCCAGCTCCTCGGCGGCGTCTACACGCTGACGATCGCCGGCACCGGCGAGGATGGCGGCGCGACCGGCGATCTCGACATCACCGACGACGTGACGATCGAAGGCGCCGGCGCCGACAAGACGCGCGTCGACGGCGGCGCGCTCGACCGCGTGTTCGATCTCTTCGGCGGCGTCGCCGTGCGCGAGGTCCGCGTCGAAGGGCTGACGGTGCAGAACGGCCTTCTCGCCAACACCGGACTCGATACGGCCGGCGCCGCCTTGCGCGTCGCGATCGGCGTGCACGTGCGTCTCGAGGACGTCGTGCTCCGCGGCAACACGCTGACGCAGTCGTTCGGCGGCGTCGCGATCGATTCGCAAGGGTGCATCGAGGGCGAGCGCGTGCGCATCCTCGACAACGGCGCGCCGGACGGCGGATCGGTCGCCGCCGTGCATCTCCACGAAGAGGACGACACCGACATCGGCCAGTGCTTCACGCTCGAGGACAGCGAGATCAGCGGCAACGCCGGCGACTGGGCCGGCGCGATCGATTCGGAGTTCGTGCCGATCACGCTGAAGCGCAGCCTCGTCAGCGACAACGACGGCGGCTTCGCCGGCGCGCTGCTCCTCAACATGCGCGCCGACACGCTGCTCGAGAACGTCACGATCAGCGGCAACCGCGGCAATCCCGGCGCGATCCTCAACGACGGCGGCTCGCATCTCGTGCTCGTCAACTCGACCGTCACCGCGAACGGCGCGCAGCCCGGCGCGACGGCCGTCGTCGGCGGCATCCAGGACGTGCACGGCGGCTTCGGGCTCACGTTCCTCTCGAACACGATCATCGCCGGCAACGGTCCGGGCTTTCTCGCCGACGACTGCGACGCCGCCTCATCGGTCGGCGGCGGCAATCTCATCGGCGACGTGCGTTGTCATTTCGACGCGGATCCGAACGACCAGCTCGGCGTCGATCCGGGCCTCGGCCCGCTCGCCGACAACGGCGGCCTCACGTGGACGCACCTGCCGGGCACCGCGGCCATCGATCGCGGTCGGGCCGCGGCGTGTCCGCCGGCCGATCAGCGCGCGCTGCCGCGTCCGGCCGACGGCGACGGCGACGGCATCGCGACGTGCGATGCCGGCGCGGTCGAGGTGCAGCGCGAGACGATCTTCGCGAGCGGGTTCGACGCCTAGATCTTGCGCAGCATGCGGTCGAGGCTCCACGGCCCGCCGCCCGCGGCCGAGAAATACAGGAACACGAAGCAGTAGAACACCGCGGCCTCGCCCTGGTTGAGGATCGGCCAGAAGCCGCCCTTCGCGTGCACCATGAAATACGCGAACGCCATCTCGCCGGACAGGATGAAGGCGACCGGCCGCGTGAAGAGGCCGAGCAGGATCAGTCCGCCGCCGAAGAACTCGAGCACGCCGGCGAGGCCGAAGATCGACATCAGCTCGACCTTGTGATCGCCCGCGCCGGGAAAACCGAACAGCTTCATCGCGCCGTGTTCCATGAAGAGGAACGCGACGACGATGCGCAGGAGGCTCAGCAGTGCAGGCGAGTACTTCGACCAGAACGCGCTGACTTCGGACATGGGATGTCTCCGTAGACGTCGTGGGGGCCGGGCCAGCGTATTGGCTGCTCGGCGCGATGTCCACGCAGCCCGCTATCGCTCCTGCCGGCGGTCGGGCTTCTCACCGGCCTCGGCCGCGCGCGCCAGCACCAGCGCCGCGATCGGCACGAGCGAGACGACGATGAGGAGGACGAAGTCCGGCATGGCGATGAAATCTCGCACGCCCGCGCGCGGGACGCATGCGCGAGGCATTGCGTTTGTGTGATCGGTGCATGACCGATCGCTGCGATCGCGGCTTCGGCGCATCGCGCGGGGCGCTCGCGTCGTCGCAGCGGCGGGAACCGGCCTCGGCGCAAGGCGGTCGGGAGGCGACCTCGTCCACGGAGCGAACCATGTCGAAGCGCGCAACGATCGGTTGTCTTGTCGTCCTCTTGTCCGCCGGCGATGCCTTCGCCGCCGAGACCCCGGAAACCGAGCGCAGCGTCGAGGGCGTGCGCGCCGTCGAGGCGCACTGGCAGCGCGCGTTCCTGGCGGGCGACGGCGCCTA
>DATFRS010000305.1:0-2582 GCA_035263065.1 Rhodanobacteraceae bacterium
CAGCGCGCGCATGCCGTAGTACGAGAACTGCTCCCACATCTCGGTGAGAAACAGGATCGTCAGTCCCGGCGGCTGGCCGAACCAGCTCTTCTCGCTCATGCCGCCGCGGCTTGCCGCGAGCCCCAGACGTTGCCCGGGCACCAGACCTTGCCGTCTTCGTAGACGAGCCCGGGCTCGCGATCGGCGGCGAGGAACACCGGTCCGTCGAGATCGACGATGTCGCAGAGCTGGCCGACGACGAAGGCCGGCGCCATCGCGAGGCTCGAGCCGACCATGTTGCCGACCATCACGCCGAGCCCGAGCTGCCGTGCCTCGTGCGCCATCGCGAGCGCTTCGGTGAGGCCGCCGCATTTGTCGAGCTTGATGTTGACGACGCTGAAGCGCCGCGCGACCGCGGGGATGTCGGTCAGCGACAGCGCACTCTCGTCGGCCGCGATCGCGATCGGCGAGCGGTAGCCGTCGAGATCGGCTTCGCGCCCACGCCGGATCGGCTGCTCGAGCAGCGCGACGTTCGCTTCGACGAGCACCGGCATCAGCGCGTCGATCGCGTCGATCGCATAGCCCTGGTTCGCGTCGACGCCGAGCCACGTGTCGGGCCGCGCCGCACGCACGGCCTTGACGCGCGCGATGTCGGCGTCGAGATCGCCGGTCAGCTTCATCTTGAGCGCGCGCGCGTTCGCGTACGCGCTCGCGCCGTCGGCCATGACCGCGGGATCGTCGGCGCCGATCGTGAACGTCGTCACCAGCGGTTTCACCGAGGCGAGGCCGGCGAGCGCCCACACGTCGCGGCCGGTGCGCTGCGCCTCGAGGTCCCAGAGCGCGCAATCGACCGCGTTGCGCGCGCCCCCCGGCGGCATCAACCGCTGCAGGGCCGTGCGGTTGATGCCGCCTTCGATCGCGTCGCGGGCCGCTTCGACCGCGGCGACCATCGTCTCGGCGGTGTCGCCGAGGTAATACACGCCGGACGCTTCGCCGAGGCCGCGGTGGCGGCCGTCGTCGAGCGTGACGACGATGGCGTCCTGCGTCTCGAACACGTAGCCCGAGATGCGGAACGGTTTTGCGAGTCGCAGCTTCTCGACCGCGACATGCATGCGCAACGCCTTCATCAGTAGTTGACTCCCCAGCCGATGAGGTGGAACGCGAACGCGACCCAGAGCATCACGAAGCCCGACAGCGCGAGCACGACGCTCCAGACCTTCGCCGGCCAGCGGCGATGGCCGACGCGCCACACCGTCGCAAGGTTCCACAGGATCAGCGCGAATCCGCCGACGAACGCGAGGAAGCCGAAGATCTGGTCGAAGCGGATCACCGGATCGAACGCTTCGGTCGTCTTGTTGAGATCGGAGAACATCGAGATGATCGAGCCGAACCACGCGCACAGCGCGAGCAGCATCAAGAGCGCGCCGATCTTGCCGGCGCGATACGCGCGAAGCTCGCCCGACGAAAGATCGAGTCGCGCACGGTACCTGCGGCGCACGATCGCCGTGATCGGCCAGAGCAGCACGGTGAGCGTCAGCGCGGCGATGCTCGCGTAGAACGCCGGCGTCAGCCACGCACCGTTGCGCGAGCCCGGCGCGCGCAGGAAGACCTCGAAGGGTCCGAGCAGGCCGAAGCTGAAGCGCGTGACCTGGTTGTCGACGACCTTCGCCGCGAGGAGGTCGTGGCCGTTCGCGTCCTGCCAGACGAACGGCGCGATCTCGACCCACTTGATCGGCTTGCCGGCGAGGTCCTTCGCATCGGGAATCAGGAGGCCGCCGTTCTCGTCGACGCCGACCTTGGTCTGGCCGATGAGGCCGATCACCGAGAAGAACGTCGACTCGGCGCCGCGCGAGCCGATCCAGTTGCCGGCCATCATCGAGGCGTGCTGCTTCGCGGTCGCCTCGTCGACGCGCGTCGTCGGGCGCGGGCCGGGGAAGTAGCGATCGGCGAAATCCGAGAACAGCGCGAGACGCAGGTGATGCGACGCACCTTCCTTGCCGGCACTGTTGAACGACACGTAGAAGCCCGTGTTCTCCTTGAGGAAGAGGTGCAGCGAGGTGTGGAAATAGTTCGAATCGCCGAGATGCGCGATGACTTCGCGGCCGTTGATGTTCGTCTCGAAGAAGCCGAGCTCCATGCGGTTCAGCGGCGGCAGCAGCGTCAGCGGCGTGTCGTGCATCTGCCTGGCCGTCTCTTCCTTGAGGATGCGGTTGCCCTTGTATTCGCCGTTCTGCAGGTGCGCGATCATGAAGTGGCCCATCTCCTCGCCGGGCGAGGACAGCGAGCCCGCCGGCGCGGGGCCGACCATCTCGAACTTCTTCGCCGGCTCCGACGCGACGTTGTAGCCCGTCGACATCAGCGACACGAGCTCCTTCGGCAGCGGCTGGCGGAACGTCGAGTGCGTCATGTCGAGCGGCGCGAAGATGTGCTTGTCGATGTAGTCGAAGAACGGCTCGCCGGAAACGCGCTCGACGATGTAGCCCGCCATCGAGGTCGCGTAGTTCGAATACGCCGGCGTCGTGCCGGCGTCGAACACGCGGTGCGGCATCCAGCGCTTGAGCAGCGTGACGTAGTCGGCCGTCTCCGGGTTTTCGGTGATGATG
>DATFRS010000306.1:0-6936 GCA_035263065.1 Rhodanobacteraceae bacterium
GTGCAGATCGCGACGCAGGTTTTCCCCTTTTTCAACGTGCCGACGTGGACCGTGCGCTGGATCGTCGTCGCGGCCGCGATCGGCTTTCCGTTCCTGCTCGCGTTCGCGTGGTTCTACGAGATCACGCCCGAAGGCCTCAAGCGCGAGAGCGAGGTCGATCGCACCGAGTCGATCACGCGCGAGACCGGCCGCAAGCTCGATCGCTGGATCATCGCCGTGCTGCTCGTCGCGATCGTGATGCTGGCGGCGAACCAGTTCGTGCTGCGGCGCGACGACGGCGCGCCGGCCGAATCCGCCGCGCCGCAGAAGTCGATCGCCGTGCTGCCGTTCACCGATCTCAGCCCGTCGCGCGATCAGGAGTATTTCTCCGACGGCATGGCCGAGGAGCTCCTGAACGCGCTCGCCAAGCTCAAGGATCTCAAGGTCGCCGGCCGCACCTCGTCGTTCTCGTTCAAGGGCAAGAACGAGGACCTGCGTGCGATCGGCAAGGCGCTCGGCGTCGCCAACATCCTCGAAGGCTCGCTGCGCAAGCAGGGCGACAAGGTGCGCATCACGGCGCAGCTGATCCAGGTGTCGGACGGGTTCCATCTCTGGTCCGACACCTACGACGGCGATCTTTCCGACGTCTTCGCGCTGCAGGAGCGCATCGCGCGGGCGATCGCCGACAAGCTCGACGTCGTGCTGAAAGGCGGCGCCGACGCGCGCATCGTGCCGGTTGCGACGACGAACGCGCAGGCGTACGAGCTCTATCTCAAGGCGACCGACATCTTCAACCGCCGCGACGGCGCGCATTTCGGCGAGGGGATCGCGGCGCTCGAGCAGGCGATCCGGCTCGATCCGAACGCGGCGCGCCTGCACTCGCGGCTCGCGGCGATGCTCGCGATCGGGCCAACCTACACGCCGGGACTCGCCCCGGCCGACGCGTTCGCCCGTGCCGAGGAGCACGCGCGCATCGCAAGCTCGCTCGATCCGACGCTCGCCGAGCCGTACGGCGCGCTGGCGACGTCCTACATCTTCCGGCGCCGCTACGAGGAAGCCGTCGACGCGACGATGCGTGCGAAGCAGATCGATCCCGACGACACCACCTCGGCGCTGTGGCGCGCGACGAGCCTCGTCATGCTCGGCTACCGCAAGGACGGGAACGCCGCGCTCGATCGCATCCTTGAAATCGATCCGAAGCTGCCGACGGCCCTGCTCTGGCGCGGCGTGAGCTATGCCTCCGCGGGCGACACGATCGACGCCGAGCGCCTCCTGAAAGGAGCCTCGGAGCAGAAGCTCGCGTTCGCCGGCCTCGGCCTCGCGCTCGTCGCGGCGTCGCGCCACGAGACGGCCGAAGCGATCCACCAGCTTTCGACGGCGTTCAAGGCGCTCGACACGAACCTGCCGCCGGATGCGCCCGACGTGCTCGCGGCCGGCATCCTCGGCGACGACGCGGCGAGAGTGCGCGGGCTCGACTTCGTGCATCGCTACCTCGACGGCAAGCCGGCCGTCGTGTCGGGCGTCGTCGTCTATTCGATGATCCGCATGGGCGAGCCGGCGCGCGTGCTCGCGATCGTGCCGGCGGCGCTGACCAGCAACGATGCGGTGTTCCTGTCGCTGATGTGGAGCCCGTACGGCAGCGATATGCGTAAACTCCCGGAGTTTCCGGCGTTCGCGCGCCGCCTCGGCTTCACCGCGGTCTGGGACAAGTACGGACCGCCGGACGACTGCCGGCGCGAAGCGTCGGGCGAATACACCTGCCAGTGACCGATAACCGCATGCGTTCATTCGTCCAGGAGCTCCGCCGTCGCAACGTGTTCCGAGCCGCAGCGTTCTACGCGGCGTCGGCCTGGCTCGTCGTGCAAGTGGCCGCGCAGCTCTTTCCGCTGTTCCATCTGCCGGAATGGGCGCTGCGCTGGATCGTCGTCGCGCTCGTGATCGGCTTCCCGTGTGCGATCGTGTTCGCGTGGCTCTACGAATGGACGCCGGCTGGCCTCGTGCGCGAGGCCGACGTCGACCGCACTCGGTCGGTCACGCGCGACACCGGGCGCCGGCTCGACCGCTGGATCATAGCCACGCTCGCGGCGGCCGTCGTGCTGCTCGTCGCGGACCGGTTCGTGCTGCGCAAGGACGCGGACACCGTCGGCGACAAGTCGATCGCGGTGTTGCCGTTCGTCAACACGAGCGGCGATGCCGGCAACGAGTATTTCTCGGACGGGCTTTCCGAGGAGCTGATCTCCTCGCTGTCGCGCCTGGGCGATCTCAAGGTCATCGGCCGCACGTCGTCGTTCCAGTTCAAGGGCAGGACCGAGGACAGCGCCGAGATCGGACAGAAGCTCGGCGTCGTCTATCTCCTCGAAGGCAGCGTGCGCAAGTCGGACGACCGCGTGCGCATCGCGGCGCAGCTCGTGAAATCGGCCGACGGCACGAACGTCTGGTCCGAAAGCTACGACCGCAAGGTCAACGACATCTTCGCCGTGCAGGCCGAGATCGCGCGCGTCGTCGCCGACCAGCTGCAGGTCGCGCTGCTCGGCAAGAGCGCGAATGCGGCCGAAGTGCGGCCCGCGGCACCGCGCAAGGATCCGAGCTTCGAGGCGTACACGGCGTTCCTGCAGGGCAACGCCGCGCTGCTGCGCCATACGAGCGCGGATATGAAGAAGGCGATGGCCTACTACGAGGAAGCGATCCGCCTCGAGCCCGACTACGCGGGCGCCTACGCGCAGCTCGCCAACGCGCAGGTGCAGATGCTGACGATCTTCGTCTCGGCACCCGCCGAAGCGACCGACCTGATCGCGAAATCGCGCGCGAACGCGGCGCGCGCGCTCGCGCTCGATCCGGAGCTCGGCACGGCGCACGAAGCGCAGGGGTTCATCCGGCAGGTCATCGATTTCGAGCTCGTCAAAGCGGACGCGGACTATCGCCGCGCCGCCGAGCTCGCGCCGCAGGACGCCGGCGCGTGGCTCAATCTCACGGTCGTCAACGCCTCGCTCGGCCGGCTCGAGGAAGCCGCCGAATACGGCCGCCGCTCGATCACGCTCGATCCATTGAACAGCGGCTACTACGTCTATGTCGCGCGCACGCTGATGGCGCTCGGCCGCTACGACGAAACGGTGGATCTCCTGCACAAGGCGATCGAGTTCCAGCCGCAGGCGGCGCAGACGCATACCGAGCTCGCGACCGTCGAGATCCTGCGCGGCAACTACGCGGTGGCGGCTGCGGAAGCGAAGCAGGAAACTGATCCGTTCTGGCGCGAATACGCGCTCGCGCTTGCCGAGTTCGCGAACGGCGATCGCGCGGCGGCCGACAACGCGCTTGCCGCGCTTCGCGCCGGCTATGCGGATTCCGGTGCGTTCCAGATCGCGCTCGTCTATGCATTGCGCAAGGAACCCGACGATGTCTTCGTGTGGCTCGAGCACGGACTCGCCACGCGCGATCCCGGCGTGCCGACGCTGCTCTATGCGCCGTTTCTCGGCCCCTACCGTTCCGATCCGCGCTTCGCGGCGCTGTGCGCCAAGCTGAAGCTGCCGGCGCCGACCGTCGCCGACGCGAAACGGTAGACGTGCGCATGTCCGCCGCGCTGCCGATCCCGACCGAAGCGCTCGCCGCGATCGCGGCCGCCGGCGCCGTGATGGCCGTGCTGTCGATCCAGCGCCTCGTCGCCGTCGTGCGGTCGAGCATCCTCGTGCGCGTGCCGGCGGTCGCCGAGCAGGACGTGACGCTCGCCGAAGCGGGCACCGTCGTGCTCTGCATCGAAGCGCCGCAGTTCGGCATGCAGTTCGCGGGCGTCGACTTCGCGATGCGCGACTCGAACGGTCGCGACGTGCCGTCGTCGCCGATCGTGTTCCGCGCGAAGGTCTCGGGTTTTTCGCGCGTGCGCCTGAGCGTACGCGCGTTCGCGATTCCGCGCGCGGGACGCTACCGTCTCCTCGCGAGCGGCATCGCTCCGGGGCGCGACATGTCCGCCGCGGCCCTCCTCCTCGCGCGTCCGTTCGCGGGCGCGATGGTGCTCTGGATCCTCGGCATCACGTTCGGCGGGGTCGCGCTGATCGGTGGTAGCGTGCTCGCTTCGCTCCGCCTCGCAGGCAAGCTATGACGTTCGTTTCCGCAATCGGCGCCGTTCTCTCGCTGGCGCTGTCGGCCCAGGCGCCCCGGCCGGGCAACGCGATCGCCGATCTCGCGAAGGTCTACGACACGCACCCGCTGATCTTCATGGGCGAGTGGCACCGCAACGCGCAGCAGCATGTGTTCCTGCGCCAGCTCGTCGCCGATCCCGCGTTCCTGTGCCGCACCGACGACATCGTGATCGAGTTCGGCAACGCCCGGCTGCAACCCGTCGCCGATCGTTGGTCGAACGGCGAGGACGTCGGCGAGGCCGAGCTCGTCTCGATGTTCCGCGAGACCGAGGTCATGTTCGCGTGGAACGCGCCGATGTATCGCGCGTTCTACGAGGCCGTGCGCGCGGCGAACCAGAAACACCTCTGTCCGCATCCGGTGCGGCTCGTGCTAGGCGATCCCGCGTTCGACTGGGCGAAGATCGCAACCGTCGAGGATTTCAAGGCGCTGCCGGATCGCGATCAGTTCTTCACCGACGTCGTCGATCGCGAGGTGCTGGCGAAGAAGCATCGTGCGCTCCTCATCTCCGGCGCACTGCACGCGCTGCGGAGCTATCCGAAGCGCGCGCCGGGCGAGGACGGCTTTTCCGAGCCGAGCGCCGCGCAGCTGATCGAGAAGAAGCATCCGGGCTCGCTGTTCATCGTCGGGCTCGTGACGACGCCGGCTGCCGCCGACACGATGAAGATGCCGGCGCCGCCGAGCTTCCGCATCGTGCGCGGCAGCGCGCTCGACAAGCTCAACTTCGCGATCATCGCGCCGGCGTGGAACGCCAAGGCCGTCGTCGTCAACGGCAAGCACGAGTGGCAGCTCGAGGACTCGAACGCGTGGCCGCGCATGGGCGAGGTCGTCGACGGCGTGCTCTATCTCGGCGGCGACGAGACGCGCGTGTTCCCGCCCCCGTCGATCTACCTCGATCCGGTGTACCGGAAGGAGCTGTACCGGCGCGCGGCGATCATCAAGGCGTACAACGGGCAGGACTTCGGCGTGATCCTCGACGACCTCGTCAAGGACGCCGAAGCCGCGCAGAAGGACAAGCACTGAGGGGAGGCGGCATGGCCGAGAACAAGACGAGGCCGACGAAGGCGAGCGTCAACGCCTACTACGCGAAGATCGAGAACGACGTGCGCCGCAAGGACTGCAAGGCGATCGCGGCGATGATGGCGCGCGCGACGAAGGAGAAGGCGACGATGTGGGGACCCGGCATCGTCGGATTCGGCAGCTACCACTACCGGTACGACAGCGGCCGCGAAGGCGATTCGTGCATCGTCGGATTCGCGGCGCGCAAAGGTCCGATGACGCTGTATCTCGGCGATTTCCCGGGCCGCACCGCGCTCCTGGCACGGCTCGGCAAGCACAAGACCAGCAACGGCTGCCTCTACATCGGCAAGCTCGCGGACGTCGACACGGGCGTGCTCGAAAAGCTGATCGCCGGCGCAGTGGCTGCGAAGAGGAAGCGGCTGACCGCGTGAGGGATCAGCCCTTCGACTTGAGCCGCGCCACCAGCGCCTTCAGCACGGCCTGCGCTTCGGGCGCGAACCAGATGTCGAGCACGTCGTCGACGCGGAACGCTGCGGGATCGGCGAACAGCGCGACGAAGTCGGCGCGTGCGATCGCGCGCGTCTGGCTCATCGCGACCTGCGGCAGCTTGATCAGTTCCTCGAGCCATCCGATCGCGCGCGGCACGACGAGATCGGTCGCGACGAGCTCGTCGACGAAGCCGACCGCTTTCGCGTCGGCCGCATCGAGCATCGCACCCGCAACCATCAGCCGCTCCGCGCGATAGGCGCCGACGAGCCGCCGCAGCGCGGCCTGGATCGGCGCCGGCACCGCGAGGCCGACCTGCGTCTCGTTGAGCCCGATCTTGAACGCGCCGTCGGCCATGACGCGGTAATCGCACATGATCGACAGCACGGCGCCGCCCGCCGGCGCATGGCCGGTGATCGCGGCGACGATCGGCACCTTCGAGCCCGCGATCGCGCCGCAGAGGCCGAAGAAATCGTGCCAGAACACGCGCAGCTCATCGCGCGGAATCTGCAGCAACGCGGGCACGTCGAGACCCGCCGAGAACATGCCGGTGCGCCCGCTCAGCACGATGCCGCGCGCACCGTCGCGCGGCGCCGCTTCCACCGCTGCGCGCAGCGTGCGCACCAGCGTCGGATCCAGCGCGTTGACCGGCGGGCGCGCGAGGCGCAATTCGTGGATTGCGCCGTGCTTGATGATGTCGAGCATGAGATGTCCTTTCTTTTCCCCTCTCCCGCGCGCGGGAGAGGGCAGGGTGAGGGC
Source organism: Rhodanobacteraceae bacterium (assembly GCA_035263065.1). Taxonomy (GTDB): domain Bacteria; phylum Pseudomonadota; class Gammaproteobacteria; order Xanthomonadales; family Rhodanobacteraceae; genus Dokdonella_A. The sequence goes on from DATFRS010000306.1 coordinate 6,376, forward strand.
AAGCGCGCGAAACGCCGCCTATTCGTCCTTCGGTGTCCAGTTGTACTTCACGACGTAGTCAAGCGTCGCCTTGCCGCTCGCCGGCACCGCCACGTCGAACTGCAAAAGATCCGGCGTCTGCCTGCTCGGCTTCTGGCTCGACGAGGCGAGCGACCACGCGCGCCAGCGGTTCGGATGCTCGCGCACGCTGATAGTGCGCGCGGTTTCGCCCGTGTTGTTGAGCGTGATGCGGAAGCCTTCGTTCATCTCGTGCGCGCCGCGGTCCATGCTGAACGTCGTGCGCTCGCGCATCGCCGTGAGATCGAACGCGTTGCCGAGCGTGATCGGCAGCGCGGTGCGCTTCTGCGTGTCGCCGATGCGCGCCTCGCTCAGGAATTCGATGCGGCCGTCCTTGTCGCGCGTCAGCACGCGCAGGTGTCCCGCCGGGAGGTTCTCCGTCGGCGTGAAGCGCAGCTCGCTCACGACCGGCGCATTGGCGACGTAGACGTCCTCGGCACGCAGCAGCGGCTTCGGCGGAAACCACGCGTTGCCGCTCTCGGCGATCCAGCGGCGCTCGCAATC
>DATFRS010000307.1:0-8441 GCA_035263065.1 Rhodanobacteraceae bacterium
GCCGTTGACCAGATCGTGCGCGGAAGTCTGGTCCGTCACCGCATCCGGCTTCACGCCGCGCTTCACCATCTCCGGCAGAATCTCCGCGGCGTTGCCAAGCAAGCCAACGCTGATCGCCTGCTTCTTCGCGCGAGCGTCGGCGATCATCGCCAGCGCTTCGTCCAAACTGTTCGCGCGCTTATCGAGGTAACGCGTCTGCAGACGTTTATCGATGCGGTCGCTCTGGCATTCGATGGCGAGGCAGCATGCGCCGGCCATGACAGCCGCGAGCGGCTGGGCGCCGCCCATGCCGCCTAAGCCGGCGGTGAGAATCCATTTGCCGGACCAGTCGCCGTTGAAATGGCGCCGCCCCATTTCGGCGAACGTCTCGTACGTGCCCTGCACGATGCCTTGCGTGCCGATATAGATCCACGAGCCGGCCGTCATCTGGCCGTACATCATGAGCCCCTTGCGATCGAGCTCGTTGAAGTGCTCCCACGTCGACCACGCCGGCACGAGATTCGAGTTCGCAAGCAGCACGCGCGGCGCATCCTTGTGCGTCGGAAAGACGCCGACCGGCTTGCCGGACTGGATCAGCAGCGTCTCGTCGTCGCCGAGCTCGCGCAGCGACTTCAGGATCGCGTCGAAGCACTCCCAGTTGCGCGCGGCGCGGCCGATGCCACCGTAGACCACGAGCTCGCTCGGCTTCTCGGCGACGTCGGGATCGAGATTGTTCTGGATCATGCGGAACGCAGCTTCGGTGAGCCAGCTCTTGCATGTCAGCGCGTTGCCGCGCGGCGCGCGGATGACGCGGGCGGTGTCGATGCGGGTGGGGGCGTTCATCGGTGACTCCGGCGAGCAGCTTTACATTATACGGCGCGCAACAGGTCACGTCGGCCGGCTATGCTTCGCGGCTCTTTTGGCCTGGGGGTCGTTCGAATGAGTCGTGATTTTCCGTCCGCGCGCGCGAAGCACTTGCGTCTGCATCCTCTGGCCATCGCGCTCGCGGCGAGCATCGCCTGCGTCCCGCTTCAGGCAGGCACCCAGCGGCCCAACGGCGGCACGACGATCACGGTCGACAACTGCGACGATTCGGGTCCCGGCAGCCTGCGCGCGGCCGTCGCGTCGGCCGTCAGCGGCGACTTCATCGGCTTCGCGCCATCGACGCCCTGCAGCGTCATCACGCTCACGAGCGGCCCGATCGTCATCGCGAACGACGCCGAGGGGCAGCCGTTCGCCGCGCTGGACATTTTTGCCACCGGCGAAGTGCCGCTCACGATCGACGGCGGCGGTGTCGATCGCGTCATCGTGCACGACGCGGGCTATGAAGCGGTGCTCAGGCTCGAAGGCCTGACGGTCACGCACGGGAAGAGCGACGCGAGCGGCGGCTGCATCCTGGCGGCCGGCAGCGTCCTTCTTACGGACACCGAGGTCAGCTCGTGCGTCGCCGGCACCGTGTCGGGCGACGCGCCGTCGGGCAATGCGGCGATTCGCGGCGGCGGCGTCTCTGCGGCCAAGAACGTCGTGCTCGCCAACAGCCTCGTCGCGTCGAACCGCATCTACGGCAACGCGTCGTATGCCTACGGCGGCGGAATTTTCGCGGGGCGATCGTTCGACGCGTACGCCTCGACGATCACCAACAATCTCGCGTTCTCGACCGGCGGCGCCGCGTATGGCGGCGGTCTCGCCGCGGGCGATCGGGCCGCATACATCCAGTCCACCGTCACGCTGGTTGCCAGCGTCGTCACGAACAACACCTCCGATTCGCGGTGCAGTTTCTGCGGATCGCGCGGCGGCGGCGTCTGGGCGTATGGAAATACGTCGACGACAGGCGGCGAGATCGACAGCAACACGGCTTTCAGCTCGTACGGCTACGGCACCGGCGGCGGACTCTATTTCAACGCGCGCTCCAATGCGCCGCCGGTCGGTGCCACGATCGCGGGAACCGACATCGGCTGCAACAGCGCCGACACCGGCGGCGGCATCGCGGCCGGCGGCGATCTCGCCGTCTCGCGCGCGCTCCTGAGCTGCAACACGGCGTCGAAGGACGGCGGCGCGATCGAGCTCTTCGGCGGCGACCTCACGCTGACCGACAGCACCCTCGTCTCCAACGGCGCGTCGCAGAGAGGCGCCGGCGTCTTCGTGTTCGGCTACGGCGATGCCACGATCGTCAACAGCACCATCACCGGCAACACCGCCGCTTACGGCGCCGCCATCGGCAATACGTACGGCTCGCTCCACCTCGCGAACTCGACGATCTCCGGCAACCGCGGACTCGGCCACGGCGGCGGCATCTATTTCCGCTATCCCTACTACCCGATCGACCTCAAGAGCACGATCGTCGCCGGCAACGACGACGGCTCGGGCACGCCGGACGATCTCTGGCCGCCGGGCCTGGACGTCACGGGCGACCACAACCTCGTCATCGCCGCCGACGGCGTGACGCTGCCCGGCGACACGCTGCAGGTCGATCCGCTGCTCCTTCCGATCGATCTCAACGGGGGTCCCACGTCGACGATGGCTCTCGCCGAAGGAAGTCCGGCCATCGATGCCGGCAGCAACCCGCTGTCGCTGCCGAACGATCAACGCGGCGACGGATACGTGCGCAGCTACGGCGTCGCACCGGATATCGGCGCGTACGAGGTCCAGGCCGCCGCGCCGAGCGACACGATCTTCGCCGACGGCTTCGAGTCCTGACGCCCGGCTGAGTGAAATCACCGATGCGGGCCGCACGCGGCCCGCACTACGATCCCGGCATCGCTCCCGGGGACATAGCGATGTCGCGGACTCTCTGCATGGCTGCGCTCGTGCTCGCCTCGCCGTTCGGGCTCGCCGCGGACGGCGACGTCGATCGCTCGTTCGGTGACGCGGGCCAGGTCACGATCGCGCGCCCGCCCGGCGCGCCGACGTCGCCCACGCCGACCGGCGACGTGCTCGCGCTCGCCGACGGCGCCTACCTCTGGTCGATATCGAACGAGGACGCGAGCCTCTGGATCGGCCGCACGCTGCATGACGGCAGCCCGGACACCGCGTACGGCAGCGACGGCTCCGGCCACGTCACGCTGACCGAGTGCATCGACTTCATGCCGACCTTCCTCGCCAGCGACGGCGACGGCGGCGCGTACGCGTGGACCGGCGCGTGCCTCGTGCGGATCCTCGCCGACGGCAGCGTCGACGCCACGTTCGGCGGCGTGCCGATCGTCGGCGACGCCTACGCCGTGATCGATTTCGCGCGCGATGCGTCCGGCCGCTTCGTGCTCGCCGCGACGACCGGCATCACCTGGGACCTGTTCCGCTTCGACACCGACGGCGTCACGCCCGACGCGACGTTCGGCACCGACGGCCACGTCCGCATCGACGTCACGGCGACGAACAACCTGCGCGGCATCAACGCGATCGCCGTGCGCGGCGACGGGCGCATCGTCGCCGCCGGCTGGCGCGGCAACGATCACGGTCCGAACCTCGTCGTCGCCGAGCTCACCGAATCCGGGGACTTCGATCCGTCCTGGAACGGCGGCGCGGTCGTCGATCTCGATCCGCCGCAGGACCTCGCCGGCATCGAGGCGACGGCGCTCGCGCTCGATGCCGACGGCAGCATCGTCGTCGGCGGCTTCGGCGCCGCCGGGCGCGTGGGTTGCTGCCTGTTGCTGACGCGCCTCGACACGACCGGTGCCGTCGTCGAGGACTTCGGCGTGCGCATCTTCGATCTCGTCGACGTCTCGCTCGGCACGTTCTTCGAAGGCCGCGACCAAGTGACGATCCGCCGCGACGGCTCGATCCTGCTCGCGACGACCGCGTTCCCGTTTTCGCCCGAGCACCGCACGCAGTTCTGGCTGACGCACACCGACGCCAACGGCGTGCTCGACACGGCGTTCGGCGACGGCGGCTGGCGCGGCTACACGATCGACGATCCGAGCAATTCGGGTCAGACCGGCGACTACGTGCAGCTCCACGCGATCGCGCCGCGCGACGATTCGGTGCTGCTGTTCGGGCGCACGTTCTTCGAGGACAACTCGAACGGTCTGGACTACGTCAGCATGGTCCGGGCGCTCTTCGCGCCGCCTGATACGTTGTTCGCGAACGGCTTCGATTGAGCGGTCTCTGGCGTAGCGCATAACCTTTTTCTTCATGGGTTTGGCGCCCTTTCCTGCAGTGTCTTCTCCCTGCGGCGCAGGCGCTGCCTACGCCCTGCGCAACCGCTTAGCAACGCTTTAACGTGCGCTGTGATGCAGTGCCTGCGCAGGGGTGCAACCGGGGTGCCGCGCATGTCGCCGATCGAGCTTGACGTGACCCGTAACGTTCGCGCGTACATGAAGACCTGTGTCGCGCGCGGGGATTTCAATCTCGATCGCGTGCAGAGCGGACTTCGCGAAGCCACCTGGTATTCGCCGAAGGATCGCCGCTCGATCCGCACGCTCTGCGACAGCAATCCGACGACGCTCACGCGCTGGCTGTTCGAGCGCGAGCGCGACGGCCGCTACACGGGCCTGATCATGGTCTGGCCCGCCGGCTACTCGACGCCGATCCACGATCACGCCGGCCTCTGGGGCATCGAATGGGTGCTGCAGGGCGCGCTCAGCGTCGACGACTTCGAGCTCGCCGACACGGGCGACGGCGCGCCGCAGCCGCGCTTCGTCGGCACGACGCTGCTGGAGGAAGGCCAGTCCTGCGCGTTCATCGGCACGCAGGGCCACGCGCACCGCTGCAGCAACCTGTCGACGCGGCGTCCGGCGATCACGCTGCATCTCTACGGCGGCCTGCTCGAGATGTACCGCAACTACGAATCGACGCGCGGCGGACGCTTCGTCGCGCAGCCGAGCATCGCCGGCATCGACGGCCACATCGGGTCCGCCGCCGCGTTCCGCATCTAGCGGGCGAGAACCGCTGCAAGACTTTCGCAAGGTGAATCGGTCACCCTAGGCGGATCGCCTCCACGAGGGAACCGCTCGCATGCCGGCGTCCGCGCGCAGCGTCCTGCTGCTGACCCTGATCGTGCTCGGCGGCTGTGCCGGGCTCGCGCCTTCGCATCCGCCGACCCGCGCGACCGATCCCGTCATCCTCGTCTCGATCGACGGCTTCCGCGCCGACTATCTCGACCGCGGCCTCACGCCGACGCTCGCCGCGCTCGCCGCGGGCGGCGTGCGCGCCGACGCGCTGAAGCCTTCGTTCCCGACGCTGACCTTCCCGAACCACTACACGCTGGTCACCGGCCTCACGCCCGATCACCACGGCATCGTCAACAACCGCATGGTCGATCCGAAGACCGGCAAGTCGTTCGTCTACAAGGATGCGAAGTCGATCGCCGATCCCGCGTGGTGGGGTGGCGAGCCGATCTGGGTCGGCGTCGAGAAATCGGGACGCCACGCGGCGACGATGTTCTGGCCGGGCTCGGACGTCGCGATCGACGGAACGCGGCCGAGCCACTGGCTGCACTTCGACGGCGACCTCTCGCCGGACCGCCGCGTCGACCAGCTCCTCGCATGGACCGATCTTCGCGGCACGGCAAGGCCGGCGTTCTACACGCTGTATCTCGAGCAGGTCGATCATGCCGGCCACGACTACGGCCCCGACTCGCGCGAAGTCGACACGGCGCTCCGCAACATCGATCGTGCGCTGGCGCGACTGATCGACGGCCTCGAGCAGCGCGGACTCTTCGACCGCACGAACATCGTGCTCGTCTCGGATCACGGCATGACCACGACGGCGCCCGGGCGCGTCGTCTACCTCGACGACCTCGTCGACGTCGCCGCCGCGGACGTCGTTGCCTACGGCATCCTCGCCGGCATGAATCCGGACGGCGACAAGGGCGCGGCGATCTTCGCGACGCTGCTCGCGCCGCACGATCACATGCATTGCTGGCGCAAGTCCGACGTGCCGCCGCGGCTCCGCTACGGCACGAATCCGCGCATCCCTGCCCTGCTCTGCCTCGCCGACGACGGGTGGATCATCGGCACGCACGACGAGCAGGCCAGGCGCAGGAAGTTCTCGCTCGGCGAGCACGGCTACGACAACGACGATCCGACGATGCGTGCGCTCTTCATCGCGCACGGGCCCGCGTTCAAGGCCGGCTTGCGCGTGCCCGAATTCGACAACGTCGACGTGTATCCGCTGCTCGCGCACCTGCTGGCGATTCCGCCGGCGCCGAACGACGGCAGCTTCGACGACGTGCGCGCGATGCTGCGGACACCCTAGGCGGCACGCGCGAGACGCTCGACGACCTCGCGATAGCGCGCGGCGATGCGCTCCTCGTCGCGATGGCGGAAGTCGCTGACGACCGTCTCGCCGCCGACGACGACGCTGCGCACGAGGTTCGCATTGCCCGCGAACACGAACGTGTCGAGGAGGTGCGCGGCGTCGCGGCCGGCGAGCCACGGCGACGCCTCGTCGAGCACGACGAAATCGGCGCGCGATCCGGCGGCGAGCGCGGCGATCGACGCGCCGCTCGCCTGCGCGCCGCCGGCGAGCGCGTGACGGAACAGGATCTCGCCGGTGCTCGGCGCGTTGCGCGACGCGCTGACGTTGCGCCGCCGCGTCGCTAGGCGCTGACCGTATTCGAGCCAGCGCAGCTCCTCGACGACCGACACCGAGATGTGGCTGTCCGAGCCGATGCCGAAGCGCCCGCCCGCGTCGAGATACGACTTCAGCGGGAACAGCCCGTCGCCGAGATTCGCTTCGGTCGTCGGACAAAGCCCGACGACGGCGCCGCTCGACGCGAGCCGGCGCATCTCGGCATCGGAAAGATGCGTCGCGTGCACGAGGCACCAGCGCGCGTCGACCGGCGCGTGATCGAGCAGCCACTCGACCGGCCGCGCGTTGCGGAGCGCGAGGCAATCCTGCACTTCGCCGATCTGCTCGGCGACGTGGATGTGGATCGGGCGATCGCGTGCGAAGTCCGATTCGAGCACGCTGCGCATCGCCGCTTCCGGCACCGCGCGCAGCGAGTGCAGCGCGATGCCGACGCGCACCTGCGGCGACTCTTCCCTGCGCAGCCGTTCCAGCAGGCGCAGATAGCCGTCGACGTCGAAGCGGAAGCGCCGCTGCCGCTCCGACAGCGGCCGCCCGTCGAAGCCGCCGGTCATGTAGAGCGTCGGCAACAGGCTGAGGCCGATGCCGGTCTCGCGCGCCGCCTCGACGAGCGCAAGCGACATCGCGGCGGGTTCGGCATACGCGCTGCCGTCCGGCCGATGGTGCAGGTAGTGGAACTCGCAGACCTGCGTGTAGCCCGCCTTCAGCATCTCGACGTAGAGCTGTGCCGCGATCGCGCGCAGCTCGTCCGGCCCGACGCGACCGGCGAACGCGTACATGACTTCGCGCCAGGTCCAGAAGCTGTCGTCGGGATTCGACTGCCGCTCGGCGAGCCCGGCCATCGCGCGCTGGAACGCGTGCGAATGCAGGTTCGGCATGCCGGGGACGACGAAGCGGCCGAGCGGCTTCGCGTCGCCGCGCGCCGCGCCGCGCTCGGCCGACGTCAGCGCGCCGCTGGCGTCCACGTCGAAGCGCACGCCTCCGGCGAAGCCGTCCGGGAGCCAGGCGTGGTCGGCGTGGAGCGAAGCGGTCGTCATGGGCGCATCCGAAGCGGAAACGGCGAGCCTAGCCGCGCCCCGCGGGCATTACCAGCCCGCCGGCGCTTGTCCGCGGACGGATCGTGAAACTACGCTACGCGCCTCGCTCGCACCCGCCGCCGGAGCCGTCGCATGAGCCAACGCTGGGACACGCTGCTCGTCGACGCGCGCCTCGCGACGCTGACCGACACCGGCGCGCCGTACGGCGCGGTCGAAAAGGCCGCGCTCGGCTGCAAGGACGGCGTGATCGCGTTCGCGGGCCCGATGAGCGCGCTGCCCGGGAAGCCCGAGGCGCTCGCGGCCGACGTGCGCCCGGTCGGCAACGCGTGGATCACGCCGGGCCTCGTCGACTGCCACACGCATCTCGTCTTCGGCGGCAACCGCGCGCACGAGTTCGAGCAGCGCCTCGGCGGTGCGAGCTACGAGGACATCGCGCGCGCCGGCGGCGGCATCATGTCGACGGTGCGCGCGACGCGCGCGGCCGACGACGATGCGCTGTTCGCCGAATCGCTGCCGCGTGCCCGCGCGCTCGTCGAGGACGGCGCGACGACGATCGAGATCAAGTCCGGCTACGGCCTCGACCTCGACAGCGAGCGCCGCATGCTGCGTGTCGCGCGCCGCATCGGCGAGACGCTCGGCATCCGCGTCAGCGCGACGCTGCTCGCCGCGCACGCGCTGCCGCCGGAATTCAAGGACCGGCCCGACGCCTACATCGACGAGATCGTCGATTCGATCCTGCCGGCGGTCGCGCGCGAAGGACTCGCCGACGCCGTCGATGCGTTCTGCGAGCGCATCGCGTTCTCGCCCGCGCAGACGCGGCGCGTGTTCGAGAAGGCGCGCGAGCTCGGGCTGCCGGTCAAGCTGCACGCGGACCAGCTTTCCGACCTCGGCGGCGCCGCG
>DATFRS010000308.1:0-10212 GCA_035263065.1 Rhodanobacteraceae bacterium
CGAAGTCTGGCTCGGCGACGTCGGCGAGAACGTCTGGGAAGAGATCAACGTCATCCCCGCGCTGCCGGACACCGGCGCCGCGCTGACGAACTTCGGCTGGCCGTGCATGGAAGGCCGCTTCGCGCACGGCGGCTTCGACGTGCCGATCTGTCAGGCGCTCGCGCAGCCCGGCGGCGGCCGCACGCCGCTGACCGAGCCTTGGTACGCGTACAACCACGGCAGCGGTCCCGACGTCGGCAGCGGCTCGGACGTCACCGGCCTCCAGTTCTACGAAGGCACGCTCTATCCGCCGGAATACCAGCACTCGCTGTTCTTCGCCGACAACAGCCGCACGGTGATCTTCAACGTGCCGTTCGTCGACGCGAACGGCGACGGTTTTCCCGACGCGCCCGCGGACGACACGGCGACCGGCTTCTACGACGGCAGCAACGCGACCGCGGTGCAGCTCACCAGCGGCCCCGGCGGCGACATCTTCTTCGCCAATCTCCTCGTCGGGCGCATCTCGCGCCTCTCGTACTGCGACGGCTGCACGAATCTCGCGCCGTCGGCGGCGATCGCGCTCGATGCCGGCTCGACCGCGGACGGCGCGCCGCGCACGATCACGTTCACTGCCGCGAACAGCGTCGATCCCGACGCCGGCGACACCGTGACGTACGACTGGGATCTCGACGGCGACGGCGTGTTCGGCGATGCCAGCGGCGTCACCGCGTTCCGCTTCTACGGCGACGAAGGCAGTTATCGCGTCGCCGTGCGCGTCACCGATTCGGCCGGCGCGAGCGACATGCAGAGCATGCTCGTCACCATCGTCGGTCAGCTCGGCGACGCCGACGTCGGCGTGACCCTCGACGACGGCGTGATCGACGTATTTCCCGGCGACACGATCACGTACACGATGGTGGTCACCAACTACGGCAGCAGCCTGGTGCCGGGAGAAGCGGTCGCGACGACGCTGGCGCCTCTGCTGACGAATGTCGAGTGGACGTGCTCGGGGTCGGAGGGCACCGTGTGCGCCGCGACGGGCAGCGGCGACGTCGATGACCTCGTCGATCTCCCGGCCGGCGCGACCGCGACGTACACGATCGACGCTCGCATCCCTACCGACGCGAGCGGAGCGGTTCTGAGCCACGCGACCGTGCTGCCGCCCGACGGCTACGGCGATCCGAATTCGACGGACAACATCGCGTTCGACACCGATTCGATCAGCCTCGACCGCATCTTCGCCGACGGCTTCGACCCGTTCTGAGCACCGCTCGCCGCTTGCGCCAGCGTGGTGTCAGCAGACACATCCGTCGGGCGCCTGCGCCCGCACGCGCGCGCGTATCATGAGCGCCTGGACTTCCGGCGGAACCCACTCGTGTCGCTCGCCCCCTTCCGCGTCCGCCTCGCGGCCGCGTTCGCATTGTTCGTCGTCACCGTTGCACAAGCTGCGGTCGATCCCGCGCAGTTCGCCGATCTCTCCTGGCGCCTGATCGGCCCGTTCCGCGGCGGGCGCGTGCTCGCGGTCGCCGGCGTGCCGGGCGAGCCGCAGCATTTCTATTTCGGCGCCGTCAACGGCGGCGTCTGGGAAACGAAGGATGCCGGCCGCACCTGGCAGCCGATCTTCGACGACGTGGCAGTCGGCTCGATCGGCGCGATCGCGATCGCGCCGTCGGCGCACGACACGATCTACGTCGGCACCGGCGAAGCCGACATGCGCTCGGACATCGCGCAGGGCGACGGCGTCTACAAGTCGACCGACGGCGGCAGGACGTGGAAGCACGCCGGCCTCGCAGACAGCCAGCAGATCGGCCGCGTCATCGTCGATCCGCACGACGCGAACCTCGTCTTCGTCGCATCGCTCGGCCATCCGTACGGACCGAACGGCGAGCGCGGCGTGTTCCGCTCGAAGGACGGCGGCGCGACGTGGCAGCGCGTGCTCGGCAACGACGACGCGACCGGCGCGATCGATCTCGCGTTCGAGCCCGGCAATCCGCGCGTCGTCTACGCGGCGATGTGGCAGGCGCGCCGCACGCCGTGGAACATCTACCCGCCGGCGAGCGGGCCCGGCAGCGCGCTCTACAAGTCGAGCGACGGCGGCGACACCTGGACGAAGCTCGGCAACGGCTTCCCGTCCGACGTCGGCCGCATCGGCATCGCGGTTGCGCCGAGCGATCCGAAGCGCGTCTACGCGATCGTCGACGGCCGCACGATCGCGGGCGACGCCGGCGGGCTCTACCGCTCCGGCGACGCCGGCGCGAGCTGGCGCCGCACGAGCAACGACGATCGCGTCTGGCAGCGCGGCTGGTACTTCGGCCGCATCACGGTCGATCCGAAGAACGCCGAACGCCTCTACGCGATGAACACGATCGTGCTGCGCAGCGACGACGGCGGCGCGCACTTTGTCGCCGACAAGGGCGACAACACCGGCGACGATTTCCACGAGCTCTGGATCGACGGCGACGACGCCGACCGCCAGATCCTCGGCGTCGACCAGGGCGCGATCGTCACGTTGAACGGCGGCCGCACCTGGAGCTCGTGGCACAACCAGCCGACCGCGCAGATCTATCACGTCAGCACCGACAACCGTTTTCCTTATCGCGTCTACGGCGCGCAGCAGGATTCCGGCGCCGCCGCGCTGCCGAGCCGCACCGGCGAAGCCGACGGCATCACGATGCGCGCGTTCCACGAGGTCACCGCCGGCGGCGAAGCCGACATGATCGCGCCCGATCCCGACGATCCCGACATCGTCTACGGCGGACGCGTCGACCGGCTCGACCTCAAGAGCGGCCAGACGCGCTCGGTCGATCCGACGCTCGCGACACCCGATCTCTGGCGCCGCACGTGGACGCTGCCGCTGGTCTTCTCGAAGACCGATCCGAAGCGGCTCTACTTCGGCAGCCAGAAACTGTTCCGCACGACCGACGGCGGCCAGCACTGGGACACGATCAGTCCCGACTTGACGCGCGAGGATCCGGGCGTGCCGCCGAACGTCGACGCCGTCACGGCCGACAACAACGAGCGGCAGGGCCCGCGCCGCGGCGTCATCTACGCGATCGCGCCGTCGCCGCTCGACAAGGACCTGCTCTGGATCGGCACCGACGACGGGCTCGTCTGGAAATCGCGCGACGACGGTGCGCACTGGGACGACGTGACGCCGCACGCGCTCACGCCATGGTCGAAGGTCGGCATCGTCGAGGCCTCGCATTTCGACGCGGCCACGGCGTATCTCGCGATCGACCGCCATCGCCTCGACGACCGCAAGCCGTACGTCTATCGCACGCACGACGGCGGCGCGTCATGGGAGCTCGTCGTCGACGGCATCCGCGACGGCGATTTCGTCAACGCGGTGCGCGAGGATCCGCAGCGGAAGGACCTCCTCTACGCCGCGACCGAGCTCGGCATGTACGTCTCGTTCGACGACGGCACACACTGGCAGACGCTGCAGGCGAACCTGCCGCGCACGTCGGTGCGCGACATCGACGTGCACGGCGACGACCTCGTCATCGCGACGCACGGCCGCGGCTTCTGGATCATGGACGGCATCGCGCCGCTCCGCGAGCTCGCGGCCGCGCCCGAGCGCAAGGACACGCGTCTCTTCGCGCCGTCGACCGCGATCCGCGCGCGCGTCGCCGCATTCACCGGCACGCCGCTGCCGAAGGACGAGCCGATCGCGAACAATCCGCCGGCCGGCGCGATGATCGACTACGTGCTGGAAAAGCCGGCGCGCGAAGTCGCGCTCGCGATCTACGACAAGGACAACCGTCTCGTGCGGCGCTACGCGAGCAGCGATCCCGCCCCCGCGCGCGATCCCGCGAAGGCGGCGCATGCGATCGAATGGATGCCGCGCCCGCTGCGTCTCGCGACGACCGAAGGCATGCATCGCTTCGTCTGGCCGCTGCGCTACGCGAAGCCGAAGGCGCTCGCCGATACCGACACCGACATCGACGGCGTGTTCGCTCCGCCCGGGAACTACAGCATCGAGCTTGACGTCGACGGCCGCAAGCTGCGCCAGCCGCTCACCGTTGCGCCCGATCCGCGCATCGCGATGACCGACGCGGCGTATGCCGAACAGGCGAAGTTCGCGCAGGCCATCGAAGCCGCGCAGGTGCGCATCGCGACCGCGGCGGAGGACGCGAAGAAGCTGCACAAGGCGCTCGGCGAAGCGCGTGGCGTCGATGCATCGGGCGCGACGCTCGTCGCGGCGATCGACGCGTTCGACGCCGACGTCGTCGCGCGCGCCGGCATCGTCGAAGCCGGCAATCCGCACAACGGCTGGGCGCTCCCGCCGGCGACGACGACGAGCCTGCGCTTCATCGGCGAGACGCTCGGCAAGCTCGCAGCGGCCGCGGACGGAGCCGACGCAGCGCCGACGCCGGATGCGCGTGCGGGCTACACCGCCACGATGGAGTTGACGGAGACGGCGCTCGGCGAGTGGAAGGGCGTGACGGGGGCGAAGCTCGATGCGTTGAATGCGCAGCTCAAGGCGGCGCATCGTGCGGCGATTTCGTTGGAAGCCAAGCCGGCGCGAAAGTAAGCTCGTCATCCCGGCGAAAGCCGGGGTCCATGGTGCTCGAGAGCACGAAGATCAAAATGGATTCCGGCTTCCGCCGGAATGGCGGAGTTATTTCTTGTGCGCCCGCGCCGACTTGGCTTCAGCCATCGCGTCCGCTTCGGCCGCAAACAACGTCATCGCCGTCCGCGCCACCTGCCCGGTGTCGTAGTACGCATACGCCCCGACGCCAAGCGCTCCGATCACCGGCAGCCACCGCGCGATCCCGCGCCCGACCAGCCGCTTCGACACGCTGATCCCGATCTTTGCCGCGACGCGTTCGATGACGCGCAGCGGCACGTCTTGTATCAGCAATCGCGCGCCGACCTGCACCGCGACGTCGCGCAGCGCCTGCGCCGCCGCGTGGCGGAACAGGCAATACAGCATGCGCGAGGGCGTCAGCTCCGCGCTGACGCCGTACGCGCCGGCGATGTCGGCGACCATCTGGCGCTGGATGCGCCAGATCGCGACGAGCTCCGGCACGATCGTGAGCCAGCCGATCGGTCCCGGCGGCAGCGCGAGCGTGCCGGCGGCGAGCGCCGCGCGATTCGCGGCCGACGTGGCGATTGCGCGCGCACGATCATCCGGGCCGCGGCTCTTGTGCTCGTTCGTGTCCGGTACTTCGCCCGCGAGGTCGAGCACGGCGCGCGTGATGCGCTCGGAGAGCGTATTCGGCGCGTCGACGCGGCGGGCGGGAACGTGCTTCGCCATCGCGCGCGTCAGTGGCGCTTGAAGTACTGGACTTCGCGCTCGTGCTTCTCGGCTGCGGCGCGCGACGCGAACGTGCCGAGATTGCGGCGCTTGCCGGTTTTCGGATTGGTCTTGCGGGAGTAGAGGCGGTATTGCCCGGATTTGAGCTTGCGGATCATCGGTGCGCTCCTGCGCAAACGCGGGAGCCAGCCTTGTCCGGCGAGGCTGCACCTCGGCTGAAGCGTTACCTGTCCATCAGGAAACGTCATGGTCGGTGAGCACGTCCGCGCCACCCAGAATGTCGCCGATCGGATCAAAGCCGTTCCAATCGAGCCAGGACTGCGATGCGTCGAACGCATCGGGCAGGCTGCCGGCGACGGCATCGACCATCGTTTCGCGCATCGCCGAATAGTCGCAGGCCTCGCCGATGGCTGCGTGATGTGCAGCAAAATCGGCCGGGGAAAGATAGAGGCTGTAAGCCCAGCAGCTCCACGCGTCGGGAAACCCGATGCGGCGAAGGATGCGCAGTATTTCGATGCGCGTGTAATACGCCTTGCGGCCGAATTGCTGCACGAGTCCTCGGCCGACTTCTCGGCCGAGCTTGCGTTTGTCGGTACGGCTTGGCGTTTGCAGCACGGCGACATCCGGACAGCCATTCGGCGAGGCGCGAAGTGGGCGCGCGTATTCTACGAAATGCCGAGCGGCCCCCAAAGCACCTCGCGCAGGTCGCCGAGCAGCGTCGTCAGCATCTCGCGCGCGTGCGTCGCGGGCGTCCGATCGAGGTGCGCGCGCAGGAGCACGCGCATCGCCGGCGTGCCGAAGCGGCGCACCGTGTCGGGGAGGTTCGCCTTGCCGTCGAGCGCTTCGAAGAGCGCGAGCCGGCGCAGATCGTCCATCGCGAATTCGACGACAAGCTTGCGAAGATGCGTGCGCAGGTGCTCGAACGCCTCGACGTCGCGCCGGCGCTCGGTCGCCGCGTCGAGCAGAAGGCTCATCGGCAGCTCGAGCTTCGGCGACAGCGCCGCGCTCGCGCGCGCGAGGCGATCGCTGGTCATGACGAACGCGTCGACGTCGGACAGCTTGTACGACGTCCGCTCCCACGCGTCGGCGAGCAGCGCGACGCGCAGGCGCTCGTTGTACGAAGGCGCCTGCCGATAGAGCGAAGGCGTCTTGGCGGTGCCGGCGACGAACTCCCAGCGCGATTCCCAGCACGGCCGCAGCAGCTCATCGTCGAGGCCGCCGACCGCATGGCGTTCCGCGCGCAGCAGCGCGAGGAGACAGTCGTCGAGCGTCGTCCGCATCGAGAGGCCGAACACAACCATGCGCAGCGGCTTCACCGCGGCCCAGGCGCTCATCGCCAGACACCTCGCGAAGTCGGCCGAGAGCGCGTCGATCTCGGTGCCGATCTGCGCGAGCGAGAGCTCGCTGTCGCCGAAGAGGGCGGCGGCAGCCCAGAGGCGCGCCGCGCCGGGGCCGGCGTCGCGGGGGTCGCGGGTGGTTCCGGATGGCTCGTTCATCCGCAAAATATAGCTCACATAAACGATATATTGATAATAGGTGGTTAAAGTTGCGGGACGCCTCTTAGGTTTCCGGGCATGTCACCGGGAGAGCTGCACCAGCGCTTGGGACTCGTCATCCGTCGGCACCGCGAACGCCTCAAGTACAGCCAGGAGGCTTTCGCGGGTGCGGCCGATATCCATCGGACGTACTACGGCAACATCGAGCGCGGCACGCAGAACATCTCGATGGAGTACCTCCTCAAGATCGCGCTGGTGCTGAACCTCCCGATCTCGACGCTGTTCCTCGAAGCCGAGACCCTCGACTGGCCGAACGCGGTCAGGGAGCCGCACGTGCCGCCGCGCATCGGCCGGCCGCGGGGGCGGAAATCGCGGTGGAGGGAATGATCAGCTCGCTGGCTTGGCCGGCGGCGTCCACTGGTAGAGCCACGTCTCGCTGAGCGTCCGCTCGCCCGACCTCAGAAACACCCGCATGTCGATCGGCTCGGTGCTCGCGTCGGGCGGCACGACGTCGAACATCGCGCGCCGCCCTCGGATCGACTCGAGCGGCCGCGCCGACACGAGCTCGGCCGTGCCGCGCGAGAGCGTGATCACCGGCTCGACTTTCGCATCGGCCGCGAGCGATGCGAGATCGCCGCCCTCGAAGTCGACGACGAACCGCCACGAGAAGTGCGGGCGCGGCCCGCCGACCTGTCCGCCGACGCCGGTCCGCGTCGCCGCGACGTGCGCGAGCGAGGGCGTCGCCGGCAGCTTCGCGCCCCAGTGCAGGCGATACGCATACAGATACTCGTTGCCGACCGCGACGGGCGCTTTCGGATTCCAGAACGCGACGATGTTGTCGAAGCTCTCGTGGCCGATCGGGATCTCGAGGAGATCGACCGCGCCCTTGCCCCAGCCGGCGAGCGGCTCGACCCAGACGCTCGGCCGGCGGTCGTACCAGACGCCGTCGTCCTGGTAATGATCGAAGTCGCGGTCGCGCTGCAGCAGACCGTAGCCGTGTGGACTGTCGTCGACGAACGTGTTGACGCGCACGGTCGGCGGATTGACGAGCGGCCGCCAGATCCATTCACCGCCGCCGTTCCAGATCGAGAGGCCGTCCGAGTCGTGGATCGCCGGGCGCCAGTCGTCGTGGATGCGCTTATCGTTCGACGCCGTGAGGAACATGCTCGTCAGCGGCGCGATGCCGAGCCGCTCGATCGCCTTGCGCGGATAGAGCGCAGCATCGACGCGCATGACGAGCGGCTCGCCCGGCGTGATCTCGAAGCGGTACGCGCCGGCGATGCTCGGCGAATCGAGCAGCGCGTGCACGACCAGCGTCTTCGCGCCGGGCTTCGGGCGCTCGAACCAGTACGCCGTGAAATCCGGGAATTCCTCGTCGCGCGCGAGGCCGCAGTCGACCGCGAGGCCGCGCGCCGAGAGGCCGTACTGCAGCGTGCCGCCGACCGCGCGGAAATAGCTCGCACCGAGGAACGCCGCGACGTCGCGCTTGAAATCGGGCGCCGCGCAGACGCGAAAGCCGGCGAAGCCGAGATCGCGCGGCAACGCGGCTCCATCGAGCCCGCTTTGCGAAAGATCGAACAGCGCGGGGTCGTACGCGATCTCATGCGCGACGCCGTCGACGACTTCGTGCAAGCGCACCGCACGCTTGAATTGCATGCCGAGATGGAAGAACTGGAGCTCGAAGCCGAGGCCCTGGCCGGCCCAGAGCGCGCGCTCGGGACGGAAGCGGATCGACTGGAACCGATCCCATGTCAGATGCGAAACCGCCGGCGGCACGCTCTGCGCGGGCGTCGCATACGGCTGCAGCGCGAGCGCGCGCGCCTTGCCTTTCAGCGCCGCGTAGTCGAAACGCCTTTCATCGGCTGCAGCCGCGACGCGGCCGAGCAACGGAAGCCCGGCCAGCGCACACGTCGAGGCCTTGAGCAGCTCGCGCCGCCTCACGCGGCGCTCCGCGCAAGCGACGGCGCGGTCGTGCGCATCGGCGGTAGCGTGCGGCGCGCATGGATCCACGCCGGATGCGCGTCGGCGTCGGTCCACACCGCGAAGTGCAGGCGCGACAGCGCGATCGCGTCGCCGAGCAGCGAGTTCTTCTCGTAGATCGAGAGTGCCTCGGGCCCGTCGATGCGCGCACGCTCGACGAGCTCGTCGTGCACGCGGCGGATCGCGTCCGAATGCTGCGTGCGCGCGACGTCGGCCGCGCAGGCGATCGCGTTGTGCACGGGATCGACGACGGCGTCGACGAAATCCGCCTCGCGCGGCGCATGGCGGAAGAACCGCCGCATGCGGCGCAGCACGCGCGGCGGATACGACTCCTCCGGAATCAGGAACATCCGCTCGCCGCGGAACGCGCGGCCGAGCGACACGCGGCTCGAGAACACCGAGATCGGAATCGACACCGCGAGCGCGCCCGCGACCGGCAGCAGCCACCAGAGGAAGGACGGGTTGAGCCAGTACACGAGCGCGAGCCACGCGAGCCCGAGCACCGTATGCACGCCATGTCGCCGGATCGCCTCGCCCCAGGTCGTCTCGGCGTCCTCGCGCGGCGGCGATTTCCACGTGAGCTTGAGACCCAGCAGCGCCGCCGCGATGAACTGCGTGTGGAACAGCATGCGCACAGGCGCGAGCAGCATCGAGAACACGATCTCGATCAGCGTGCTCGCGGCGAGCCGCACGACGCCGCCGAAATGCTGCGCACCGCGCAGCGCGATCAGCACGACGCCGAGCACCTTCGGCAGGAACAAGAGCGTCGCCGTCGCCGTGAAAAGCCCGAGCGCGCGCGCCGGATGCCACTCGGGCCAAAGGGGGAACAGCTGGTTCGGCGTGACGAAGTAGGTCGGCTCGGTCAGCGTGTGCACCGCGAGCAGCACCGTCGACAGCACGAGGAACGTGAACCAGAGCGGCGCCGAGAGGTACGCCATCACGCCGGTGACGAACACCGCGCGATGCGCGGGATGCAGGCCGTGCGCGAAGAACAGGCGCGAGTTGATCAGGTTGCCGAGGCACCAGCGCCGGTCGCGCTTCAATTCGTCGAGCAGGTTCGGCGGCATCTCCTCGTAGCTGCCGGGCAGGTCGTAGGCGATCCAGACGCCCCAGCCCGCGCGCCGCATCAGCGCGGCTTCGACGAAATCGTGCGAGAGGATCTCGCCGGACAGCGCGCCGCGTCCCGGCAACCGGCCGAGCGCGCAGTGTCGCATGAACGGCGCGACGCGCAGGATCGCGTTGTGGCCCCAGTAGTGCGATTCGCCGAGCTGCCAGAAGTGCAGGCCCGTGACGAACAGCGGTCCGTAGACGCGCGTCGCGAACTGCTGGATGCGTGCATACAGCGTCTCGCGACCGAACGCGCGCGGCGCGGTCTGCACGATGCCGGCATCGGGATGCTTTTCCATGAGGCGCATCAGCTCGACGAGGCAGCGGCCGGTCATCACGCTGTCGGCGTCGAGCACGACCATGTACTTGTAGCCCTTGCCCCAGCGCCGG
>DATFRS010000309.1:0-17680 GCA_035263065.1 Rhodanobacteraceae bacterium
CAAGGACAAGAAGAAGGACGAGAAGCCGGTTCCGCCCGAGAAGACGGCCGTGTCGCACGGCAGCGTCGATGTCGGCGGCCGCTCGGTGCATTACACGGCGACCGCCGGCAACCTGCTGATCCGCGAGGACAAGGAAGAAAAGCCCGAGGCGAGCGTCTTCTACGTCGCCTACACGGCCGACGATGCGAAAGGCTCGAGCCGCCCGGTCACGTTCTTCTACAACGGCGGGCCGGGCTCGTCGAGCGTCTGGCTTCACATGGGCTCGCTCGCGCCGGTGCGCGTGGAATCGGCGAGCGCCGCCGCGACCGCGCCGCCGCCGTATCACCTGATCCCGAACCAGTACAGCCTGATCGACAAGACCGATCTCGTCTTCATCGACGCGGTCGGCACCGGATTCTCGACGCCGGTCGGCAAGGCGAAGGGCAAGGATTTCTGGGGCGTCGATCAGGACCTCACGGCGTTCGCGAAGGCGATCACGCGCTACGTCACGATCAACCAGCGCTGGAACTCGCCGAAGTTCCTGTTCGGCGAGTCGTACGGCACGACGCGCTCGGCGGGTCTCGTCAACAAGCTGCAGAGCCAGGGCATGGCGTTCAACGGCGTCGTGCTGCTGTCGTCGATCCTGAACTACGCATCGAACTCGCCGGGGCTCGACCAGAACTACATCGGCTCGCTGCCGACGTTCGCGGCGATCGCCTGGTACCACGACAAGGTCCCGAACAAGCCGGCGACGATGGAAGCGTTCGTCGACGAGGCGCGCGCGTTCGCAGTCGGCGAATACGCGAGCGCGCTCGCGAAGGGCCAGGCGATGACGCCCGCCGAGGAGGACGCGCTCGCGACGAAGCTCGCGCGCTTCACCGGCCTCTCGCCGCAGTACCTCAAGGAAGCGAACTTCCGCGTGAGCCAGGGCCGCTTCCGCAAGGAGCTCCTGCGCGACGAGCGCCGCACGGTCGGCCGCTACGACGCGCGCTACGAAGGCATCGACCTCGACGCGGCCGGCGAGAATCCCGAATACGACGCGTCCGACACCGCGATCGCGGGCGCGTTCATCGCGGCGTTCAACAACTACGTCGAGGGCACGCTCAAGTGGCAGAGCGACGTGCCGTACAAGCCGACCAGCTTCGACATCATCCGCGAGTGGGACTGGAAGCACGAGCAGCAGGGCCAGCGCTTCCCGCAGCGCGTGCCGTATGTCGCCGGCGATCTCGCGCTGGCGATGCGCGAGAACCCGAAGCTGCACGTCCTGTCGGCGAACGGCTATTTCGATCTCGCGACGCCGTTCTTCGCGACCGAATTCGATCTCGGCCACATGCAGCTCGATCCGTCGCTGCGCTCGAACGTGCGCTTCACGTACTACCCGTCGGGACACATGGTGTATCTCAACGTCGACGCGCTCGCGCACTTCAAGGCCGATCTCGCGGCCTTCTACGACGGCGCGCAGTCCGGCTGAGCTCGAAAGGTTCGACGGAGAAGCGGAACGTGCCGGCGTCCGTCCGGCACGCCGCGTTCCGGCTCCCGGCGGCATCCCCATGTAGCCTGCCGAGAGGTGGCCAGGAGGGAGACAGTCCGAACTCCGTCGGACCGGGCCTCTCCCTCCCGGCCGGGGGGATCGATCGCTTGCCAGCGGGCGATGCCCGCACGGGAGGCAGGGTGCCCGGTCTCGTTGCGCCGAGGTAGCTGTAACTTTTTACAGGGCAGGCGTCACGGGAGCCGCGAGCGCGCGACGCCGCGCGCGATCCGACTTAAAGAGTTGTAAAGGCGCGTCGCTGCGACGCCATACGGCAGAGTCTGGTTACAGCGTGATCAACTGCAGCGCGATCGCGCGTGCTACCGCCTGACGGCGCCCGAACACGCCGAGCTTGTGCGCCGCATTCTCGACGTGGAACACGACCGTGCGCTCGGAGATGCCGAGCAGCCGTCCGATCTCCCAGCCGGTCTTGCCTTCGGCGGCCCAGCGCAGGCACTCGAGCTCGCGCGCGGTGAGATGCACGTTCGCGCCGGTCTGCGGCGTCGTCGCGAAGCGGTGGCCGACTTCGTGCGTGAACGTCGCGAGGAGCTGCACGCCGGCGATCTGATCGCGATCGACGCTGTCGTCCGATCCCGCGACCGACAGCAGCCCCCACTGGCAGCCGAGGCCGTGCACGGGCGTCGACACGCCGACCTTGAGACCGAAATCGGCGGCGTCGTGGAAGAACGCGGGACAGCGGCGCTTGCGCTCGCCGGCGGGACCGTCGGCGGTCCAGACGAGCGGCGTCACGTGCTCGCGGCAGTGCGCGACGACGGGATCGACGCTGAGATAACCCTTCTCGACGTAACGCGCGAGAAAGGCCGCCGGATAGGCGCTCAACACGTACGGAAACGTATGTTGCCCGACCGGGTTCGCGGCGTAGACCCACGATTCGAAACCCAGCGTCTTGACGGACTCGCCGACCGCACGCCGCAATTCCTCCGGCGTGGTGCAAGCAAGCAGTGCCTCAAACGTGTCGAGGTGCGCTCGCATCGATAACCCCTGTGACACGGAAATCATAGCACGCCGCAAAAGTCAAAATTTACACCGGTCCGCGCAGGCGCTCGGAAATGCGCACCGCGTCGCATTCGAGTCCGCATTTTCGGCACCGTCGCGAAACGCCGCGTGAGAAACCGGTGAAATCCGCACCAAATAAAGCACGCGCGCGCGATTCTTGCGAGAATGCGCGTCCCGCGCCGCCGCAGCACGTCTCGCGCCGCGCGTTCTCCGACGTTCGAGGATTTTCCGGGATGTGGATGATGACCAGCCTGCTCGCCGCGGCGTCCCTCGGCGCGCCCGCACCGACGAAGCCGCCCGCGGATCCGCACAGCTACGCGAATACGGCCGAAGTCGTCGTTCGCAAGGCCGAGCTCAATCTCGGCGTCGACTTCGAGCGCCGCGTGCTCGACGGCACGGTCGTGCTCGTCCTCGACTGGAGCGATCCCGCCGCGCGCGAGCTCGTGCTCGACACGCGCGATCTTTCGATCGCGAGCGTCGAAGCCGTCGACGCGGCCGGGCAGGCGCACGTCGCGACGTTCAGCCTCGACCGGCGCGATGCAATCCTCGGAGCGGCGCTCCGCATCAAGCTCGATGCGCAGGCGCCGGCCGTGCGGATCCGCTACCGCACGTCGCCGGACGCCTCGGGCCTGCAGTGGATGACGCCCGCGGAGACCGCCGGCAAGCAGCATCCCTTCATGTTCTCGCAGTCGGAATCGATCCACGCGCGCAGTTGGGTGCCGCTGCAGGACACGCCGTCCGTGCGCTTCACGTACACGGCGCGCGTGCACGTGCCGAAAGAGCTCCGCGCGATCATGAGCGCGCCGAACGACGCGACGCACGCGCTCGACGGCGATTTCGCGTTCGCGATGGACCAGCCGATTCCGTCGTATCTCCTCGCGATCGCGGTCGGCGACATCGCCGCGCGCCCGACCGGGCCGCGCAGCGCGGTTTACGCCGAGCCGTCCGTCGTCGAGGCGGCTGCGAAGGAATTCGCCGACACCGAGACGATGATCGCGACGACCGAGCAGCTCTACGGCCCGTACCGCTGGGGCCGCTACGACCTCCTCGTGCTGCCGCCGAGCTTTCCGTTCGGCGGCATGGAGAATCCGTGCATGACGTTCGCGACGCCGACCGTCATCGTCGGCGACAAGAGCCTCGTCTCGCTGGTCGCGCACGAGCTCGCGCATTCGTGGTCCGGCAATCTCGTGACGAACGCCGGCTGGAAGCACATGTGGCTCAACGAGGGGTTCACGACCTACGTCGAGAACCGCATCGTCGAGGCGGTGTTCGGCAAGGCGCAGGCCGACGAGGAGTTCATCCTCGCGGCGAACGAGTTGCGCGGCGAGCTCGCCGAGACGCCGAAGCCCGACCAGCGCCTCGTGCCGAACTTCGACGGACGCGATCCCGACGATGCGGGCTCGGACTTCGCCTACACGAAGGGTGCGTGGCTATTGCGCACGCTCGGGGCGCGCTTCGGCCGCGCGACGTTCGACGCGTACCTGCGTGGCTACTTCGATCACTTCGCGTTCAATAGCATTACCACCGACGAGATGCTCGCGTATCTCGACGAGAACCTGATCCGCAAGCATCCCGGCACGATGACGCTCGCCGAGGTGAACGCATGGATCGAGAAGCCGGGCATTCCGGATGACGCGAAGGTGCCGACCTCGCCGCGCTTCGAGACGATCGCGGCCGCGCGCACGGAGTGGCTCGCCGGCACGCGCGACGCGGCGTCGCTCGACGCGAAGACGTGGAACACGCAGGAGTGGATGTTCTTCCTCGATGGGCTGCCGAAGAAGCTGTCCAGGTCGAAGCTCGCCGATCTCGACGGCGCCTATCATCTTACGGGCGCCGCCAACGCCGAGATCGCGCGCCGCTGGTACCTCACCGCGATCCGCAACGACTACAAGCCGGCGCGCGAGGCGATGGCAGCGTACATGACGCGCATTGGCCGGCGCTATCTCGTCGTGCCGCTGTACGAAGCGCTCGCGAAGACGACCGAAGGCCACGACTTCGCGCGCGGCGTGTACGAAAAAGCGAAAGCGGGCTATCACCCGCTGACGCGCGCGAGCATCGAGAAGGCGCTCGCGAAGAAACCGAAATCCGGTTGAGCGGTGCGCGGAATCTCAGGCCCTGAGACGCCGCGAGCGCATGATCTTTCCCGCACCGGATGCGGGAATCGCCCCAGGGATGGGGCGCCCCGGTGCGGGGCGCCGCCATCCGCGCGCGCCGTCGCGCGCCAGCCCCATTACTCGTACGTGACGCGAAGGCCGAAGAACTCGGCGTCGTCGATCAGCATCACGCGCACGAAATACGCGTAGTCCGGATCGAGCTCGAACGCGTCGGGGTAGAGCACGCCGCCCGACGATCCGCTCATGATGTCGCCTGCGGCCATGCCGTCGCGGGCGACGTTCTTGGCGTCGGCGAAACGGAACAGCTCGGTGCCTTCGAACAGCGCGTTGATGCGCGCGGCGCGCAGGTCCTTGTAGCCGAGATAGGCGACGATGGTCGAGCGCGGTCCTTCCGAACCGTAGAACGCGGTGACCTGCTGCAAGCGGTGCCCTGCGTCGATCGACAGCGGCACGTCGACCCAGCAGCGGCGGCTCGCGCCCGGCGTGTGATCGAGCATGACGCCGCCCTGGCGCGTGTCGACGCAGGCGTCGCGCGCGTGGCCTGCGCTGTACGGGATGTTCATGGTGCCCGCCATCGCCGTCGAGCCGCCGAGCGCGGCGCACGCGACGACGAAGCCGGCGATCGTGTTGCGGAGCTTCATTTCGTGTCCTCTCATGCACTGGAAGGGTTGCCGCGACGCGTTGCCGTCGCGCAATCAACCAATGCGGAAAGGAGCGTTCGATTCCGCCAGCAAGGTCCCGTCTTGCCGGCAAAAGGTGCTTAGGCGATCACAGTTGGCATCAGCCGCCCCCCACGGCCGGCCGATGGAAGTCGGCGTCGGCCTTCCATGCGGGGAACGACGTCTCGTCGGCGATCTTCTTCCCGACTGCATGCAATGCGTCGAGGTCCTGCACGACCCCGCGAAAATCCCACGCCGGATCGAACTCGTCCGCCGGCTTGTGATAACGGTTGCCCGTGTAGTCGGCGTACGCCTTGCGGCCCGCTTCCTCGCCGCCGTCGACGAGATTGAGCCCCGAGCGCGCATACAGCACCGGCACGCCGAGCCGCGCGAAGTTGAGCTGGTCGGAGCGGAAGAAGAAGCCTTTCTCCGGCGCCTCGTCGGCGACGATCGTGCGGTCCTGCGCGGCGGCCGCGTCCTTGATGTAATCGTCGAGCGCCGACTGGCCGAGGCCGATCACCGCGATGTCCTTCGTCGGTCCGAGGATCGGCAGCGCGTCCATGTTGATGTCGACGACGGTCTTGTCGAGCGGAAACGCCGGATGCGTCACGTAGTAGCGCGAGCCGAGCAGTCCCGCTTCCTCGAGCGTGAACGCGACGATGAGCACCGAGCGCTGCGGCGGCGGATCCTGGTGCGCGAATGCCTCGGCGATCTCGAGGAGCCCCGCGATGCCGGTGCCGTTGTCGATCGCGCCGTTGTAGATCGGGTCGCCCTTGAGGCTCGCATCCTTGCCGAGATGATCCCAATGCGCGGAGTAGACGACGACCTCGTCCGGCCGCGTCGAGCCGCGCACCAGGCCGAGCACGTTCTCCGAGCTCGTGTTGTCGACGCGGTTCTTGAAATGCGTCGAGAGCTTCGCCTCGAGCGCGGTCGGCTTGAAGCCGCGCACGTCGGCGCTTTTCTTCAGCTCGTCGAAATTCTGCCCGGCCTTCGCGAACAGGCGCTGCGCCGCTTCGGTCGTGATCCAGCCCGCGGCGGAAAGGTGCGGCGCCGGATCCTCGCGCGGCGGCAGCGCGTCCTGCGGACCTGACCAGCTGTTGACCACGACGTCCCACGGGTAACCTGCCCCGGGCGTCTCGTGCACGATGAGGCACGCGGCCGCGCCCTGGCGCGCGGCCTCTTCGTATTTGTACGTCCAGCGCCCGTAGTACGTGAGCGCGTTGCCCTTGAACAGCGCATTGTCGTGATTGCCCCAGCCGGGATCGTTGACCAGCACGATCACGGTCTTGCCCTTGACGTCGAGGCCGGCGTAGTCGTTCCAGTTCTGCTCCGGCGCGACGACGCCGTAGCCGGCGAACACGACCTCCGAGCCTTCGATGTCGACGGCGTGGCTCGCATCGAGCGAGTTCACGATCATGTCGGTGCGGTACGCGAGATGCTCGGCGCCGCCCTTCGTCGCGAAGTCGAGCTTGACCGTGTCGGGATCGAGCAGCGTCGTCTCGACCATCGGCACGGTCTGGATCCAGTTCTCGCGAACGCCGGGCTTGAGGCCGATCTGCTGGAACTGGTCCTTGATCCATGCCGTCGTCATGCGCTCGCCGATCGTGCCGGGCTTGCGGCCTTCGAACGCGTCGCCGGAAATCTTTTTGAGGCGGCCGGCGAAATCCTCGGCGGTGATGTCCGCCGTGGAATGGCCTTCGGCGCTCGGCACGACGGGCGCGGGCTGCGCGGGCGCGGCGGCGGCGGTCGGCTGCGGCGGCGGAGTTTCCTTGCCGCACGCGGCGATCAGCGCGAGGGAAGCGGGCAGGGCGAGACGAACGAGAAGACGGGGCATGCGGATTTCCGGAACCGTGACGATCGCGATTCTAGGAACACCGCGGCCTTCGGGGCGCTACGAAATCGTAAAGAGCGTGCGGCGAGCGCACGCTCCTCACGATCCGTCGCAGCGTTTCGCTGCGATTAAGGATGATCGCCCGAGAACTTGTTCGCCGTCGCGCCGGTGATCGTGCCGACGCGCGCCGTGTCGCTGACGTAGAGATCGACCTCGCGGCGGAAATCGAGCGTGCCGTCGACGACCGCATGCGGCCCGATCACGATGCGCGGATTCTTGTTCTTGCCCCACGACCAGCCGTGCGGCTTCTCGACGAGGATGCCGCCTTCGACGCGCGAGTTCGCGCCGATTTCGACATCGCCGCTGACGGTCTCGATGCCGCCGCCGACGTGCGCCGCCTCGAGCGTGATGCGGCCGTTGACGTTCGACGCCTTGCCGACGACCTCGGCGCCGTGCGCGAGCTGGATGTGACCGTTGACCGCCTCGACCGCGCGGGCGACGCGCGTGCCCTGACCGAGCTCGATGCCGCCGTTGACGGTCTCGACCGCGTCGACGTTGACGTTGTCGCCGAGCTCGATGCCGCCGTTGACCGTCGACACCTTCTCGGCGCTGCCGCCGGTGTCGACGCGGATGCTGCCGTTGACGGTCGAGAGATCGCCCGCCTGCTGGTCGCCTTCGATGTGGATCGATCCGTTGACCTTGTCGACGTCGATGCCGCGCGCGCCGGCGGCGAGCGCGAAGGCGAGCGAGACGGCGGCGGCGAGGGTGACGATGACGCGTTTCATGGGGGGGCTCCGGTCGTGCGTATGCGGGCTTCGATGCGGCCGCGCGACGCAGGGTTTAATAGCCGTTCCGAGGGCCCCATTGATGACCCATCGGTCATGCCTCGGCTAGCATTGGCCAACCGTTTTTTCCCTCCGGAACCCTCCCATGGCGCGACCGCGGCCCGTCCTCCTCTTGATCCTCGACGGCTGGGGCCACCGCGAGGACGACACCCACAACGCGATCGCGAAGGCCGGCGCGCCGAACTGGCGCCGGCTGCTCAAGGACTACCCGCACACGCTGGTCGAGACGCACGGCCTCCACGTCGGCCTTCCCGACGGGCAGATGGGCAACTCCGAAGTCGGCCACATGAACATCGGCTCGGGACGCATCGTCTACCAGGACCTGACGCGCATCGACGCCGCGATCGCCGACGGCACGTTCTTCGACAACCCGGCGCTCACCGGCGCCTGCGACGCCGCGAAGCAGAGCGGCGGCACGCTGCACCTGATGGGGCTCATGTCGCCCGGCGGCGTGCACAGCCACGAAGACCACATCTTCGCGATGCTGGACCTCGCCGCGCGCCGCGGCGTGCCGCGCATCGCCGTGCACGCCTTCCTCGACGGCCGTGACACGCCGCCGCGGAGCGCGCGGCCGTCGCTCGAAAGGCTCGAGGCGAAGTGCGCGTCGATGGCGGGCGCCGCCGTCGCGAGCGTCAGCGGACGCTACTACGCGATGGATCGCGACAAGCGCTGGGATCGCGTCAAGCTCGCCTATGACGCGATCGCGAGCGCCGAGGCGCCGTTTCACGCGGCGAGCGCCGTCGAAGCGCTCGATCTTGCGTACGCGCGCAGCGAAAACGACGAGTTCGTCAAGCCGACCGTCGTCGGACACGGCGCGCGCGTCGCCGACGGCGACGCGGTCGTGTTCATGAACTTCCGCGCCGACCGCGCGCGCGAGCTTTCGCACGCGTTCGTCGACGCGGACTTCGGCGGCTTCGCGCGACCGCGCAGGATCGCGCTGTCGGCGTACGTGTCGCTGACCGATTACGAGAAAGGTCTCGCCGTCACCGCGATCGCCTACGCGGCGCAGTCGATGCAGAACTCGCTCGGCGAATATCTCGCCTCGCTCGGGCTGAAGCAGCTGCGCATCGCCGAGACCGAGAAATACGCGCACGTCACGTTCTTCTTCTCCGGCGGCCGCGAAGCGCCGTTCGCCGGCGAGGAACGCATCCTGGTGCCGAGCCCGCACGTCGCGACGTACGACCTCAAGCCCGAGATGAGCTGTCCCGAGGTCACCGACAGGCTCGTCGCGGCGATCGCCTCGAAAGTGTTCGATTTCATCGTCTGCAACATCGCCAACGCCGACATGGTCGGCCACACCGGCATCGAGTCCGCGGCGATCAAGGCGGTCGAGGCCGTCGACGTCGCATTGGGGCGCCTGACGCGCGCCATCGTCGACGCCGGCGGCGAGATGCTGATCAGCGCCGACCACGGCAACCTCGAGCAGATGATCGACGACAACGGCGTGCCGCACACGCAGCACACGGTCGGTCCGGTGCCGCTGGTCTACGTCGGACGCAAGGCGACGCTGCATCACGGTGCGCTGCGCGATCTCGCGCCGACGGTGCTCGCGCTGATGGGCCTCCCCGCACCGCCCGAGATGACGGGCCACAGCCTGGTCGAGTTCACGGCTTGATCGTTCGCGCGCTGCTCGTGCTCTCGCTGGCGCTCGCCGCCGCGCCGGCCTTTGCCGAGCCCGAGGCGGATCCACAGACCGCCGCGCGGGAGCGCGAGGCGCGCCAGAAGCTCGAGTCCGTGCGCGCCGAGCTGAAGGCGCTCGCCGAGCAGCAGCGCGCGACCGAAGGCGAGCGCAACGAAGCCGCGACGGCGCTCCGCCAGAAGGAAACCGAAGTCGCGGCCGTCGCGCGCGACGTGCACGCGCTCGACGCGAAGATGGAGCAGCAGCAGGGCGAGCTCGACGTGCTCGACAGGAAGCGCGACGCGCTCGAAACCGCGCTGAAGTCGCAGCGCGACGCGCTCGCCGCCTTGCTGCGTTCGGCGTATGCGCTGGGACGCGACGAGGAACTGAAGCTGCTCTTGCAGCAGAACGACGTCGCCGCGATCGCTCGCGTGCTCGCCTACAACCGCTACTTCCAGCGTTCGCGCATCGGCCGCATCGATCAGCTGAGCGCCGATCTCGAAGCGCTCGCCGACGTGCAGGCGTCGATCCGCGACAAGACCGCCGAGCTCGCCGCGACGCGCGACGCGCGCGCCGCCGAAGGCACGCGGCTCGACACCGAGCGCAGCGAGCGCGAGACGCTGGTCGATTCGCTCGACGCGAAGCTCAAGGAGCAGGGCGCGCGCGCCGCCGCGCTCGGCAAGGACGAGAAGTCGCTCGCCGGCCTCCTCGAAAAGCTCCGCGACGTGTTTGCCGACATCCCCAAGCAGCTCGCCGGCGCCGAGCCGTTCGCGTCGATGCGCGGGCACCTCGCGTGGCCGCTGACCGGCAAGGTCGTCACCGCGTTCGGCGCGGCCGACGAATCGGGGCGCCGTTCGAGCGGCCTGCTCCTGTCGGCGAAGACCGGCACGGCGGTGCACGCGGTCTCGCACGGCCGCGTCGCGTTCGCCGACTGGTTGCGCGGCTACGGCCTCATGATCATCGTCGACCACGGCGACGGGTACTTGAGTCTCTACGGCTGCAACGAAACGCTGCTGAAGGACGTCGGCGACTGGGTCAACGCCGGCGAGACGATCGCGACGAGCGGTGCCAGCGGCGGCCAGAAAACGGCCGGCCTGTACTTCGAGCTCCGCGCGAAAGGGCAGGCCGTCGATCCGAAAGGCTGGCTGCGCTGAAGCGCGTTTCGAGCCCGTCGATCCGTTCACGTTCCCTGAACTCCAACGCGCCCACCCTGTCCATAGACCACCCGCTTGATCGGAGCCGAGGCGGCCCTCATCCGGGTTTACACTCGCCAAGGCACGTCTTCGAGGTTCCTGTCATGCGCTCGCGTCTTCTCCCGCTGCTCCTGGTGGCCTTCTGCGCCCAGGCGCTCGCCGATCCGCCGCAACTCCCGGTGCCGCCGGAAGATGCCGTCTCGAGCGTCGATTCGACCGAGCCCGCGCACAAGCCGTCGCCCGCGAAGGACAGCGTCGATCTCCAGGACATCCGCTCGTTCACCGCGGTGTACAGCCTCGTCAAGCAGGCCTACGTCGAGAACGTCGACGATCATGCGTTGATGCAGGCCGCGATCCGCGGTCTCCTCGCCGGCCTCGATCCGCACAGCGAATACCTCGACCGCAAGCAGATCGACGACCTCACCGAAGACACGACCGGCAGCTACAACGGCCTTGGCATCGAAGTCGTGCAGATCGAAGGCACGCTGCGCGTCGTCGCGCCGATCGACGATTCGCCGGCCGAGCGCGCCGGCGTCAAGGCCGGCGACACGATCGTGCGCATCGACGGCAAGACCGTGCAGTCCGACGATCTCGACGGCGCGGTCGGCCGCCTGCGCGGCAAGGTCGGCTCGGACATCACGCTGTCGGTCGTGCACGAAGGCGCGGTCGATCCCGTCGACATCAAGCTGAAGCGCGAAGTCATCCGCGTCGCGAGCGTGCGCGGGCGCGTGCTCGAGCCGGGCTACGCCTACGTGCGCATCAGCCAGTTCCAGGCCGACACCGGCGCGCAGCTGCACAAGCGCATCGACCGCATGCAGAAGGACAACAAGGCGCCGCTGCGCGGGATGATCCTTGACCTCCGCAGCAACCCGGGCGGGCTCCTCACCGCGGCCGTCGAGGTCAGCGACATCTTCCTCAACGACGGCGTCATCGTGACGACGAAGGGCCGCCTGAAGGAAGCCGATCTCAGCTTCCACGCGGCGCCGGGCGACGCGCTCAACGGCGCGCCGCTGGTCGTGCTCGTCGACAACGGCACCGCCTCGGCGGCGGAGATCGTCGCGGGCGCGCTCAAGGACAATCACCGCGCGCTGCTGATGGGCCGCCGCACGTTCGGCAAGGGCTCGGTGCAGACCGTGCTGCCGCTCGACGCCGATCACGCCGTCAAGCTCACGACGGCGCGCTACTACACGCCGAGCGGCGTCTCGATCCAGGCCGCCGGCATCCTGCCCGACATCGCGCTCGCCGATCTCGCGCTGAGCCAGCGCGACGCATCGCCGACCATGATCCTCGGCGAGCGCGATCTCCGCAATCACCTCAAGGGCGCCGACGAGACCGACGCGCCGTCGCCGGCGCGCACGATCGATCGCGACGTCGAGCAGGACTACGCGCTCAACGAAGCGCTGAATGCGCTGAAGGCGCTCACGCTGCGCAGCAAGCCGCCCGCGCCCGAGAACGACAACAGGAAAGGATGATGCGCATGAACGCGCGTGCGAAGCGCTGGCTGATCGACAACCGGCATTTCCTCGGTTTCGTGCTCGCGTTCGGCGTGTTCCGCACCGCGGTCGCCGACTGGAACCCGATCCCGTCGGCGTCGATGCATCCGAACCTGCTCGAAGGCGATGTCGTGTTCGTCAACCGCCTCGCCTTCGACGTCAAGATTCCGTTGACCGACGTCATCGTCGCGCACACCGGCGAGCCGAAGCGCGGCGACATCGTCACGTTCTCCTCGCCCACCGACGGCACGCGGCTCATCAAGCGCGTGATCGGCCTGCCCGGCGACACGATCGAGATGCGCGGCAAGCGCCTCCTCGTCAACGGTCGCGCGGCGGGCTACGCGGAACTCGGCCTCGACGACGAGCCGCTTGCGCCGAAAGGCGTCAAGGCGCTGCACCTCGAAGAAGACACCGCCGACAACCGCCACGAAATCCAGTGGCTCGCGCGCCACGCGCAGCGCGACAACTTCGGCCCGCTCGTCGTTCCGCCGGGCCAGTACCTGATGCTCGGCGACAACCGCGACAACAGCGAAGACTCGCGCTGGTTCGGCTTCGTTCCGCGCGAGCGACTCATCGGCCGCGCAGTGCGCATCCTCGTGTCGGCCGACTACAAGGACACGTGGAAGCCGCGCTTCGATCGGTTCGGCAAGACGCTCGACTGAGCGTTATTCGCGCAGCCGCCGCGCAATCGCCGGCTTCGACAGCAGCGCGAACACGATGCCGATCAGAAACCCGGCAATGTGCGTCCACCACGCGACCTCGCCGAACGCCGGGCCGACGTAGGTGAACAGCAACTGCAATCCCGCCCAGAAGCCGATCAGCAGCGGCGCCGGGATGCGCACGAATTCGAGGAACAGCCCGAGCGGCAGCACGAGCCCGAGCCGCGCGCGCGGAAACAGCGCGAGATAGGCGCCGACGATCGCCGACACCGCGCCGCTCGATCCGACGATCGGCGCGTTCGTGCCCGCGAGCGTCAGCGCGCCGACGAGGTTCGCCGCGGCGCCGCCGAGCACGAACAGCGCGAGGAAGCGGCGAAAGCCGAGCGCGCGCTCGGCGGAGACGCCGAACACGATCAGGAAGAGGAGGTTGCCGGTCAGGTGCAGCCAGTCCGCGTGGATGAAGATCGCGGTGACGAGGCGCGCGGCGCGAAGCTCCGTGAGCTGCTGTAGCCACGGCGCGTTCGGATCGAGCAGCGTCGACGGCACGGTGCCCCAGCGGTTGATCACCGCGAGGCGGTCCGCGAGCGGCAGCGTCGCGAGCCAGAGGAACGCCACCACGCATGCCGCGACGATCAGCAGCGTCGCCCACGGCGGGCGCGGCTTACGGCGGCTGGGCAGCTGGACGAACATCGGGCGATCGGGAACGGGAAACGGGGAACAGGGAACGGATAGTAGCGGCGTGGCGCGGGCTCTTTCCCGTTCCCGTTCCCCGTTTCCCGTTCCCCGCTGCTCAGCGCCCCGTGCGCGGATAGAAGAACTTCTGCCCCTTGTACTCGAGCACGAGCCCGTCCTGCCGGATCTCACGCAGCACGAAATTCTCGCCGAGCTCGTCGCCTTCGGCGTGGCGGTCGCCCTTGATCACGACGAAGCGCTGCTTCGGATCGGCCGAGTAGACGTGCATGCTGAGATCGATCGCGGGAAGGTCCTTGCGCGTCGAGTAGGGAAGCTCCCAGATCGTCGGCACCGCTTCGCCGGACGGCGCCGCGGGCTTCGCGGCGACGGCATCGGCCGGCGCCGGCGACGCTTCGGTCTTGTCCGCCGCCGGCGGCGGCACGGCGATCGGCGCCTTCCTCGGCGCGGGCGCGGCCGCGGCGGCACCGGGCTTGGTCACGTCCGCCGGGGCCTTCAGCGGCGGCAGCGGACCGGATTGGACCGTGCCCGCCGCGGCCGCCGGCGGCGTCGCCTTCGTCGCGCCGCCGAGCGCCTCGATGCGCTGCTTGCTCTGCTCGAGCTTCTGCGCGCGCATCGCGGCGACCTGCTCGGGCGTCTTCGTGCGATCGGGTGCGCGCATCGCGGGATTCGCCGCCGGCGGATGCGCGGGCACGCGCGGTGCCGCGGGTTTCGCGGACGCCGTCCGCGGCGGCGCGGCGGTCACTTGCGTCGCGGGTTGCGGCGGCGGTGATGCCGGGGGCGTCGAAGGCGAGCGCGTCAGCCACCAGCCGGCGGCGCCGGCGATCAGGATCAGGATCGCGAGCACGGGCAACAGGCTGCGGCGGCGACGCGTCGCGACGACCGGGCTTCCGAGCGTCGGCGCTTCGCCGAGCCTTCTCTGCTGCTCGGATTTCTTCAGGGCTTCCAGAATCAGCGACATGGGTTTCCTTGCAACCGGATCCTTGCGGCATCGCGTCGCGAGCGCGCCCGGAATGTCTCTATTTTCGCGGACACGCGAAGTTACTGCACCGTGCGCGCGAGGCGCGGGCCGCCGTCGTCGAGCGCGGACAGCGCGAACAGCGTCTCGGGTCCGACGATCCCGTCGGCCTTGATGCCGTAGGCCACCTGCAGCTTGCGGACGCGGTCCTCCACATCGTTGTCGAAAAACGCCGGCCCCGACTCGGCCTTGGCGCCGTCGTCGAGCGCCGCGAGGCGATCCTTGACCCACGCCACCCCGGCGCCGGCATCGCCGCGCTTGATGCTCGCGTTCGGGACCTCGGCGGGCAGGCGCCAGACGGCGATGAACTCGCCGTTCCAGAACTTGGACAGCGAAGCGCGGGCAAGTTCATAGCGCTGGCCGCCGAGATCGAGCCTGACATGCTGCGCGCCGACGCCCTGCAGCAGCGCGTAGGCCTGGTGCTCGCCCTGGTGCAGCTCGAGGATCAGCGGGCGGTCGAAGCGGGCGAGCTGTTCCAGCGAGGCGCGGCCCCGCAGGCAATCGATGCCCGACACGATCACGGCGGGACATCGGCTCGCGTCGCGCACCGATACCGAATCCGAATCGACCTGCCAGCGCGCGAGGAGCTGACTGAACGCATCGAGCTGCGAATCGGGACCGCTTTCGAGCTGGCGACCGAGCGTCGCCACCATCTCGTCGGCCGGCGACGGCGCGGCCTTCGCGGGCGCCGGCGTCAGCGCGGCAGCGGGCGCATCCGTGTGCGGCGCGCGCCAGACAACGAACGCGGCCGCGACGCCGATGATGAGCGCAGCCGCGGCGGCCCAGCGCCCGTAGCGGCGCATCCAGTAGCGCGCGTGGCCGGGCAGCGCCTCGTCCGCGGCGCGATCGACGATGCGCTCGCCGATCGAATCCTGCTCGCGCGCATAGCCCGCCATCAGCGCGCGGTCGGCGATGATGTTGATGAGGCGCGGAATGCCGCCGGAGCGCTGATACAGAGCACGCAGGCCGAGGCGCGAAAACGGAATCCGCGTCGAGCCAGCGACCGCGAGGCGATGCCGCACGTACGCCTCGGTCTCGCCGGCGTCGAGCGGCGTCAGGTGATAGCGCGCGGTGATGCGCTGCGCGAGCTGGCGCAGCTCCGGTCGCCCGAGCACGTCGCGCAGCTCCGGCTGGCCGAGCAGGATGATCTGCAGGAGCTTCTGCGTCGGCGTCTCGAGATTGGTCAGGAGCCGCACCTGCTCCAGCGAATCGATCGAGAGGTTTTGCGCCTCGTCGACGATCAGCACGACGCGCAGGCCCTGCGCATACGCATCGAGCAGGAACGAGTTCAGCGTGTCGGTCAAAGCCTTGAGGCTGCCGCGCTTGCCGGTGATGTCGAGCTTCAACTCCTCGCACACCGACTCGACGAGCTCGACCGGCGACAGCTTCGGATTCAGCACGAGCGCGACGCGCGTGTTTTCCGGCAGCTGTTCGAGCAGGAGCCGGCACAGCGTCGTCTTGCCGGTGCCGACCTCGCCCGTCAGCTGCACGAAGCCGCCGCTGCCGCCCTTGCCGATGCCGTAGAGGAGATGGGCCAGCGCGTCCCGGTGCCGTTCGGACAGGAACACGTAGCGCGGATCCGGCGTGATGGAAAACGGCGGCTCGCGCAGCCCGTAGTATTCGAGGTACATCCCGCTACTTTACCCGAGGGGTGCGGAAAACCGTGCTAAAACCGCGCCGCGGCGTCTGCCGTGTCGTGTAAATGACGCGCACGCGCCTTCGGCGTAAAGTCCTGCTGCCGCTCGTTTCTTCGACCGGGCGCGCCGCTCGGCCGGCGCGCGGGGCAGGGAGGTCACGCGTCGTGCGCTCGAGAGCGTTCCTGGTCTCAATCCTCGCGATGCTGTGCGGCTCTGCGCTCGCGATCGATCTTCCGCCGGGCTTCCATCGCACCGATCCGATCACCAACCGGGCCGAGCCGTCCGGCGTCTATTTCGCGCACGACGGCCGCGTGTTCGTCGCCGAGAAGAGCGGGCAGATCTGGGTCTACCAGAATCTCCTCGACCAGAACCCGCAACTTTTCGCCGACGTTAGCGCGAACGTGCACGACTACTGGGATCGCGGGCTCCTCGGCTTCGCGCTCGACCCGCGCTTTCCGGAGCAGCCGTACGTCTACGTGCTGTATTCGTTCAACGGCGGCCTCTTCGGCGACCTGCCGCCGCGCTGGCCGACGAACAACTGCCCCGATCCGACCGGCGACAACGCCGGTTGCGTGATCGGCGGGCATCTGTCGCGCCTCACGGTCGACGGCAACACCGCGGGCGACGAGCTCGTGCTCGTCGAGGACTGGTACCAGCAGTATCCGAGCCACTCGATCGGCACGGTGCTGTTCGGACCCGACGGCTATCTTTATGCCGGCGGCGGCGACGGCGCGAGCTTCACCTTCCACGACCTCGGCCAGTCCGGCAATCCGACCTGGCCCGACGAGCGCTCGCCCGCAAACGAAGGCGGCTCGCTGCGCTCGCAGGGGCTCGAGGACGAAGCCGCGTACACCGATCAGGTCTGGATCGACGGCGCGATCAGCCGCGTCGATCCGATGACCGGCGCCGGGGCGCCGGGCAATCCGCTCGCCGGCGGCAGCAACACGCCGAACGCCCAGCGCATCATCGCGTACGGCCTGCGCAATCCGTTCCGCTTCACGTTCCGTCCGGGTACCGGCGAAGTCTGGCTCGGGGACGTCGGCGAGAACGTCTGGGAAGAGATCAACGTCATTCCCGCGCTGCCGGACTCCGGCGCGACGCTGACGAACTTCGGCTGGCCATGCATGGAAGGCCGCTTCCCGCACGGCGGCTTCGACGTGCCGATCTGCCAAGCGCTCGCGCAACCCGGCGGCGGCCGCACGCCGCTCACCGAGCCTTGGTACGCGTACAACCACGGCGCCGGCCCCGACACCGGCAGCGGCTCGGACGTCACCGGCCTCCAGTTCTACGAAGGCACGCTCTATCCGCCCGAATACCAGCACTCGCTCTTCTTCGCCGACAACAGCCGCACGGTGATCTTCAACGTGCCGTTCGTCGACGCGAACGGCGACGGTTTTCC
>DATFRS010000310.1:0-11605 GCA_035263065.1 Rhodanobacteraceae bacterium
CGACGCGCCGATCCCGTTCGGCCAGCGCGTCGAGGGCGACGATCCGTCGACGCGCCGCGAAGTGTTCCGTCGCGTCGGCCGCGCGGCCGCCGAGCGGCTGCGCAACGCCGCCGAGCAGCGCGGCGATCGCGGCAGGCGCGACGAGATCCCGCCGTACGAGTTCGCGTGGAAGGCGAGCGGAACGATGCACGGCGAAAGGCTGGTGGGGCAGGGCCGCATCGGCGGCGTGCTCGCCATCGGTGAGCCCAAACCGTTTCCCGTACGCGCCGACGTCGACGTCGGCACGACGGAGATCGCGCTGACCGGCACGATCACCGATCCGACCAGCCCGAACGCGCTCGACATGCGCCTGTGGATCAGCGGCCAGAACCTCGCGAAGCTCTACAACGTCACCGGCATCGCGCTGCCGAACACGCCGCCGTATGCGACGGTCGGTCGGCTCGCGGGCCGCTTCCATCCGCGCAGCTCGAAGCTGCGCTACGAGGACTTCACCGCGCGCGTCGGCGGCAGCGACCTCGCCGGCACGCTGACGTATTCGACCGAAGGCAAGCGGCCGACGCTGTCCGGCGACGTCGCATCGACGCTGCTGCAGTTCCGCGACCTCGGCACGGTGATCGGCGTACGCGCGACCGAGGATCGCGAGGGCGATGCGCAGGCGTCGACGAGCCGCGTGCTGCCGACCGAGCCGTTCGCCGTCGAGCGCTGGAAAGCGATGGACGCCGACGTGCACTTCACCGGCAAGCGCGTCGTGCGCACCGAGGAGCTGCCGATCAGCGACGTCGAGACGCGCATCCGCATGGAGAGCGGCGTGCTGACGATGAAGCCGCTCACGTTCGGCATGGCGGGCGGCAACGTCGACGCTTCGATCAGCATCGACGTGAATCCGGACCCGCCCAAGGGCGTCGCGTCGGTCGAGGCGGGCAAGCTCAAGCTGCGCCGCCTGTTCGAGAAGGTCGACGGCCTGTCCGAGAGCCTCGGCGAGGTCAGCGGCGACGTGAAGCTCGCGGGCCGCGGACCCTCGCTCGGCGCGATCATCGGTACGTCCGGCGGCGGGCTCCGGTTCGTCATGACGCAGGGCCGCGTCAGCGAAGTGCTGATGGAGAAGGCCGGGCTCAATCTCGCGAACGTGCTGTTCGCGAAGATGAAGGGCGACGAGCAGATCGCGATCGACTGCGCCGCGGCGGCGTTCTCGGTGGAGCGCGGGCTCGCCAGGTCCGACCTCTTCGTATTCGACACCGAAAACGCGATGATCGAGATCGACGGCACGATCGATCTCGGCAAGGAGCGCGTCGACCTGACCCTGCATCCGCACACGAAGAACGTGCGCGTCTTCTCGCTGCGCTCGCCGCTGCACGTCGAGGGCAGCTTCGAGCACCTCGACGTGAGCGTCGACAAGAAGACGCTGCTCGCGCGCGGCGGCGGCGCGGTCGGCCTTGCGCTCCTCGCGCCGGTCGCGGCGCTCGTGCCGCTGACGGCGCTCGGCAAGGACGACGAGACGAAGAGCTGCGCGCCGCTCGTGGCCGAGATCCGCAAGAACGAGGCGCACAAGCCGCCCGCGAACAAGAAGCCCTGAGCGCCTGCCGCGGTCGGCCCGCGCGTGCTAAGGTGAAGCCGTGGGGGAAAACACACGCGATGCGGGCCTGGTGCGCGCGGTGGGACCGTGGGGTCTCGCGGCGAGCATGGTCAACGTGATCGTCGGCGCCGGCATCTTCGCCGTGCCGGCGTCGCTCGCCGCGAGCGTGGGAACCTACGCGCCGCTCGCGTTCTTCGTCTGCGCGATCGCGGTCGGCTCGATCGGCATCTGCTTCGCCGAGGGCGGCAGCCGCGTGCCGACGAGCGGCGGCGCCTACGGCTGCATCGAGACCGCGTTCGGGCCGATGGCGGGGTATGTCGCCGGATCGATGCTCTGGCTGTCGGACCTTCTCGCGAGCGGCGGCATCGCGGCGGCGCTCGCCGACATCGCTGCGGGCCTCGTCGCGCCGGAATGGCAATGGGCGACGCGCACCGCGGTCGTGTTCCTGTCGATCGGCAGCATCGCGCTCGTCAACGTGCTCGGCGTCACGCACGGCACGCGGCTCGTGACGGTCGCCGCGGTCGTCAAGCTCGTGCCGCTGCTGCTCTTCATCGTCGCCGGCGCGGGCTTCGTCGACCCGGCCAGGCTTACCGGCGCGCCGCCGGGCGGCAGCGCCGACGTCGGCCGCGCGCTCATCCTCGCGCTGTTCGCGTTCACCGGCATGGAGATCGCGCTCTGCGCGAGCGGCGAGGTCGCGCAGCCGTCGAAGACGATCCCGCGCGCGATCGCGATCGCGATGCTGTCGCTGACCGTCGTCTACATCGGCGTGCAGGTCGTCGCGCAGGGCGTGCTCGGCGCGGATCTCGCGCACTCGACGGCGCCGCTCGCCGACGCGATGGCGCATGTGCATCCGGCGCTGCGCGTCGTGATGCTCGCGGGCGCGGCGATCTCGATGCTCGGCTTCCTCGGCAGCGACATCCTCGGCACGCCGCGCATGCTGTTCGCGTTCGCGCGCGACGGGCTGATGCCTTCGATCCTCGGACGCGTGCACCCGCGCATGCGCACGCCGTACGTCGCGATCCTGTCTTACTCGGCAGCCGCGATCGTGCTGGCGATGACCGGCACGTTCGCCGACCTCGCGGTGCTCGCGACGCTCCTCGTCACGGTGCCCTACGTCGGCGGTTGCGCGGCCGCCTGGCGCCTGTCGCGGCGCGGCGTCGCGCTCGCGGGCGAGCCGCTCAACTTCCGCTGGCTGCCGGTCGCCGTCGTCATCGGCATCGCGAGCTGCATCGTGCTGGTCGCGCTCGCCGCGCGCATGGAAATCGTCGGGCTCGCCGCGGCGATCGCCGTCGCGGCGGGCATCTACATGGTGCAGGCGCGGGCGGTGCCCGCGCGCGGCGCCGACTCCTAGCGCAGCTGACTGTCCTTGCTGCCGCGGCGGTTGTAGCCGCTGAATGCTTTCTCGTCGGCGTCGCGTGCTTCCTGGCATGCGACGCACAGGCGAACGCCGGGCACGGCCTTGCGCCGCGCCTCGGGGATCTTCGCCTCGCATTCCTCGCAGTGCGTGAGGCTCTTGCCGCGCGGGAGACGGCTCCGCGCGCGCTTGACGGCGTCGTCCACCGTCGAATCGATCTGGTCCTGCACGGCGCCGTCGCCGGCCCAACCCGTTGCCATGATGCTCTCCGACCCCCTGCGGCGGTGACTATCCTCCAAACGTGAAATGGGGTCGAGCGGCGGGGCGATCAACCGCAGCGTGCGGGCACGACGCAGCGCAGCATGAAAGCGGCGAATCCTCCCCGCACCAAGACGTCCGCCGAATTGGCTACAAGTGGAGGTTGGGCTCGTTCAGCAGGCTCTGCGGCAAACTCCGTGCGCCAATCGGTGTAGAGTCGGCCGCACGTCCTCCGGAACCGGTGCGCACGGAACAGCAGGGGCCATGCGAACCAACGACAACCTCATCGTGCTCGCCGACGACGACGAGAAGATTCGCGAGGCCTTCTCGATGCTGTTCGAGGCGAAAGGCTACGTCGTGCACACGTGTGCCGACGGCCACGCTGCGCTCGCGCTGTGCAGGGAGCTCAGGCCCGGCGTCGCGCTGCTCGATCTCGAGATGCCGGGGCTGGACGGCTACGAAGTCGCGCGGCAGCTGCGCGCCGATCCCGATCTGGCGGACATGCGCATCGTCGCGGTGACGGGGCGGTCGGATGCGCAGTCGAGCGCGCGTGCGTGGGAAGCCGGCTTCCACGATTTCCTCGCCAAGCCCGCGCCGGTGTCGATGCTGCTGGCGATGATCAGGCCGACGCGCGAGGCGCGCGCGATCGGCGAGAACGAGTAGGCGCTATTCGTCGCCGTCCTCGCCGCGCGGATCGATGAAGCCGTCCTGCTCGAGGCCTTCTTCCGCCGCGTAGTCCTCGTCCATCTGCGTCTCGTCGCCGAAGTCGTCGAGATCGCTCGGCGTGTCCTCGATGCTCTCGATGAGATCGTCGGGCAGATCGGATTCGTCGTCCTGATCGAGCGTGTATCGGTGCTGGGACATCGCGACGGTCTCCTCTCGGCAGCGCAGCGAGAAAAGCCTACCACCGCCGGCGGCAGGGGGCGTAGTGCGTACGTGCCTTGCACATCGCGCGCCGACCGGGAAAAAGCGCCGCCGGTGAGGGCGGCGCCGCGCTGCACGACGCCGAGCATGGGGATCGGCGCCGTCGGGCTCAGCCTGCGTCCTGCAGGGAAGCCGTTCGCGTGCACTCAAGGGAGTGCTTCAAATCCGCCCGCGAAGATCGCGTCGTTGCTGAAGAAATACGCCGCGCCCTGGTTCGTGTTGCCGCCGGGCGAAGCGCCCCACGCCCCGACGACGGCGACCGCATCGGACACGCCGATCTGGCCCGGCGCGAAATAGTCGTTCGGCACGCCGTCGCTCGGCGTGAGGGTCGCGACTTCGCTCCAGGCGCCGTCGCTTTCCTTGAAGGCGTACGCAGCGCCGACGCGATCGAGCGCGTTCTGCGCGCCGACGAGCGCCGTGTGACCATGCATCGCCACGAAGCCGAAGATGTCGTGATCGTGGCCTTCGGCTGCGACCAGCTGCTGCGTCGGACGCCACGTGCCGTCGTCGCCGGCGACGAACGCATGCACGGCCCCCTGCCATACGTTGTCGCCGACCGTCGTGCCGGGCGCCCCGATCAGCACCGTCGTGCCGTTGAACGCGATCGAATCGCCGAAGTAGTCGCCGGTGGTCGCGTTCGGCGAAAGGATGATCTGCGTCTGCTGCCAGACGCCGTCGTTTCCGCGCTTCAGGACATAGACCCAGCCCTCCGCGACGTCCGTGTTGTAATCGAGCGCGGCGACGAACGCGGTGTCGCCGGCGACCGCGAGGCTGCCGCCGAACGTGCCCGGCGGCGGCGCGCCTTCGTACAGGATCTTCTGCGTTTCGGTCCACAGACCGCTCTGCCGCGTGAAGACGTACACGGCGCCCTGGGCGCCGTCCTCGAAATCGTTCGAGGTGATCATCGCGGTGGTGCCGTCGAATGCGATGACGCCCCCGAACTGGTCGAGTGGCTCAGCGCCGTCGATCGTGAGCTTCTGCGTCTGGAACCACGAGCCGCCGGCGCGCGTGAAGACGTAGGCGGCGCCGACGCGCTGGTTCGATCCCGTGACGCCGGGCCATTCGGGTGCGCCGATGATCGCCGTGTCGCCGGCGAGCGCGAGGTAGCCGCCGAACTGGTTGTTCGGCGCCGCGTCGCTTGCGGTCAGCACCTGCGACTGCGCCCAGGTGCCGCCGGCGTTGTCGAACACGTAGACGACGCCCTGCCACGTGCCGCCCGGCGCAAGCGGCGCCGAGATCAGCGCAGTATCGCCGTCGATCGCCGAGTGCAGGCCGAACTGATCGTCGGCCTGGCCGTCGGCCGCCGCGACCTTCTGCTCGGCCCATGCGCGGGGCTCGAGCGGCGAGGGTGGCGCAGCGAATGCCGGTGCCGCGACGAGGACCGACGCGAAGAGAGGAAGGAGGGAGGACGTTCTCATTCGCGGAATCCTTGCGGCGGCGCCGGTGCTGCGCCGTCGAAGCCGTCGGCGAAGATGCGGTCGGTGATGCCTTCGGCGACCGTGAGGTCCGCCGAGGCGGCGGTGGCGTTTGTGCCGAGCGTGCTCGCGAGCGCGCCGGCGGGAATCGTGTTCGTGAAGACGCCGGGGACGAGCGTCGCGACGTCGAGCGTGATCGTGCAGGTGCCGTTCGCGGGGATCGCGGCGCCCGCGGCCAGCGTGACCGTGGCCGCGCCGGAGGTCGCGTCGAGCACGCCGCCGGGACACGTCGTCGACGGCGTCGACGTCGAGGCGATCGTCAGCGGCGGCGGCAGGTGATCGGCGAGGTCGGCGGTCAGCGTCGCGGCGACGGGGTTCGTGTTGGTGAGCGTGATCGTCAGCGTCGATGCGTCGCCGGCGACGACGTGGTCCGGCGCGAAGGACTTGGCCAGCGCAGGGGCGATCGCGGTGATCGCGAGATCCGCGCTCGCGGCGCTGGCGTCCGCGCCCTGATCCGTTTGCAGCGAGCCCCCCGGAATCGTGTTCGTGAACGTGCCGGCGGTGTCGCTGCGGACCGATACGGTGATCGTGCAGCTTCCGTCCGCCGGGATCGCGGCGCGGCTCGCGAGCGTGACCGAGCTCGCGCCGGCGTCCGCGATCACGGTGCCGGCGGGACAGTCGGTCGTGGCATCGGACGGATCGGCGACGACCGTCGGCGCGGGCAGCGGATCGACGAGGTCCGCCGTCAGCGTCGCCGCGAGCGCGTTCGCATTGGTCAGCGTGATCGTAAGCAGGCTCGTGTCCTGCACGGCGATCGTCGCGGGCGTGAAGCTTTTCGCAAGCGTCGGCACGGCGAACGTCTGCTGATACTCGAACGCGCCGATATCCGCGGCGAGGCCCGAGACGCGCAGGAAGCCGGCACCGCGCTGATCGAACGGCAGGCTCGACGCGTTGTTGCCGGTGTCGATCGCCGGGCTGTCCGCGCCGAGCGCGTGCGTCGCCGTCGGGCCGCCGTTCGCCGCGAGCGGCAACAGGGCGGGATCGTCGCTCAGCGTGTCGGGAGGCACGATGATGTCCGAGTCGACGATGAGATTGCTCGCACCGGTCATCGTGCCGTAGCCGCCGATATCCGCCGAGAAGTAACCGTCGTACGTCGCGACGTTGTTCGCGACGATCGAGCTCTGCGCCTCGATCGCGTAGCCCGCATCGAAGATGCCGCCGCCGCCGCGGCCGGCGGCGTTGAACGCGATCGTGCTGTTGCGCAGCGTGACCGGGCCGAACGCGACGAGCCCGCCGCCGTACGCGTGGTAGCCCGACGTGCCGGCGAGGCCGACGACCGAGTTTCCGGAGATCGTGCTGTCGACGACGGTCACGTTGCCCGAAACGATCGCGGCGCCGCCGATGACGAGGTAGTTGCCGGAGCCGGTGCGCGTCGCAACGTTGTCGCGCAGCGTGCTGTCGACGAGCGTCAGCGTGCCGTTGACGACGAGCGCGCCGCCGCCTGCGAAGAACGCCGAGCCGCCGGCCGTCGAGCATGCCGCCAGCGTCGTTGCCGTGAGGTACGTATTGCCGGCGGAGTAGAGGCAGCCGCCGAGCGAGGCGTCGGTTTCGTTGTGGCCGTGGGCGAGCGTGACGCCGCTGATCGTCAGCGCGCCGTGGCCGCCGTGGGTGACGACGCGGTCGGCGTTCGCGCCGTCGATCGTCAGGAGATCGGCGCCGGGTCCCGCGAGCGTGAGCG
Organism: Rhodanobacteraceae bacterium; assembly: GCA_035263065.1. Taxonomy (GTDB): domain Bacteria; phylum Pseudomonadota; class Gammaproteobacteria; order Xanthomonadales; family Rhodanobacteraceae; genus Dokdonella_A. The sequence goes on from DATFRS010000310.1 coordinate 7,263, forward strand.
CATCGATCGGAATCGGGATCGCGCCGCTCGCGAGCGTGATCGTGCCGCACGTCAGCTGCGTCATATCGACGGTGTCGCCGCTCGCGGCGCCGGCGACGACGCTGCGCAAGGTGCCGGCGCCGCCGTCGTCGGCGCAGCTCGTCACGGGCAACGTGTCGGCGATGCGCCGTGCCGCAGGCTCGGCGTCGGCCCGGGGCAGCGCGAACGTGGCCAGAATGCAGGCGGCAAGCGGCAGGCTGCGCGCGCAAAGGCGCGGGATCGCTTCGGGGGTCATGGGTCCTCGCTGGTGGGTTCGCGCGCTCGCGGTCCGGCGATGCGCTCGCTGCCGCGTTGCGCGGCGCGTGATTTCATTTTCTTCAGCGCGGCTTCGAATTCAATGCATTTTCTGGCACGTGCGCGACATGGCACGCTCGTGCCAGGTCGGGAAAGCTGCGCGCCGACGTGCGGTCGCGTGCGCGGGCGTCAGCGCTCGTTGCGGCGCTTGCGATCGAGGCGCGCGTGACCGTTGCCGGCGTGCGTCATCGACCAGGCCAGCTGGAAGCGCGTGCGCGCCTTGCGCTGGCGCATCATGCCGGAGATGCGGCGCTTGAGCGTCCGCAGCGAAAGATCGAGCTTGTGCGCGATCGTCTTGTCGTTGAATCCGGCGGCCAGCAGCGCGAGGAGCTCCTCGGTCTCGGCCGTCGGCGCGTCGGCACCGGCGCTTGCGAGCGCGCCGCTCGGCGTGAACGCGATCGGCACGGCGCTCTGCCACAGCATCTCGAAGAGCGCGTACAGCGCGTCGAGCAGCGCCGAGGAGCGCACCAGAAGCGAGGGCGTGTCGGGCAGCTCGGGATTGAGCGGAATCAGCGCGGTGCGGCGGTCGGCGAGGACGAGCTTCAGCGGCAAGTGGGGGAAGACGCGCGTGTTCTCGCCGGATTCCATTTCGTAGCGGATCGTCTCCAGCGCGCCGGGCAGCTCGAGATATTCCTGGTCGACGATGCAGCGGCGCACGAGCCCGCGCGTGTCCTTCGCCGGCGGCTTGCCCGGCGGCGGCATCAGGCGCGTGATCAGCATCGGCGGGCGCGTGAGGCAGACGAGCTCGCGTCGCGCACTCTGGCGGAGCTGGTCGAACGCCTGGACCTGCGCCTCGCGGCTGACGATGAGCTCGACGATCTGCTCGCGCCCATCGTGTCGCAGCGACGCCGCGCGCTGCTTGAGCTGCTCCATGCGCACTCGCGCACCCTGCAGCGTTTCCTGGCGCTGCAGGATCAGCGCTTCCATCGCGATGTCCGGCGCGGCGGGGATGTAGCGCCGCGGCTTCTCCGGCGCGTGGGTCGCCAGTCCCTTGGCCTCGATCGCGCCGAGCAGCCGCTGCGCCTTCGCGGCCGTCAGCGAGAGGCGGCGCGCGATCTCGGGCGCCGTCGCGCCGGGCTCGGCGAGCAGGCATTCGTACACGGCTTCCTCTTCGGCCCCGATGCCGATGGCTTCGAGCGCCTGCGTGCGGGCGAGGGATTTCGTTCGTGCGGCCATCGGCGCTTCGCGGAAGGGAAGCGTGGAATTCTATACACGATGACGCCGCGAGCCGATGCCGTTGTTGCGGCATGACCTGAATGAACGAGCTGAACGCACGCGCTTCACTGCGCCGGCGTCAGCTCCAGCGTCCGCGGCGCAAGCCCCATCGCCGCGCGATAGCGCTCGTAGAGCGCGCCGACCTTGGCGACGTACTCCTGCGTCTCGACGTACGGCGGCACGCCGCCGTACTGCGTGACCGCGCCGACGCCGGCGTTGTACGCCGCCGCGACGAGCACGCGATCGCCGCCGTACTGCGCCTCGAGCGCCTTGAGGAGCTTTGCGCCGGCCGAGATCGACTGCTTCGCCGAGAACGGATCCTTGACGCCGTAGTCGCCGATCACGTCGGGCATCAGCTGCATGACGCCCTTCGCACCCTTCGTCGACACGGCGTTCGCGTCGAAGTAGCTCTCGGCGTGCGCGATCGAGCGAAGCCACGCCTCGTCGAGGCCCGTCGCTTTGGCTGCGCTCCTGAACTCGCGCTTGTAGGGATCGAGCTGCGGCTGGCCGACCTTGCCGAGGCCCGCGTGCGCCGGCGAGCCGGGCGGCGTCGCGACGGTGAAGTCGAGCACCTTCGTCGAGCCCGGCAGGTTGCGCGTCGAGTAGACCGTGACGCCATCCTGCTCGCGCTTGTACAGCGTGCCGTGGAAGACGCCGAGCTGGCCCCAGAGGTTCGGCACGGTCGGCGCGCTGTCGTCGAGCGTGTTCGCGGTGCATTTCGAGCCGGGCTCGGGCGCGGTCGCGAGGCTGACCGTGCCGTCGCGCACGCAGCGATAGACCGTGCGCGCGGGCGCGGGCGCGCTCGCGAGCGCGGCGAGGAGGAGGGCGGCGGACAGTCGCGATCGGCTCATCGGTCGTCGCCATTCGGCACGACGCTCGATGAACGATCGCTCAGCCATTCGCGACGAACTCGACGTCGCCGATCCAGTTGCGCTGGCGCCGCGCCAGGCGCGCGGATTCGGTCTCGCCTTCGAGGTCGGACGAAGCGCGCCTGAGGAGCGCCGGATCGACGTCGTCGAACGCGTTGACGCTGACGACGGCGTAGAGGCGCCCGTCGATGCGGCTCGTGATGACCGGCACGATGCCGCAGCGCGAGCACACGTGAAAATCGGCCGTGCGCGTGCCGAAGCTGTAGGCCGACACGAGCGCGGGATCGGCGATCGCGATGCGCAGCGATCCGGTCAGACACGACGTCCACACGCCGCCGTGCCGCTGGCAGAACGTGCAGGTGCAGGCGCGCGCGGGAATCTCGGCCGGCTCCGGCGTCCAGTCGAGCGCGAACGTGATGTTGCCGCAGTGGCAGCTTCCGCGGATCAGCATGGATTCCCTCGCCGGCAGCGCCGCGCCAATCTACCGCAAACGCCGCGCGATGCCGAACGCGCTATTCGACGTACGGCACCGGCTCGACCGGGCAGGCGTCGACCCGGTGCTGCTCGGTGCTGCGCAGGTTGCTCGTCCAGCATTCGTCGAACACCGAGCAGTAGCAGGCGCGCAGCTCGATGCGGAAGCGCGCGTCGTCGAGCTTCTTCCACAGCGCGGCGTTCGCGTCGGTCTTCGGAAGGTGCAGGAGGATTTGCGAATCCGACGCCCGCAGCACGCGCTGGAGCAGCTTGGACGAAATCATCCTGTTGTCGGTCAGTACCGACATGTCGAGCGGCTTGTCGCTCGGCGTGCCGTCCGGCAGGCAGCACGCCTTGATCAGCGCGCCCCAGCCCTTGACGGCCTTGCCGTCGTAGAGGATCGCGAACGACTCGACCTTGGCCGGCCCGACTCCCGCATTGCGCACGCCGAGGTCGATCTCGGGCTCGCCGTTGTCGCCGGTGTTCGAGGTTTCGTATTCGAGGTACGGCCACGACTGCGCCTGGACCAGCCGCGCCATGTCGTCGCCCTGGCGCAGCGACAGCCAGATCGAGGTGACCGACGTGACCAGCGCCGCGATCGCGACGGCCATCTCGAGCGTCCAGCCGAACGTTCCATGTTGCGCCTTCATGCAGTGCCTCCGGGGGTAACCACCGGATGGATGCACCGGCGCGCCGGAGAGTTTACGTCGTCATGCGCCGCCGAACCCGTCCACGAAGATGATGTCGGGATTGAGCTCGTAGGCGCCGATGTCGGGATCGGTGTCATCGACGCGCGGATAGCCGTGGCCGCGCTGGTCGAAGTCGTAGCCGTCCGGGTTGAGCCCCGCGTCGTGCGCCGGGCTCGTCGCGGGGATCGCGTGCGTGCGCGTCTCGCCACCGTTCCACGCGAGGGGCAGGAGCTGCGGATCCTCGGTGATCGTGTCGCCCGGCATGGCGACGCCCGAGATCTTGACGAGGTTGTTCGAGCCGGAGACGACGACCCCGCCGCCGTCGAAGTCGGCCGCGCCGTCCGTGCCGCTCGGCGAATTGTTCGCGACGATCGTGCTCACGAGCTCGGCGTTCGCCCCGGTCATCAGCACGCCGCCGCCGCCGCGCGGGCCCGACAGGTTGAAGGCGATCGTGCAGTTGTGCAGCTCGATGTCGCCGGCCGAGAACATCGCGCCGCCGAGCAGCGCCGCATGGTTGCTCGATATCGTCGAGTTGGAAAACGTGGCCGGCGAGGTGCCGGCGCGCAGGTAGACGCCTCCGCCCGCGTCCGCAGCGTTGTAGTCGAACGTCGTGTTCTGGATGAAGCCGCCGAAAGCGAACAGGCCGCCGCCGAGCGCGTAGTAGGCCGACCCCGAGTCGCTGGCCGTGAAGGCCGTGTTCCCGGTGAAGTTGCTGTACTTGACGGTCAGCCCGCCCGCCGCGAAGCCGCCGCCCGCGTAGGCATTG
>DATFRS010000311.1:0-5492 GCA_035263065.1 Rhodanobacteraceae bacterium
TGCTCGCCAAGGGCTACGAGGTGCACGGCGTCAAGCGCCGCGCGTCCTCGTTCAACACCGAGCGCATCGATCACCTCTACCACGAGCTCGACGACACCAAGCCCGGAATCCGCCTGCACTACGGCGACCTCACCGATTCGCTGAGCCTCCTGCGCATCATCCAGCAGGTGAAGCCCGACGAGATCTACAACCTCGCCGCGCAGAGCCACGTCGCGGTGTCGTTCGAGGAACCCGAGTACACCGCGAACGCGGACGGCATCGGCACGCTGCGCATCCTCGAGGCGATGCGCACGCTCGGCCTCGGCGACCGCTGCCGCTTCTACCAGGCGTCGACGTCCGAGCTCTACGGCCTCGTGCGCGAGACGCCGCAGCGCGAGACGACGCCGTTCCACCCGCGCTCGCCGTACGGCGTCGCCAAGCTCTACGCCTACTGGATCACCGTCAATTACCGCGAGGCCTACGGCATCTACGGCTGCAACGGGATCCTGTTCAACCACGAGTCGCCGATCCGCGGCGAGACGTTCGTCACGCGCAAGATCACGCGGGCGCTCGCGCGCGTGATCCACGGCCTGCAGCATTGCCTCTATCTCGGCAATCTCGACGCGCGGCGCGACTGGGGCCATGCGCGCGACTTCGTCGAGGCGCAGTGGCTGATCCTGCAGCAGGACGAGGCGCGCGATTACGTCATCGCGACCGGCATCCAGCACTCGGTGCGCGAATTCGTCACGCTCGCCGCGCGCGAGATGGGCGTCGAGCTCGAGTTCCGCGGGCAGGGCGCTAGCGAGCACGCGATCGTCAAGAGCTCGACCAAGCCCGGTGCGAAGATCGGCGCCGGCGACACGATCGTGCGCATCCATCCGCAGTATTACCGGCCGGCCGAGGTCGACACGCTGCTCGGCGACGCCTCGTTTGCGAAGAAGCAGCTCGGCTGGACGCCGCAGACGAGCTTCGAGGCGCTCGTGCAGGAGATGGCTGCGGCCGATTTCGCGCTTGCCGCGCGCGAGGCGCAGGGCCTCACCGGCGCGCGCCACGGCCGGCACATCATCGAGCGGCTTCCCGGATAGAACGGCGATGTCGCAGGCGCTCGAAGATCGGCTGACCGAGCTCGAAGTCAAGCTCGCATTCGTCGACGACACGATGGCGACGTTGAACGCGACCGTGTCGGCCCACGATCGCGCGCTCGCCGACATGCGCGTCGCGCTCGAGCGGCTGCGCACCGAGCTCGGCGGCGTGCGCACCGCGCTCGCGTCCGACGCGCGCGACGAGCCGCCGCCGCCGCATTACTGATTCCAGCCGCCGCGCAACACGAGTCGAAGTGCCATGTCCGAATCGCTCCGCGACCAGCTGCTGAAGAGCGGTCTCGCCCGGAAGCTCAAATCCGAGGCGCAAGCGAAGCCGAAGAAGCCCGAGCGTCCGCCGCCGCACAAGCGCGAGCGTTCGGAGATCGATCTCGCCAAGGCGTATGCGCTGCGCGACCACACCGAGCGCGCGGAGCGCGATCTCGCGCAGCGCGAAGCCGAGCAGCGCGCGCGCGAAAAGCGCGAGCGCAAGCAGCGCCTCGCCACACTCCTCAACGGCAAGGCGCAGAACGCGAAGGACGCCGACATCCCGCGCCATTTTCCGCACGCGAACAAGATCCGCCGCATCTACGTGACCGCCGGGCAGCTGCCGCGGCTCAACGGCGGCGAGCTCGGCGTCGTGCAGCTCGCGGGACGTTATCTCCTCGTCGACGTCGACGTCGCGAAGGCCGCGCGCGAGATCGATCCCGATGCGCTCGTGCTGCTGTGCGATCCCGCCGAGGCCACCGGCGAGGATGACGTGCCGAGCGATCTCGTCTGGTAAATCGACGCGCCGATGTGCCAATTTGCGTGATTGGTGTCGCATTAATCGCGCAAAACGGTCACACGGATCGCGCTAATCTCGATGCCTGCGCAATTGGGTGGGCAATATCGTGCGATATATTAAAACTCTGTTGATTTTATCGGCATTTTCCGTAAATGCCTTCGCGCTGCCGCTGCCGAAGTTTCCGCCGGGCGCGGTGTGGAATCAGGACGTCAGCGCACCGAACCTGAAGCATCCGCAATCGGATCAGCTGATCGGCTGGCTGCAGGACCACGGCGGCTGGGGCACCGGCAGCAGCGCATTCCAGATCGATTTCTCGATGTCGGTGCTGCACGCCGACGGGTCGACGCCGACCGTCGACAATATCGGTTTCCCTTACGACGATTATTATTCGCCCGATTGCGACGATCCCGGCACGGTGCCGTTTCCGATTCCGCCCGGCGGATCGATCGAGGGCTCGGACGATTATTCGTGCCCGAACGATTCCGAGGACTGCCACCTGCTCGTCGTGGTCGGCAATCAGCTCTACGAGTCGTATCACAGCAACGTGACGTCCGACGGTCTCGAGTCACAGTGCGCCGTGCGCTGGGACCTGACGCGCGTGTATCCGCCGGAAGGCCGCGGCGAACAGTGCACGAGCGTCGATGCGGCGGGCTTCCCGGTGTCTTCGCTGCTCTTCAACGCCGACGAGATCTACGCCGGCATCCAGTCGCAGGGCGACATCGGCCACGCCATCCGCTTCATCCTGCCGAACGACGAAATGAAGGCCGGCGAATACGTGCGGCCCGCATCGCACGCCGGCGGTCCCGAGAACACCGACACCTACGCGATGCCGTACGGATCGCGCCTGCGCCTCAAGTCGAGCTTCGACATCAATGCGTTCACCGACAATCAGGGCGTGCGCGTGATCCTGCGCACGCTGAAGAAATACGGGATGGTGCTTGCCGACGGCGGCAACGTGCCGCTGACGGCGGAAGTCGACACCTACACGACGCACAAGTGGGACGATTCCGACATCTCGATGGACTCGCACTCGCTGTTCGGCATCGAGGCGAACGACTTCGAAGTCGTCGCGACCAGTGCGCCGATCGATCTCACCTACGACTGCGTGCGCGCGCCGGATGGCCCGCCGCCCGACGAGATCTTCGTCAACGGCTTCGAATCGCAATAGCTGTCGGCGACATATATCGATGTGCGACGGCGACTTCGGTCGCCGTCGCTTTTCGTGCAGTGTCGTAAACGCTCCTTACACTTCATCCAACGGTCACATTGCCGCCTTAGCGTTCGCGGCGGGGATTGATGCTGGGGTTCGTCGTGCGCCGGTCGAATTTCGTACCAGCGCCAGAGGACAACCATGCGCAAGCCCATCGTTGCATCGATTGCAATCGCGTTGACCATTGCCGGCGGCATCGCCACCGCCGCGCCGCCCGACACGTCGCACACGCCGCCCACCGCGACGCCGATCAAGCACCTGGTCGTCATCTTCCAGGAAAACGTTTCGTTCGATCATTACTTCGGCACGTATCCCGTCGCCGTGAACACCCACGGTGAGCCGCCGTTCCGCGCGAAGGCCGGCACGCCGACCGTCAACGGCCTCAGCGCCGCGCTGCTCTCGGCGAACCCGACCGCGACGAACCCGCAGAACGCCGACGGCGCGACGAATCCGTTCCGCCTGAGCCGTGCCGAAGCCTCGACGGCCGACCAGGATCACGACTACACGCCCGAGCAGCAGGCGATGCACCTAGGCCTCATGGATCTCTTCCCGTTCTACACGGGCGCAGGCGGCACCGGCAGCGGCGCGCCGCCGCCGCCGGGATCGCCGGGCATCTTCTCGACGACCGGCCTCGTCATGGGCTACTACGACGGCAACACGGTCACGGCGCTGTGGAACTACGCGCAGCACTACGCGATGAGCGACAACTCGTACAACACGACGTTCGGCCCGTCGACGCCGGGCGCGCTGAACCTCGTCTCGGGCCAGACCAACGGCGTCGTGGCGACCTTGAACGGCACCGGCGACGAGACCGACGGCGGCAACGGCTCGCTGACGATGATCAGCGACGCCGACCCGATCGGCGACGTCTGCTCGCCGTCGACCGGCGCGCAGGGCACGATGGGCGGCCAGAACGTCGGCGATCTCCTCACCGCCGCGAACGTCACCTGGGGCTTCTTCTCGGGCGGCTTCGATCTCACGATCACCAACAGCGACGGCTCGACCGGCTGCAGCCGCACGACGACGTCGGCGGTGACGGGCGTCACCAAGAAGGACTACATCCCGCACCACCAGCCGTTCCAGTACTACGCCTCGACGGCCAACCCGACGCACGCGCGTCCGAGCCGCGTCGAGGCGATCGGCACGAACGGCGACGGCGCGAACCACCAGTACGACATCCACGACTTCTTCGACGCGCTGCGCAACTACAACCTCCCGGCCGTGAGCTACCTCAAGGCGCCGGGCTACCAGGACGGTCACGCCGGCTACTCCGATCCGCTCGACGAGCAGACGTTCGTCGTGCACGTCCTCAACACGCTGATGGCGAGCCCGTACTGGAACTCGACCGCGGTCGTCATCGCCTATGACGATTCGGACGGCTGGTACGACCACCAGATGCCGCCGATCGTCAACCAGTCGTCGAGCCCCGACGACGGGCTCACCGGCGAAGCCGCCTGCGGCGACGGCACGACGACATCGCTGCCCGGCATCGATGCCGCGAATGCGCACGCGCAAGGCCGTTGCGGCTACGGTCCGCGCCTGCCGCTGCTCCTCGTCTCGGCGTGGGCGAAGCAGAACTACGTCGATCACACGCTGACCGACCAGAGCTCGATCCTGCGCTTCGTCGAGGACAACTGGCTCGACGGCGCACGCCTCGGCGGCGGCTCGTTCGACGCGATCACGGGCACGATCGAAGGCATGTTCGACTTCAACGGCGGCCCGAGCGCCGGCAAGCTCCGGCTCGACGAGAACACCGGCGAGCCGTCGAACGGACATGGGTGATTGATCGCAGCGGCGCGCGCAGCCTTGAGCGGGTGCGCGCGCCCACTGCGTGCTGATTTCCGATGTCGTTTTCGCGCCGGCGTTTCCTCCGCCAGAGTGCCCTCGCGGCCGCATCGCTGATGCTGCCCATGGCCGGTCGCGCGCGCATGCGGAGCGCGCCGCCGGTCGCGAGCGTGCTCGATCCGAACACGCTGAAGCCGTTCGTCGACGCGTTGCCCGTGCCGGAGATCGCGAAGGCAGCGGGCAAGCGTGCGCTCGGCGCGGGTTCGGCCGAGCTTGCGTACTACCGCATCGAGATGAGGCGCTGCGAAGCGCGCGTGCACCGCGATCTCGGCCCGACCGAATGCTGGGGCTACGGCGGCACGTTCCCGGGGCCGACGCTCGAAGCGAAAAGCGGCGAGGGCATGCTCGTCGACTGGATCAATGCGCTGCCGAGCACGCATCTACTGCCGCTCGACCGCACGCTGCACGGCGCCGAAAGCGAATTCCCGGAAGTGCGCGCCGTCGTGCATGCGCACGGCGCGAAGGCGCCGCCGGAAAGCGACGGTTACCCGGAAGCGTGGACGCTGCCGGGCGCGTCGGCGCTCTATCACTATCCGAACGAGCAGGACGCCGCCACGCTCTGGTATCACGATCACACGATGGGCATCAACCG
>DATFRS010000312.1:0-6141 GCA_035263065.1 Rhodanobacteraceae bacterium
CCTCGACCATCAGCGACACCGTGCCGGCCAGCGCCGACGCGAGTCGCAGCAGCGGCGCGACCGGCAGCAGCGACGTCGTGAACCCTGCTGCGAATCCGCCGCCGACGATGACACCGGCGCGATGCCGCTCGGCCCACGCGCGGATCCCGCGCGTGGCCGACGCCCACGTGCGCTCGCGATGGCGCACGTCGGCGAGCGCAGCCTCGGCCGCGCGGCGGCGTGCGAGCAGCCGGTTCACGACACCGTCTCGCGGAAATCGGCGATCGCCCGCCGCGTGCGCGGCAGCGAGAGATCGCGCCAGCAGCCGCGCATCAGGAACAGCACGGCGAAGATGCCGGCGATGTTCGCGAGCGCGACGCTGCCGATGCCGTAGAACACGTTGCCCGTGAGCTGGTAGATGCCGGCGGCGATCGCGGCGCTCGTCGCGAGCCACGCGCCGACGCCGAGAAACACCAGCACGAACCCGAGCCAGATCAGGACGAACGCGCTGCTCCGCGCGAGCCGAAGCTCGGCGCGCAGCAGCGCAAGCGCAGCGCCGGCAAGGCGCAGCGTCTGGTCGACCGCTTCCTTGACGACGGCAATCGTATCCTCGGCCGGCGCGCTCGGCGCCGGCGCATCCGCGGCGATCGTTTCCATCGGCGCGGGTCCTAGCGGCTGCGCAGGATGCGCGAGATCAGGACGCCCGCGGCGAACGCGATGCCGAACGCGGCGAGCGGATGCTCGCGGATCTGCTCGGCTGCGGCGTCGCCGAATTTCTTCGCGCCTTCGCCGAGGCGCTCGCGCGCATCCGCGAGCTCGTCCTCGAGCCGCGCGCCGTTCGCGCGCAATTTCGCGCCGAGCCTCGAGAACTCGCTCTTCGCCGCGTCCGCGCTGCCGCGCGCCGCATCGGCGATCGTCTCGCCGACTTCCTGGACCGCTTCTTTGGTGTCTCGTAACGTGGACATGGCTTGCTCCTGACAGGATGGGAAGGAGGACGCTGCGCCGCGCGCTCGCGGGCGCCCGTCGCGTGCGCCTGCCCGGCAGGCCGCGGCGAACGCAGCAGGAGCTTAGTCGCCCGAAACTGAATGATGGGACGGCGCAGCCGGTGGCGGCACGCCCGAATTCATGCCCCGCAAAGCGAGGCGCATTGCGTCCGCGCAAGAATGCCGCCGTCGGCGCGACGACGGGCCCGGCCGCGCGCTTCCCTCGATGGCGGCGCTGAACGCGTTTCGCAGGAACGTCGGGCAACCGGCCGGAAAATCTGCCGATAACGCGATGTCCGTCGCGCGACAGGCCTTGCGAATTGCGTTACCTTTGCGTTATCCGCGCTGGCTTCGCAGCCGGCGCCGGCTGAAGTCTCTGAGCCGGGGGGCCAGGGGATGGAGGGAGACCATCGAAGGCGCGGTGCCCTGATCCATTTGTTTTTTGGAGTTAGGACCGTCATGACTTTCCGTACGCCTGATCCGCACGCGATCCGGGGCGCGGCCGCGCCCTCGCGTCTGATCGCCCTCGCCGTCATCGTCATCGTTCTCGCCGCCGGCGCCTGGTGGTTCTTCGGGCGCACGCCCGGTTCCCCGATCATTCCCGGCACGGCGCCCGCGCCGACCCCCAACGCGACGACGCCGGCCACCGCCGAAGCGCCGGCCGCGGTGTCGGACGAGCTCACCGTCGACCAGCTGTATCGCGAAGCGCGCAAGGCGATGAACGAGAACCGCATGGCGACGCCGGCGGGCAACAACGCGCTCGAGTTCTATCTCAAGATCATGGCCAAGCAGCCGGACGATTCCGGCGCGAAGGACGCGCTGCGCGAGCTCTTCCCGTTCGCGACCGGCGCCGCCGAGGATCAGATCAACCAGGGTCAGTTCGACGAGGCGAACCGCATCATCGCGCTGCTCGCGCAGGCCGATCCCAGCAACTACTCGCTGACGATCCTGCGCTCGAAGCTCGACGCGAAGAAGAAGCTCGCCGATCGCGAGCAGCAGCAGGCGCAGCTCGCCGCGGCGGCCGCCGCGAAACCGCAGACGCCAGGCACCGCCGCGACGCCGACGCCCGAAGGCGCGACCGCCGCGACGACGCCGGCGCCCGCCGGCGAAGGCGCCGCCGGCACCGCACCGGCCGCCGCGACGCCGGCCGCCGCCGAGACGACCGCGAGCACGGCGACGGCACCGACGCCGCGTCCCGCCGCGCCACCTCCGCCGGCACCGGCATCGGCCGGCGGCGAGACGCGCGAAGTCGCGGTCACTTCGCCGCCCGTGCCGGTCTATCCGATCGCCGCCGCGCGCAACCGGCAGGAAGGCTGGGTCGAAGTCGAGTTCACCGTCGCGCCGGACGGCTCGGTGCAGAACGCGCACGTGACCGGATCGCAGCCGTCGCGCATCTTCGATCGCGAAGCCATCGCCGCCGTGCAGCGCGCGAAGTTCCAGCCGCGCATGGAGAACGGCACGGCGGTCGCCTCGACGCTGCGCCGTCGCATCGAGTTCAAGCTCGGCAACTGACGCCGCTCAGTCGTCGAGCAGCGTCGCGCGGAGCGCGCCGAGCAACGCTTCGTTGCCGTCGCCGGGATGCTCGCCGTCCCGGCGATGACCGAGCGCCAGCAGCGTCGCCGTCGCGCGCGTGTGCGCGGCGGCATCGAGGAAGCTCGCGAGACGTCCCGCGCTGTCGACCAGCACCAGCAGACCGACCTCGCGCAGCGGCGCGCGCGTCGCGCCGTCGCGCAGCATCGCGAGCGCTTCGTTGCGCGCCTGCAGCGAGCGCAGCGGATATTTCCACGCCGCCCACGGCCACCAGGCCGGGCGCCGCATGCGATGCAGGAGATCGCGGCGGTGCAGGCCGTCGAGCAGCAGCCGCGACATCGGCCGCGTGCGCGTCTCGATGAGATCGAGCGCCGCGCCGAGCGGCAGCGCGGGTCCCGCACCCGCCAGCGCTTCACCGGCGACGCCGAGCAGCGGATGCCCCGACGGAAAGCGCGGATGAAAGGCGACATGGCCGTTGCGATGGCTGAGGTTGCGCTGCTCGGCGAGGTCGAGCACCAGTGCCGCCGCTGCGAGCCGGTCGGGATCGGTCGCTTCGTGGCGGACGTCGAGCTCGCCCCGCTCCGGGTCGAGCAGGAGCAGCATCAGTTGTTCGGCGATCAGCACGGCTTCCCTCCGCTGACGCGCGGCGAACGCGGCCGGTGTGCGAGCCGCCGCATTCCCCTGGAGCCGATAGATTAACCGCGCCGCGGCGGAGGGCGCAGCGTCGCGAGACGGAGCGAGTGCTGTCCGGCGGGACGGCGCGTCAGTTCGCGCCGCCGCCCGCGAGGTCTTCGCTTTCGTTGTTGTCGATGCCGGCCCAGTTGACTTCGGGCAGGCCGAGATAGCGGTCGATCAGCATCGGCATCAGGCCCGAAGGCGCCGCCGATTCGCAGTTCCACAGCATGACCGCGCCGAAGCGGTACTTGGGCAGGAACGCGATCATCGCGCGGTAGCCCTGCACGGCGCCGGCGTGGAAGATCAGCGTCTGGCCGGCGTAGTCGTAGATGCGCCAGCCGAGCGCGTATTGCGCGTTGAGCAGGCGCCCGCGCCGCCACGGCGTCGACACCCTCTCGCGGTCGGTCGCGACGAGCGGCGTGTGCAGCTCGTCGAGCATCGCCGGCGTCAGCACGTCGGGCCGGCCGCCCATCTGCGCGATCAGCCACTGCTCCATGTCGCGGATGCTGGCGTTGACGCCGGCCGCCGGCGGCACGTGGTAGTAGTTCTCGTTCGGCGAGAACGGCACCCAGCCGTGGCCGGCGCGCCGATGCGGGCGCGCCCAGCTCTTGGTGCCTTCAAGCGCGTCGCGCCCGTAGGTCGCGGTCTCCATGCCGAGCGGATGGAAGATCTGCTTCTCGACCTGGTGATAGAAGAAGTCGCCGGTGACGGCGTAGGTGACGTCGCCGATCAGCGAGAACGCGATGTTCTGATAGCCGTAGCAGTCGCCGACCGGGCACGCCATCGGCACTTCGCTGAGCCGCGTCACGAGGAGCTCGTACGGCTCGTCGGCCTCGAGCATGCGGTCGTACGTGTTGTGCGGAAGGCCGACGCGATGGCTCAGGATGTCGCGCACGGTGAGCTTCTGCGCGCCGGCGACGTCGGCGAGCGTGAACGTCGGCAGCACGCCGGCGACCTTCGTGTCCCAGCTCATGACGCCGTCGTGGACGAGGATCGACGCCATCGCCGTCGCGAACGCCTTCGAGAGCGAGGCGAGGCGGAACGCCGTGTTCGCGGTGACCGGCTCGCGCGCCGTCGCGTTCGCGTAGCCGATGCCGCGTTCGAGCAGCACCTTGTCGTCCTTGACGATCGCGACGGCGAGGCCCGAGACGTCGCCGGAGCTCTCGATGCCGTCGAGCCAGCGGTCGAACTGGCGCGCGACGCCGCCCGCATTGCTGGACACGGCGGAGGCGTCGGCGACGACCTTGGTGGCGACCGGCGCGCTGTGCGCTTTCTGCGGCGCGCGCTTGCGCGCTTGCGCGGGAGACGAGAGGACTACGGCGAATGCCGCAACGAGGACGATCAACGCGTGCGGGGTACGGCTCAATTGACTCTCCGGGGCCCTTGCCGGCCTCGTGATATGCTCGAAAACGCGCCGATTCTATCCATATGTCAGCGGTTTGCGAAACGCTTTTACGGTAAAACAAAAGCAAAACGACGACGTGTGACGTAGTTCCGGCCGGATGAACGGAAACGGCGGGGCAGGGGATGGCCGTTCAGCGGCCCGGAACCGTTCGGCCCGCCTCGTCGCGGCTCTGTCCGCCTTCGATCCACGAGGAGCGATTTGCGATGAGCATGCTGATCCTGCTGGTGCTGCTGACCGTGGCCGCCCTGTACGCGGTCGGGCTCTACAACGGCCTCGTCGGCGCCCGCAACAACTACAAGAACGCGTTCGCCCAGATCGACGTGCAGCTGACGCGCCGCTACGACCTGATCCCGAACCTCGTCGAGACCGCCAAGGGCTACATGAAGCACGAGCGCGAGACGCTCGAAGCCGTGATCCAGGCGCGCAATTCCGCCGTGTCCGGCCTCGCCGCCGCGAAATCGAATCCCGGCGATCCGGCTGCGATGCAGCAGCTCGGCGGCGCCGAGACCGCGCTGACGCAGACGCTCGGGCGCCTCCTCGCGCTGTCCGAGTCGTATCCCGACCTCAAGGCCAACCAGAACATGATGCAGCTCAGCGAGGAGCTGTCCTCGACCGAGAACAAGGTCGCGTTCTCGCGCCAGGCCTACAACGACGCGGTCATGAGCTACAACAACCGGCGCGAGATGTTCCCGGGTTCCGTCGTCGCCAACATGTTCCAGTTCCAGCCTGCCGAGCTCCTCAAGATCGAATCCGAGACGAAGCGCGAGGCGCCGAAGGTTTCCTTCACCTGAGAGCAGTCAGGAAGTAAGAAAGTAAGAAAGTTAGTAAAAGCACGCCATGGCTTCTACTTTCTCGCTTTCTCACTCTTTACTTTCTCACTGCTCCGAATGAACTTCTTCGCCCACCAGGAACAGGCGCGCCGCCAGACGCGCCGCATGCTGGTCCTGTTCGCGCTCGCGGTGCTCGTCGTCGTCGCGGCGACCGACGTCCTGATCCTCGTCACGCTCGATTTCGACGAGACCTTCCGCACCGGCGCCGGCGCGAGCTGGGGCGCGATCGGCGCCGCCAGCGTCGGCGTCGCGACCGCGATCCTGCTGGGCTCCGCGTATCGCATCGCGACGCTCGGCAGCGGCGGCGCGTCGATCGCGCGCGAGCTCGGCGGGACCGAGACGTCGAGCAGCCAGAATTTCGCGTACCGGCGCCTGCGCAACGTCGTCGAGGAAATGGCGATCGCCTCGGGCGTGCCGGTGCCGCGCATCTTCGTGCTCGAGAACGAAGCCGGCATCAACGCGTTCGCGTCGGGCTACACGCCGAACGACGCCGCGATCACCGTCACGCGCGGCGCGCTCGACAAGCTGACGCGCGACGAGCTGCAGGGCGTCGTCGGCCACGAATTCAGCCACATCGTCAACGGCGACATGCGGCTCAACATCCGCCTCGTCGGCATTGTGTTCGGCATCCTCGTGCTGTCGACGGTCGGCCGCAAGATCATGCGCGGCCGCGACCGCGCGGCGCTGTTCGGCGTTGCGCTGTTCGTGATCGGCTATCTCGGTGTCGTGCTCGCGCGGC
>DATFRS010000313.1:0-16280 GCA_035263065.1 Rhodanobacteraceae bacterium
CTGGCGCAGCGACTCGGGCACCAGGCTCTCGACCTGAACGTCCTCCAGGCTCAACGTACGGCCCGCCTCGCGGGCCAGGATCGCCAGCTTGCGTGCCACGTCGGTGCCGGACAGGTCGTCGCGCGGATCGGGCTCGGTGTAGCCGAGCGCGTGCGCCTCGCGGACGAGCTCGGAGAACGGGCGGCTGCCGTCGTAGCGGTTGAACAGCCACGCGAGCGTGCCGGACAGGACGCCTTCGATCGCGGACATCTCGTCGCCGGTGTCGATGAGATCGCGCAGCGTCGAGATCACCGGCAATCCGGCGCCGACGGTCGCCTCGTAACGGAAACGCGCGCTGCCGCCGGCGAGCGCGGCGCGGATCGCCTGCCAGCGCGCGAGCGGCCCCGCGCCCGCGTGCTTGTTCGGCGTGACGACGTGGATGCCCGACGCGAGCCACGGCGCGTAGCGGTCGGCGACCGCGTCGCTCGCGCTGCAGTCGATGATCAGTGCGTGCGGAAGATGCTCGACGTGCACGTGCGCCGTGAGCCGGTCGACGTCGCACTCGGTCGTCGCGACGGTCCAGGTCTCGGCCGACGCAGCCTCGCCGAGCCACATCGAGCGGCTCGTCGCGATCGCGCGCAGGCGAAGATCGAGATTCGCCTCGCGCAGGAGGCGCGGGCGCGCGGCCTGGATCTGGCGCAGCAGCGCGGCGCCGACCTTGCCGTGGCCGACGAGCCCGATCGACAGCGTCTGCGGCGACAGCCAGAACGCCGCATGCGCGGCGCGCAGCGCGCGCGGCGCGTCGGCGTTCGCGACGGCGACCGAGATGTTGCGCTCCGAGGCGCCCTGCGCGATCGCGCGGATGTTGACGCCGGTGCGCGCGAGCGCGCCGAACAGGCGCGCCGCCACGCCCGGCGTGCCGTGCATGCCGTCGCCGACCGCGGCGAGCACGCTGACGTCGGTCGCCGCGCTGACGCTGTGGATCTCGCCGCGCGCGATCTCGGCCGCGAACGCGCGGCGCAGCGCCGTCGCCGCGTCGTCGGCATCGGCGGCGCGCACGACGCAGCAGATCGAATGCTCCGACGAGCCCTGCGAAATCATGACCACCGAAACGCCGGCGGCGCGGAGCGCGCCGAACGTGCGCTCGGCCGTGCCGGGCACGCCGATCATGCCGGCGCCTTCGATCGTGATCAGCGCGAGGTCGCGCACGGCGCTGAGGCCCTTCACCGGCGGCGCGCTCGCGGCGTGCTCGTCGGCGCCGATGCGCGTGCCGTCGTGCTCGGGCCGGAACGTGTTGCGGATGCGCACCGGCAGGCTGCGCGCGATCGCCGGCGTCAGCGTCTGCGGATGGATGACCTTCGCGCCGAAGTAGGCAAGCTCGCAGGCTTCGTCGTAGGAGAGCGCGTCGAGCGATACGGCGTCGGGCACGAGCCGCGGATCGGCCGACAGCACGCCGTCGGTGTCGCCCCACAGCGTCAGCTCCCGCGCACCGGCGAGCGCGGCGAAGATCGACGCCGAGTAGTCGCTGCCGTTGCGTCCGAGCACGGTCGGCCGGCCGTCGTGCGTGCGCGCGACGAAGCCGGTGACGATGCACCACGGCGCCGGATGCGCGGCGCGCCATTCGGCGTACCCACGCGCACTTTGGTCCCAGTCGACCGCGGCGCCGAGCTCGCCGTGCGACACGACGAGCACGTCGCGTGCGTCGAGGCACGCGCAGTCGATGCCGCTCGCAGCGAGGTGATCGGCGAGCAGGCGCGCCGCCCAGACCTCGCCGAAGCCCTGGATCAGCTCCTGCGCCTCGCGGCTTGACGTACCGAGCACGGCGAGCGCGTCGAGCAGGTTCGAAAGCTCGTCGAAGCCGCGCGCCAGGAATTCGATCGTCGTGTCGGCGCGTTCGCCGAGCAGGTCGCGCGCCGTCAGGAGATGGCGATCGCGAAGGGTGTCGAGCGCCGTCGCGCGATCCGTCGCGCGGCGCGAGGCCGCGTCGGCGAGAGCGATCAGCGCATCGGTCGTGCCGCGCATCGCGGAAACGATCGCGATCTGCTGCGGCTCCGGCTGCGCGCGCAGGATCGTCGCGACGCGCCGGAAGCATTCGGCATCGGCGACGCTCGATCCGCCGAACTTGTGCGCGGCGGTCGCTTGCGCGGAAGCCGGCGGCGCCGGCGCGGGGGACGCTTCGATGGCGGATCGGGACATCAGGTCGACCTCCGGTTGGAGGCCCCGTTTCGCGAGAGCGGCGGCATCGCATCGATCCGCCTCACTCGGGAGGCGGAGCCGGTGCATGCATGAATCAGCCGCGCGCCGCCCGCCTGGTGCAGGTCGTCGTCGTCGTACGCGTCGCGGTCGCGCGCGGGCCGCCGATCGTCGAATCGGTCGAGCGGAGCCGGTGGGCGCGAACGCAGATCATGCGTCGCAGTGTGCGGGTGCCACCCCCGGCCGTGTCAAGGGCTGGCGCGGTCCGGCAGCGCCGCCATGAGCGCATCCGACAGTACTTCGCGTCGCCAGCCCTCGAGCGCGGCCGGCCAGCGGCCGGTGACGAGCAGCGATTCGAGATGACGGCGCGCGCAGAGCAGGCCTTCGGGCAGATCGAGCTCGCGGGCGCGCTGGACGACGACGTCCTTCAGCGCGGCGAGCGCGGGCTTCTCGCGGATCGACGGTGCGCGCGGGATCGGCTCGAAGGTCTGCTCGTCGTCGTCGAGCGGGCGGCGCAGCACGTCGATCAGCTCCGCGCGCAACGCGCTGCGCAGGCCGCGCAGGCCCTTCGTGCGATCGGCGAGCTCGTTCGCCTCGCGCGGCGGCCGCAGCGAAAGATCGAGCGCGGCGGCGTCGTCGAGGATCCAGGGCCGCGGCGTGTCGGTGCGCCGCGCGGCCGCATCGCGCCAGCGCAGCACGCGGCGCAGCAGCGCCTGGCGTTCCGGCGGCCAGTCGGCCGCGCCGCGCAACGCGGTCTGCGGTTCGGGATCGGGATCGCGCTGGCGCGCGCGATCGAGGAGCCGCGCGCAATCCTCGGCGAGCCACGCCGCGTAGCCGCGCCCGGCGACGCGCTCGGTCAATGCGGCGTGCAACGCGGGCAGGTGGATGACGTCGTGCGCGGCGTACTCGAGCTGCTGCGGCGACAGCGGCCGGCGCAGCCAGTCCGAGCGCGTCTCCGCCTTCGGCAAGTCGACGCCGAGAATGTCGCGCACGAGGCGCTGATAGCCGATGCCCGCGCCGAGCCCGGCGAACGACGCCGCGATCTGCGTGTCGAAGAGCTGCGCGATGCCGTGCGGGAGGCGCGTCGCGAGCGCGTCGAGATCCTCGCTCGCGCTGTGCATGACGACGAGCCGCGCGCGGTCAGAGAGCGCGGCGTCGAGCGCGTCGAGCTCGATCGCGGCGACGGGATCGACGAGCGCGACGTGCTCGCCGAACGCGATCTGCACCAGCGCGAGGCGCGGGTAGAACGTGTTCGTGCGCATGAACTCCGTATCGAGGCCGAACGTCGCCGGCGCGTGGGACAACAGTTCGAGCAGCGGGGCGGTGCGATCGATCCAGTCGGCCAAGTCGGGTCCTTGTCGAAGCGCGCGCTCGCGGCGCGGCGCGGGTTGCAGTGCGAGGCGCCGATAGCCTAAGGTGCGGCGACAGGCTTGTCAGCCCGGTGCGCCGGGATTTCAGGCGATCGGCGACGATTAGCGAACGCAATGCCCGGCACCGAAATCGCACGCAAGCAGCACGCGCTGGGCGGTGCCGCGGGCATCGCCGTCCTGGCGCTCGCGCTCGCGTACCGGTTCTTTCCGGGCCTCCTGCACATGGAGCCGCAGCTGCCGCAGCAGGTCGCGACGACCGCGCCGACGGTGCCGACGACGCGCACGCCCGCGACGAACTGGGTCGCGGTCGAGGCGCCGCCCGCGGCGACGACGGCGCCGATCGCCGCGGCGCCGGCCGTCGGCACTTCGCTGGAAGACGCGATCCGCATGGGTCCGCCGGCGCCGACGACGAAGCTCATCGCGGCGCTGCTCAAGAAGGCGCGCGGCGCCGAAGAGCAGGGCAAGGTGCTCGAGCCGAAGGACGGCAACGCGGTCGATCTCTACAAGCAGGTGCTCGTCGAGGATCCGACCAACGACGAAGCCGCCGACGGCCTCGATCGCATCGCCGGCGCGCTGCGCGACTGGACGCTGGCCGCCTTCGACCGCGGCGACGAGGCGGCTGCGCAGCGCTACGTCACGGCGATCGCCGACATTCCGCACGAGGAGGCGGAATTGAAGCTCCTGCGCGACAAGCTCGCGACGCTGCACAAGATCACGCCGCTGCTGACGCACGCCGCGACGCTGATGAAAGCGGGCGTCGTCACCGAGCCCGCCGGCGACAACGCGCTCGTGACGTACCGCAAGGTGCTCGCGCTCGATCCCGAGAACAAGCTCGCCGACGCGGGGCTCGCCGGGATCGAGCGGAGCTATCTCGATCGTGCGCTCGCCGCGGCGGCGCAGGACAAGTTCACCGACGCGGACGCCGTGCTCGCGCAGGCATCGTCGATCCGGCCGGGCTCGCGGGACCTGCTCGAGACGCGTGCGCGCATCGACGGCATCCGCAAGCAGCGCGCCGAAACCGTGCTCGCGCAGGCGCACTCGGCGCTCGACGCTGGCAACGCCGATCTCGCCGAGGAGATCGCCAGGCGCGCGCAGGCGATCAGTCCCGATCTCAGCGGCCTCGACGAATTCGCGCAGCGCATCCGCAACGCGCGGCTCTACGCGAGCCTGAAGCCGGGGCAGGAGATCCGCGATCGCTATGTCGACATCGCGGGCGAGGCGCCGGCGGTCGTCGTGGTTCCGACCGGCGAGTTCGTCATGGGCTCGCCCGCCGACGAGACCGGCCACGCCGACAACGAGGAGCCGCAGCGGCGCGTGCGCATCGACGTCGGCTTCGCGCTCGGCCGCAACGAGGTCACGGTCGGCGAGTTCGCCGACTTCGTGCGCTCGAGCAAGCACGTCACCGAAGCCGAGAAGGTCGGCGCGAGCGCCGCGTACGACGAGACGTCGGGCCGCATCGCCGACCGGCGCGGCGTGAGCTGGCGCGACGACTATCGCGGCGAGCGCGCTGCGCTCGCGCTGCCGGTCGTGCATGTGTCGTGGAACGACGCGCAGGCGTATCTCGCGTGGCTGTCGCAGCACACCGGCAAGCACTACCGGCTGCCGAGCGAGGCCGAGTTCGAGTACGCGGTGCGCGCCGGGTCCGCCGCGCGCTTTCCGTGGGGCGACGGCAATCCCGACAAGGCCGTCGGAAACTTCACCGGCGAAGGCGACCGCTCGCCGTCGAAGCGGAGCTGGTCGCTCGCGTTCCCGCACTACAGCGACGGCTTCTGGGGACCCGCGCCGGTGCGGACGTTCGCGGCGAACCGCTTCGGCCTCTTCGACATGGAAGGCAACGTGTCGGAGTGGACCGAGGACTGCTGGCACGACAACTACGTGCGCGCGCCGCGCGACAGCGACGCGTGGGTGAATCCCGGTTGCGAACGGCGCGTCGTGCGCGGCGGTTCGTGGGGCAGCGATCCCTTGCAGGTGCGCTCGGCATTCCGTATTGCCGCGCCCGCCGACACGCGCAGTGCGCGCGTCGGATTCCGCGTCGCGCGCGATCTCTGAACGAAGACCGTTGAGGTTGCTGGATCGGCGCGGCGCAAACCGCGACGATGCATCGCTCGCGCGCCGTGCATGCGTGCTCAGCCGTGCGCGCGATGACTCATCCATCGATCGAGGAGGCGTTCATGGAACCGAATCTCGTCATGCAGACGGCCGTCATCATCTTCGCGATTTCGGCGGTGGGCGGCATCGTGATGGCAGGCATCCGCTTCGGCGGCAAGCCGCAGCCGCCGACGGCGCTCGCGATGCTGCACGGATTCCTGTCGGCCGCGGCGCTGACGCTGCTGATCTACGCCGCGTGCACGGTCGGCCTGCCGAGCCTCGCGCTGACGGCGACGGTGCTGTTCGTCGTCGCGGCGATCGGCGGCGTCTTCATGAACCTCAACTATCACTGGAAGATGCTGCCGCTGCCGAAGTGGCTCGTGCTCGTGCACGCGGCGATCGCGGTGATCGGTTTCCTGTGCCTGCTCGTCGCGGCGTGGCCGGCGTTCACGTCGACCTGAGTGGGCGGCATCCGCGCCGCTGAGCTGCCAAGTCCCGCCGCGCCGCAGTATGCTCGGCGAAGGAACGGCGGAGGAGGGCGCTCATGGGTCCGTACGGCAACTCTACCGGCGGCATGCCGCGGCGCGGCCTCAAGCTCTGGCCGATCCTCCTGTTCGGCCTCTACTTCGCGTACTACTGGTTCAGCCACCAGGACACGACGTCGTACACCGGCCGCAAGCAGCTCATCGACACCTCGCCGCAGCAGGAAGCCGCGCTCGGACTGCAGTCGTATCAGGAGATCCTGTCGCAATCGCAGGTCGTCACGAGCGGCCAGGTGCCGGGGCAGGTGCGCGAGATCGCCAAGCGCCTGATCGACGCGGCGCCGAAGGTCGAGCAGTACTACGCCGAGACCAAGAACATCCCGGCCGAGACCGACTGGGGCTCGTACCAGTGGGACGTCAACGTGCTGCAGTCGGATGAGGTCAACGCGTTCTGCCTGCCGGGCGGCAAGATCGCGGTGTACACGGGCATCCTGCCGGTCGCGCAGAACGCCGACGGGCTCGCGGTCGTCATGGGCCATGAGATCGCGCATGCGCTGCTTCGTCACGGCGGCGAGCGCATGGCGCAGCAGAAGCTCGTGCAACTCGGCACGATGGCGGCCGGCATGTCGGTCAGCGACATGGATCCGCAGCAGCAGCAGATGGTGATGGCCGCGCTCGGCGCCGGTGCGCAGTACGGTGTGCTGCTGCCGTTTTCGCGCAACCACGAGTCCGAAGCGGATCACGTCGGACTCCTGCTCGCTGCGGCCGCCTGCTTCAATCCCGAGGAAGCGCCCAAGCTCTGGGAGCGCATGGGCGCGCTCGGCAAGCAGAAGCCGCCGGAATTCGCCTCGACGCATCCGTCCGACGCGACGCGCATCGAGCAACTCAACGCGTGGATGCCCGAAGCCGACAGCGTGCGCCAGCATTTCTGCAGCGGTGCGCCGCCCGTCGCGGGTCAGCCGTAGCGGCGAAGCACCGCGTGCACGCCGCCGAGATAGCTCGCGCCGAACAGGTTGAGGTGATTCAGGAGGTGGTAGAGGTTGTAGAGCGGCGCGCGCCCGCGCCACGCGGGGTCGACGCCTGACGCGGCTTCGTACGCCGCGAAGAACGACGCCGGAGGTTCGCCGAACAGCGTCAGCATCGCGAGATCGGCCTCGGCCCAGCCGTAGTGCACGGCGCCCGCGTCGATGAGCGCGAGCTCCCCGCTGGCGCACGCGTGCAGGTTCGCCGTCCAGAGGTCGCCGTGGATCAGCACCGGCGGCATCGCGGGCACGAGATGCGGCAGCTGCGCGCACATGCGTTCGATCCGCGCGACATCGCCGGCATCGAGCTCGCCGCTCGCGCGGGCGCGCAACGTCTGCGGGCGCAGGCGATGCTCGGCAAAGAACACGTGGCCGTCGGCGCAACGCGTGTTGTCCTGCGGGCTGTCGCCGCACCAGCCGTCGGAGTCGAAACCGAACGTGTCGCTCGCGTGGCCATGCAGTCGCGCGAGATCGGTGCCGGCGCGCTCCCAGTCGGCGCGCCCGGCGCGGCCGGCGCCGAGGTCTTCGATCAGGATGCCGCGTTCACCGATGGCGAAGACGTCGGGGACTCGCAGCGTTTTCGTGCCCGCCAGCGCCTCGAGCCCGCGCGCTTCGGCCGCGAAGAAACCGGCCGGCGCTCGACGTCGGAGCTTGGCGATGGCCGGACGGCCGTCGTCGAGACGGAGGCGATGGAAGCCATCGGGAAGGTGGTCGAGCAGGTTGTTCATCATCTGGCGCACGCCGCGCCGCGGTTCGCCGGCCGCACAGAGGTTGTCTCGGCTCCCGCCTGCCCGTATCATGCGCGCCCCGCTCTGGAGAGGTGGCAGAGTGGTCGAATGCGCCGGATTCGAAATCCGGTTTACGGTTCTACCGTAACGTGGGTTCGAATCCCACCCTCTCCGCCATCGACCTGTCCTGTCACGGACAGAGACTCGATGGACCCAGCGAATCGCGCCCTTGTGGCGCGATTTTGCGTTCTAGCCGAGCCCCTTCGTTCCTCGACGCCTTACTTCACCCGGCTGCCAGCGCCTTTCACCACAACCCACCTCCCTGCGCGCTTCTCCAGAATGTCCACCCACACGAACTGACCACTTGCGTCTTGTCCGTCCCGAGTTCTTTTCTCGGTGGACGAGCCTTGAGCGATTGCAGTATTGCCGAACACTTGCACATCGATGGGTCCCAGTTCGAACGCCTCCAGTATGTCGTTGCCGGACTGGAAATCGCGCAGGATGCTCTCCTTTGTCGCCGTTGCCATCTTGCCGGCTGGACAGGTGGTGACCCAGTCATCGGCGAACATTTGACCGAGCTTGTCGATATCGACGGCCACCATGGCATCGCCCATCTCTTTCTCGATTTGCTTGATCACCGCGATATCGTTTGCGTTTTCCGAGGTCGCAGCTTCGGCTGCGTTGGCCGACACAGGTGCAATACATGCGCAAGCAAGCAGAACGGGCAGGGAAAAGGTCGTCTTCATCGGTATCTCCTGTTCGAATATGTGGAATTCACGGCGCACTCGTCATTTCACCCTGCCGCCCATGCTTCGCACGACAACCCATTTGCCTGCGCGTTTCTCCAGCAAATCCGCGTAGATCATTTGGACGTTCGTCGCTGTTCCCCTCGTTTCGATGACGCCGCCCTGGGCGACGGCAGAATTTCCCAGCACCTGCACGTCTATCGGCCCCAGTTCGAACCACTCGAGCCTGTCTTTGCCGGACATGTGGTTGCGCAGGAAGTCCTGTTTGGTGATCACCTTGCCGGAGGATCCGACCGAGTTCCAATCGTCGGCGAAGATCTGATCGAGCTTGTCCATGTCGCCGGCCACCATCGCATCTCCCATGTCCTTTCCGAGTTGCCGGATGGCGGCGACATCGGCGGCAACGGCTTCTTTGGAAGGCGCATCCAGCGAGCCGGCCGATGCCGCCGAGCCCGTGCACACCAGAACCGACGTGATCCAAATTGAAGCGATGAGCTTTTTCATCTGTGTCATTCCCGATTAGGTTGGCCTGGGACTGGAGTTGAACTCCAGCCCGTCCAGCATAGGAACGGCGAACCGACGGCTCCAGACCGTTCACTGCAGCGGAGCAGCCGTTCGCTGCATCGCTGCGTCGGTGCGTTTGCATTGGCATAGACTTGCGCCATGAACGAAACCCAGGGCGCGTGCGCTCCGCGAGGGTTCTGGCGTTCGCGCTGGTTTCAGCTCGGCGGAATCTGGTGCGCCTACGGCCTGTTTGCCGCGAGCCAAGCCGTGCTCACGGCGCGCGCGGAAGGCAAGCACCATCCACTGCCGCCGCTGTTCGCGACCGAATTCGCTTCGTGGCTGCCGTGGGCGCTCGCCACGCCGCTCGTCGTCGGCCTGGCACGGCGATATCCGCTCAACCACGGCGTGAACGCGCGGGCGATCGGGGTACATCTCTCCGCGTTCGCCCTCCTCAGCATCGTCACCGAGTTGTTGTCGGCGTTGCTGCAGGTGGCGTTCAATCCGTGGGGAAACCGGCAGTGGCCGACGTTCGTCGACACGTTCAGCACGACGCTGATTTTCCAGGTCCTTCTCTTCTTCGTCGTCTACGTGCTGATTCTGACGATCACCTATCTCATCGATGCGCGCGAACGCATCGCGCGCCAGGCGACCGAAGCGGCGCAGCTCAACGAAGAACTATCGAGGGCGCAGCTCGCTGCCTTGCGCGGACAGATGGAACCGCATTTCATGTACAACACGCTCAATTCCATCGCCGGCCTGGTGCGTGACGAGCGCGGCAAGGAAGCGATCGGCATGATCGTCGGACTGAGCGAATTCCTGCGCCGGGCGTCGGAGGATTCGCATCGATCGCAGGTGACCCTGGCAGAGGAAGTCGAATATCTGCAGCGCTACCTCGACATCCAGAAGCTTCGCTTCGGCGAACGTCTTCAGGTTCGCATCGACATCCCGGCCGAGCTGCTGCATGCGCAGGTTCCGAACCTGCTGCTGCAGCCGCTCGTCGAAAACGCGATCAAGCATGGCATCGTCAACCGCATCGCCGGGGGAACCGTGCGCATCACCGCAACGCACCGGAATGGCGCGCTGCTCCTGGCCATCCACAACGACGGCCCGGCGCTGCCGGCTGACTGGCAGCCGGCGCAGACCGGTGTCGGCATCGGCAATCTGCGCACGCGGCTCAAGATTCTGCACGACGGGAATTTCGGGTTGCAGCTCAGGCCTGCCGAGGGCGGCGGCGTCGAAGTGATCGTCAACCTGCCTTTCATGGAGAAGTGATGGCGCTCTCCGACACGTCGCTTCGGGTTCTCGTGGTCGACGACGAGCCGATCGCACGGCGGAATCTCATTGTGCTGTTGCGCCGCGATCCCGACGTCGGCGCCGTCGTCGAATGCGGATCCGGCCCGGAAGCGATCCAGGCCCTGCAGAAATCCCGATACGATCTTGCGTTTCTCGACGTGCAGATGCCCGAATGCAGCGGCTTCGACGTGCTCGAGTTGCTCGGCGCCGATCTGCCGCCGGCGATCATCTTCGTGACCGCTTACGAAGACTACGCGCTGCGCGCGTTCGAGGCGGGAGCGCTCGACTACCTGCTGAAGCCGTTCGACGACGCGCGCTTCGTCCGCGCCCTCGGCCGGGCCAAGGAAAAGATTTCGACCTACGCGTCGATACCGTCGAAGCGCGTGCAGCGCCTGACGATCAAGGGGCGCGGCGAAATGGTATTTCTGGATGTGGCGGACATCGACTGGATCGAGGCCGCCGGCTACTACGCGTGCGTGCACGTCGGCGCGGAGACGCACATCCTGCGCCGCTCGCTTTCCGATCTCGAACGCGATCTCGGCGAGGAGAAATTCGTCCGCACCCATCGTTCGATCATCGTCAATCTGGATCGGGTGCGCGGGTTGGAGCTCCTTGCCTCCGGCGAATACGAGGTCGTTCTGAAATCCCAAGTCCGCCTGCGGCTGAGCAGACGCTTCCGCAGGAACTTCAAGATCGCAGGCGAACATTCGTAGGGGCATTGGCGATGGTCGCAGACGATCGCGCGATGCCGAGCGCGGCGGCGGGACACCGACCCCCGGCACATGTTAGGTGCGTTTGTCGGAACGCTGATAGGCTGCGCCGATGTTGCGGCCCGATGGGGACCCGTTAATGTCGCTCATGTTTCTTCTTCGGGGCGTTCTCCTCCTCGGGGGCAGCTTCTACCTCCTTTGGCTCTGGTGGGCAGAGCGGAATCCCTATGAACTCTCGCTTGCAGTCATATGCTTCCTTGGCGCGGTGTATTGGTTGCTTGATTGGTTGTTGATGCGCGTCGACGACGAAGACCAGGACGTCAGGCGCCCCGGCACGGATGATCCTGCGAAGGGTCTGGACGGCATGGGGTGGGGGAAGCAGAAGCGTCGGTAGCCTCGCCATGCTTTCCGCCGTCGCCTCGATATCGCTGCGCTAGACTCGTCGCATCGTTTTCCGGAATCGACACATGCGGGCAGTTCGGCTCGCCGTCCTGGCGTGTCTCGCCGTGATTGCCGTCGTGGTCGTTGCGCGTCATCCGCGAGATGCAGCGTCGAGCGCGTCGCGGGTTGCGCGCGATGTCGACGCCACGGTGAAGGAAGACTCGCCTGCGCCGCCGCGCAAGGCGGTCGGTGCCGGCAGTCCAAAGGCAGCGCGAGCAGCCGTCTCGCGAGCTCGACAAACCGGCACCGACGACGCGTGGATTCCCGCGGATCGGACGGGCCCGTCGTTCGCGACAATCCGCGAGGGTCTGCTGGCGGCTGCGCAAGCGGGTGACGCCGACGCGGCGAGCGAGCTGTCGCATGCGACGCAGTTCTGCCGCTGGGCAAAGCAGCAAGGGGACGTCGAGGATCCCACGCCGCTGCTCGTTCGCGACGGCAACTGGAACGCGCTCCCGGATGCCACGCGGGCGGAGAACCTGCGCCTGATCGACAACTGGCGCCGCTCGCTCGCCGCGGTCGAGAGAAACCGCTGGTATTGCGCCGGCACGGAGGCGATCGTGGCGGACGATCGCGCCATGCTGGATGCGGAGCTCATGGCCGCGCGACTCGGCGATGCGCAGGCGGCGGACTGCTTCGTGTCCAGCGCGGCGATGTTCGCCACGCCCGGCACCCACATGGGCCCGAATCCGGACTACGACGCCGCCGTCGCGAAACCGTTTGCCGAGGCTGCGCTCGAGATCGCCACGCAAGGCGTCGAGCGAGGCGACTGGCGCATGGTCGCCGTCCTCGCCTTGGCCTACTCGAACCAAGGGGCGAACGGGTATTCCTTCGTGCTCGCGCAACCCGACCCCGTGCGTTACTACGCGTACGGCGTGCTCTCGCGGCTCGGGCACAACGATCCGGAGCAGCTCGAGCGCGAACGCGAGATGCCGTTGGATCCGGCGGCAATCGGCGTCGATGCCGACACCGCGCGCGCCATGGAAGCCTGGGCAGAAGAGACGTACGAGCGCTATTTCCTGAGCAGCGAGCCGCTTCCGTACTCTTCCTATTACGTGTGCGATCCTCCGTAAGGGTCGGCGCGGCCGCCCTCGCGATGTCTCATCTGAGGTCCCGACGGCGTTCTTATCACGGTAGAAGCACTCGACCGGGGCGCGCATGAACGCGCATCGACCTCTGCCATGACGATGCTCGACTCACCACCGGCACCGGCCGACGCCGATGCGTTGTTCGGCGAGGTTTACCTCCGCCTCAAGGCGATGGCGAGCCGGCAGCTCGCCGCGCACGAGCGCGGCACGCTCGACACGACCGCCGTCGTGCACGAGCTTTATCTGCGCATGGGCGGTCGCAAGGAGCTCGGCTTCCCGGAGCAGCGCCAGTTCTTCGCCTACGCCGCGCGTGCGATGCGCCATCTGCTCGCCGATCGCGCGCGTGCGCGCCTGCGCCAGCGGGCGGGCGGCGGCTGGACGAGCGTCACGCTCGACGCGAACGAGGACAGCCTGTCGATCGCGAGCGCCGAAGAAGCGCTGGTGCTCGAAGATGCCTTGGCCGATCTCGCGCGCGCCGATCCTCGCGCGGCGCAGATCGTCGAGCTGCGCTATTTCGCGGGCCTGGCGCTGGAGCAGGTGGCCGATACGCTCGGCCTCAGCCGCTCTTCGGTCGTGCGGGAATGGCGTTTCGCGCGCTCGTTCCTGCACGAGCGCACGGGATGAGCCGGTCGTGCCCGGTCCGGCGTTATTCGGGTCATGAACGCGATTCCGCCAGAATCCGACGACGTGCCGTCGGGCCGGGACGATGCGCTGGACTACCGCCTCCTGCGCGAGCGCTTCGAGCAAGCGCTGCTCGTGCCGGCATCCGAACGGGAAGCGTGGCTCGATGCGCAGCCGATGACGCCGGCGCAGCGGCATCGCCTGCGGCGCCTGCTGCAGGCTGACGAAGCGAACCAGGGATCCCTCGACACGCCGCCGCTCGATCGCGCAGCGCGCATCGGCGATGCGGGCGAGTCCGACGACGGGCGGTCGCTGATCGGCCAGCGCATCGGCGGCTTCCGGCTGCTGCGCGTGCTGGGGCGCGGCGGCATGGCGATGGTCTTCCTCGCCGAACGCGAAGGCAGCGACTTCCGCCAGCAGGTGGCGTTGAAGCTGCTGCGCCGCGGGCTCTATTCCGAACTCGAGCAGCGCCTGTTCCAGCGGGAACGGCGCGTGCTTGCGGCACTGTCGCATCCGAACATCGCGCGCCTCATCGACGGCGGCGTGACGGACGCCGGGATTCCGTATCTCGTCATGGATCGCGTCGACGGCGTGCCGATCACGCGGCACGCCGCCGAGCACCGGCTCGATGTCGCCGCTCGCCTCGCGCTGTTCATGCGGATCTGCGACGCGGTGGCGACGGCGCACCAGCACCTGATCGTGCACCGCGACCTCAAGCCGTCGAACATCCTCGTCGACGCGCGCGGCGAGGTGAAGCTCCTCGACTTCGGCATCGCCAAGCTGCTCGACGAGGACGCGGTCGGGACGACCGGCACGGGGCTTCCGGTGCTGACGCCGGGTTACGCGGCGCCGGAGCAGTACGCCGGCGGACCGATCTCGACGGCGACGGACGTGTATGCGCTTGGCGTGCTGCTCAACGAGCTCCTGCTCGGCGAGCGTCCCGCGGATCCCGCGCACCGCCCATCGACGCAGATCACCGAGCAAGGCGTCGCGATCGCGCAGTTGCCGATCTCTCCGTCCGCTCTTCGCGGTGCGCTCGGCGGCGATCTCGACAACATCGTCCTGAAGGCGCTCGAATCCGAGCCGGCGCGACGCTATGCGAGCGCGCGCGAGCTCGGCGACGACGTCGAGCGGCATCTCGATGGCCGTCCGGTCGCTGCGCATCCGCCGTCCCGCTGGTATCGCGCACGAAAATTCGTCGCGCGCCATCGCGGCAGCGTGTTGACGGCCGTGCTGTTCGCCGCCGCGATCCTCGCTGCGCTCGGCACGGCGCTCTGGCAGGCGAAAGTCGCCCGCCAGCAGGCGCAGCGCGCCGCCGAAGTGCAGGCCTTCGTCGAGGCGCTGTTCCAGCCGCTCGAACGGGGCAACGTCCTCGCCGAGGCGCCCAGCCTCCCGGAGCTGCTGCGCCGCGGCCGGGAGCGCATCGATCAGCGCTATCCCGACAATCCGGAGGTGCGTGCCGATCTCCTCGCGATGTTCGCGCGCATCGGCGACGGCGTCGGCGAAACGGCGAACAACCGCGCGCTCGCCGAGGCCGCCTGGCGCGCGAACGCGCAAGCCTACGGCGCGGACGACGCGCGCAGCCTGCAGGCGCAGAGCCTCTACGCGGCGGTGCTGCGCAAGCTCGGCGAGTACGACGCCTCGCTCGCCGAGCTCGAAGCCGTGCGCACCGTCATGCTGGCGCAGGGCACGCAAGGGCTCGCTTACGCACGCCTGCTCGATTCGATGTCGATGACGCTGATGGACCAGGGCGTCGATCCCGCGCGCGCCATCGCGCTCAAGCAGGAGGCGCTCCGTCTGCGTGAAGCCGATCCGCACGCCGATGCCGAGGAGTTGACTACGGCGTACAACAACCTCGGCGCCGCATACCAGTACGCGCGCGACTACGCGCAGGCGCAGCACTGGTACGAGCGGGCGCTGGAGCGGGACCGTGCGTCGAACGGCGACAGTCTCGGTGCCGCGACGACGCTGATGAACATCGGTCAGGTGCAGACCTTCGCCGGCCGCTGGCGCGAGGGCGCCGCGACGCTGCGCGAGGCGCGTGCGATGTTCGCGCGCATTCCCGTCGAGCGCCATCCGAACCTCGTCAGCCTGCTGATCCGCCTGTGCGGCGTCGAGGGCGATCTCGAGACTCCGGGCGCCGATGCGACCTGCGCCGCCGCGGTCGACACGGCGCGCGACGTGCACGGCGAAACGCATGCGCAATACGCGTTCGCGCTGACGCGTTCGGCGCGCGCGCATCTCGCGGCCGGCGACGTCGACGCCGCCTCAGACGCGTTCGCGCGTGCACGTGCAGTCGCGGCGAGCGGCGCCGGCGACCCTCGGCGCCTCGTCCACGCCATCGACAGCTCGCAGGCGCGCTTGTGGTGGCTCGCGGGAGACTTCGAACGGATCCGTCCCGCGTTGCTGAGCCTCCTCGCCGATATCCCGGTCTCGCCGGTGCGACCGGTGGCCCTCGGCCTCGTCGCGCTGGCCTGCCATCGCGCACCGGCGCCGGACTGCGATCCGTCGCTGATCGAGCAGGCCGAGCGCGCATTGGCAGACGCGGGCGGCATCGACGACGTGCAGCGCCTGCCGGCGCGTCTCGCGCTGGCCGAAATCGCTTGGCTCGACGACCAGCCCACGCCGGCGATCGCAGCGCTGGAAACGGCGCTCGCGCAGGCCGAGCGGGAGCTCGGCGCGAGTCATTCGATGGTCGTGCAGGCGCACCTTCTCTTGTCCGCCCTGCACCTGCAGGCGGGCGCATGGGATGCCGCAAGCCGCCACGCCGACCAGGCGGCCGCAGGACTCGCGCAGCTTTCGCCGGGGCATCCGCTGCGCCAGCGTGCCGGGATGTACGTGGCGCGAAGGTAGGGTTCGAGGTTGCGGACGTCCCCGGACAGATGAGCCGGTTTCGGCGCAAACGACGTTCCTCGTGGCGACACTGGCCACCGAGGGAACCGTCATGGAAGCGTCCGCATCCGCCATTCGAGGACTGCTCTGCGCGCTGGCGCTGCTGTTCGCCGCCGCGCACGCCGA
>DATFRS010000314.1:0-3012 GCA_035263065.1 Rhodanobacteraceae bacterium
GAGTACAAGGTGACCGCGGTGCAGGTCATGCGCGTGTCGCAGCCGTCCGACTGGCAGAAGCGCTACCGCGAGTTCAGCGAGCGGCAGAAGGAACTCCTGGACCAGGCCGATGAGCACGTCGCAGCGCCACCCGCCTGACGACGCCGACGGCGGTCACGCCGGCTTCGTGCGGCGCCCGATCCGGCGCTGGCGCGCGGGCACCGTCGCGCAAGTTACCGACGCGATCGCCGAGGAGGTGCCCATCGCGCTCGTCTACAACGACCGCCCGCACGTCGTCATGATGGCGACGCCGCGCGATCTCGCCGACTTCGCGCTCGGGTTTTCGCTGAGCGAAGCCGTGATCGCCTCGGCCGGCGAGCTCGAAACGGTCGCGACGCAGACGCTGCTCGAAGGCATCGAAGTGCGCATGCGCATTCCCGACGCGCGTGCCGAGGCGCTCGAATCGCGGCGCCGCAACCTCACCGGACGCACGAGCTGCGGCCTGTGCGGCGCGCAGGCGCTCGAAGACGCGGTGCGCCAGCCGCCGGCCGTCGGCGCCGGGCCCGGGATCGATGCGGAGATCCTGCAGCGCACGCTCGCGCAGCTGCACGATCGCCAGCCGCTCAACGTCGCGACCGGTGCGACGCACGCGGCCGCCTGGGCGCACGTCGACGGCGACGTCGCGCTGATTCGCGAAGACGTCGGCCGTCACAACGCGCTCGACAAGCTGATCGGCGCGATGGCGACCTCGAACGAGCGCGTCGACGACGGCTTCCTCGTCGTGACGAGCCGCGCGAGCTACGAGATGGTGCAGAAATCGGCGACGGTCGGCATCGCGCTGCTCGCGGCGATCTCGGCGCCGACCGCGCTCGCGATCCATCTCGCGGAGGAGACCGGCATGACGCTGGTCGGCTTCGCGCGGCCCGAAGGCCACGTCGTCTATGCGAACCCGCAGCGCATCCTGCGGACGACCGCGGGAATTCCGGCATGAACATCGAGCGTCTCGTCGACATGGTCAACGACATCGCGAACTTCTTCGCCTCGGAGCCCGATCACGCGGCGGCGATCGCCGGCGTCGCGGGGCACCTGCGCAAGTTCTGGGAGCCGCGCATGCGCAAGCAGATCATCGCGCACCTCGAAGCGGGCGGGCATGGGCTCAGCGATCTTGGGCGCGAGGGCGTGCAGGAGCTGGCGCGGATGCAGAAAGCGGCTGCCTAGGAGCCGTGAGGGCGGCGCTGCGCGCCTCGTGAGGTCGCTCGCCTGCGGCTCGCTCGTTAGGGCGTAAGGAACATCCTCACTTCTGACGAGTCCGCGTAGCGGACGATCTCGCGAGGCGCGCAGCGCCGCCCTCACTGCCTTTTACGGCCCCAGCGCAAACGGACAAATGTTCGTCCAGATCTCGCCGAGCTGCGCGATCGTGTACGTGTGCCCGCCGGCGAACGGCCGATAGAACAGATCGGCCTCCGCCATCCATCCGCCCGTCTGGAAGCGCGCCGCGTCCGCGTTCGCGCCGTAGTAGAGATACAGCGGATCCATCACGCCGATATGGATGTCGACCGGAATCTTCGGCTCCGCGGCCGACAGTAGCGCGCTGCAGCTCGGCGGCGGGTTTCCGCTGTCGCTGCACGCATACTGCGTGAGCGCGCCGGCGCTGACGCCGTACGCCGCGAAGTAGTCGGTGTGGTTGAGACCGAGCGCGTGCGCGAGATGTCCGCCCGCGGAATAGCCCCACATGTCGAGCCGCGTTTCCTCGATGTTGTAGCGCGCGAGCGTGTCCTCGATCGCGGCGAAGATCGTCGGGACGTCGACGTCGGGTTCCCAGCTGCCGTCGCTGCCGGTCGCGACCGGCGCGATCACGATGAAGCCGCCGGTCTCGGCGACCGACGACCAGTCGCTGCGCACCTGCCGCGCCGCCGCCGGTGCGGCGCCCGGATAGCCGGCCGTGCCGTGCATCGCGAGCACGAGCGGAACGGCGCGCGAAGGCGCGTAGCTGCTCGGCACGTAGAGATAGAAGATGCGGTTGCCGATCCCCGGCACGTTGATGCCGCGCGCCTGGTCGCCGGGATACAACCCGCCGCTGCCGTTCGACGGCGAGTGCGGCACCGCTTCGCCGGGCTCGAAGCCGGCGCGGAAGATGACGTCGTGGTCCGCGGCGCACATCCAGCCGGGGAGCGGCACCGTGCTGGCCGCCCCGGCCGATGCGACGGCGAACAGCAGCGGCAGGGCGATCGACCGGCGGACGTGGTGCATGGGCGCGATTCTCAGCGGCGAAAAGTGAGCCGGAGGTGAGCGGGATCGCGCCTCGCGAGGATGCCGAAACCGTGCGGCGGCGCAGCAAATTGCGGCGGCGCAGGATGGATGGCCGTGCGAGCTAGCAGCTAAGATCAGCGCGTTTAAGCAATAATGAACATCCGAACGCCACGTGATTTGCCAGGAGCCGTGCATGACTCCCTTCTTCCGTAGTCGTCCGATCGCGCCGTTGCTCGCCGCGCTGCCGCTTGCCTTGGCAGCCGCGCTGTCCGGGCAGAACGCGCATGCCTCGGCGTTCCAGCTCAAGGAGAACAGCGCCGAAGGCCTCGGCCGCTCGTTTGCGGGCTCGGCCGCGGCACCGGGCGACTGCTCGGTCGTCGCGAACAACCCGGCGGCGATGAGCGAGTTCAAGGGCGACTGCTTCCAGGCCGACGTCACCGTGATCAACTTCGAAACGAAGTTCCACGGCAGCGGCGAGGATTTCCTCGGCCGTCCGCTGACCGGCGGCAACGGCGGCGACGGCGGCGTGACGCAGCCGGTGCCGGCGATCTACTACGTGCATTCGATGGATCAGTGGGCGCTCGGCGTTTCGCTGACGGTGCCGTTCGGGTTCAAGACCGAATACAACGACGACTGGGTCGGCCGCTACGAAGCGCTGAAGTCGGACCTGCAGTCGCCGGCGCTGACGTTCGCGGGGTCGTGGAAGCTGTCCGACGAGTTCTCGCTCGGCGCGAGCTTCATCGCGCAGCGGACGAAGGCGGAGCTGTCGCAGGCGATCGACTT
>DATFRS010000315.1:0-6029 GCA_035263065.1 Rhodanobacteraceae bacterium
GCCGAGGAACTTCGAGAGGATCGCGCCGGGAATGCCGTGCTTGGCGAGCTTGCCCCTCGCGTCCGTGCCGGGGCACAGGATCGTGACCTTGGTCGGATCGAGCATGCAGAAGTCGTCGGCGACGACGTCGTCCGGAAGGCCGTGCCAGCTCTCGCCGGCGCGCAGCGTCCAGCATTTCGGATCGTTGACGAGCGCGTCGTCCGGCGCTTCGTGGAACAGGACCTTCTTGCCCCTGACCGTGACGCGCTCGGGCTGGAACAGCGAGAAGAACCATTCCCCGTCGTCGCGGAAGCGGCTCGCGACCGCCGAGACCGCCTTGCGGAAGTCGACGGCGTAGCCGACGGTCTCGCGCAGCAGCGCCGGGCCCGACGGCTCGTCCATCATCGCGCTCGCGATGTCGAGCGACGCTATCAGCGGATAGAACGGCGACGTCGTGCCGTGCATCATGAACGCTTCCTTCAGGGGCGACCATTCGATCGGCGCGCGATCGCTGTTGCTGACGTGGATGTACGACGCCATCGAGAACGCCGGCAGCATCTTGTGCGTCGACTGCACCGCGAAGACGGTCGGCCGGTTCTTCATGTCGCGCGGCACGCCCATCGCGAAGCGATGCCGGTAAAGCGGATGGAACTTGCCGTAGGCGTACCAGGCTTCGTCGAAGTGGACGCGCGGCACGCTCGCCGAGAGGAGCTCGGCGACGCGATCGCAGTTGTAGAGAAGGCCGTCGTAGGTCGGGTTCGTCACGACCGCGTGCACCGGCGCAGCCGATTTCGCGTCCTTCGACAGCGGCGATTTCGCGACGAGGCCGCGAATGTGCTCCTTCGTGAAGCGCTTGGGCGGAATCAGCCCGATCATGCCGTAGCCGTTGCGGCTCGGCTGGAAGTAGACCGGCCGCGAACCTGCCAGCGTCATCGCGTGGTTCAGCGACTTGTGGCAGTTGCGGTCGACGACGACGATCTCGTCCTTGCCGACCGCCGCCTGCACGACGATGCGGTTCGACGCCGACGAACCGGCGAGCACGTAGAACGTCCAGTCCGCGCCGAACACGCGCGCGGCCATGCGCTGCGATTCGGCCGGCGGGCCCTCGATGTCGAGCCAGGAGCCCAGCTCGACGTTCGAGATGCCGATGTCGGCGCGCATCAGGTTCTCGCCGAAGAACTCGTGGAACTCCGAGCCCGCGGGATGCTTCAGGTACGCCGCACCGCCCATGTGGCCGGGCGCATCCCACTGCCAGGCGCCCTCCTCGGTCAGCTTCTTCAGCGCCTTGAAGTACGGCGGCAGTAGCTTCGAGTGGTAGTCGTCGATCGCGAAGCGGACGCGCCGCGCGAAGAACTCCGGCGTCTCGCCGGCGAGGTTCACGTATTCGCGCACCTCGCGGATCACGCTGAGCGGAAGATCGGGCGTGCGCGCGTTGCGCGACAGGAGAAAGATCGGCGCGAGCAGCGACTTCTCGCGCACCGCGCGGATGATCGCGAGCGCGGGGCTCTCGGTCATCTTCGCGGTCTCGCCGAGATCCCAGTCGATGATGATCGCGGAATACGAGGCCTGCCCGCGCGCGACGATGAGGCCGTCCTCGCAATTGAGCGCGCGCACGACGTCGATGCCGTGCTGGCGGATGGCATCGCCGAGCCTGACCAGCGCGAGCCGGTACGCGGAGCCCTCGTCGGGCGGGTCGGCCGTCACGTAGAGCAGCCACGGCTTGTTCATCGACATGCGATTTCTCCTTCAGGCGCTCGCGGCGCGTCCTCGTGCGCGCGTCACGGATTCAGGTCGTAGCGGATCGTCGCCTGGATGCGCGACGCGTCGCCGTTGCGGCCTTCGAGATTCTTGTTGTAGCCCCAGAGGTATTCGAAGCCGATCATCGTGTGCGGCGAGGCCTGCCAGGCGAAGTTCGCCGACGCGTAGCGCGTCGACTTCGGCAGCGTCGGGTCGATGAGGAAGTCGTCGTCCGGATCGATGCGCAGGTATCCGTACGAGAAGCTCGAGCTCATGTTCTCGGCCCAGCTGTGCGTGTAGCCGGCGCCGGCGCCGACGGCGTCGATCGCCTTCAGGTCGAGCGACGGGTTGAACGCGGCGTCGAGCCCGTAACCCGAAATGTCCTGCAGGAAGTTCGCATACCCCTTGCCGCCGCTGGCCCAGCCCTGGATGCTGTCGTGGCCGAACACCGACCATGCGCCGGAGAGCTGCGTCGCCCACGCGTTCGTCGAGCGCGAGCGGTTGTCGGTCGAGCTTTCGACCGCGAGGTCGCGAACGAGGTTCGCCCACTGCAGGTGCCCGTCGGGCGCGTTCCAGCGCAGGCCGATCGTGAAGTCCGGCCGCTTCGAATACGTGCCGAACGCGTCGGGCACGTTGATGTCCGCGTTCGGCTTCTCGATCGACATCGGCAGGGTCAGCGTGCTGTCGCCCCATTTCGTCAGGATCGGCGTCCAGCGCAGCTGCGGCGCATACTTGAACGTGAACGAGTTCGGGCCTTCGTAATCGAGCGTGTTCGGGAACGCGTCGATGTCGGTGAACGCCGACAGGTAGTAGCCCGCGATGAACGAGTACGTCTCCGCGTCGAGCTCGCCGTAGAGATACTGGAGGTTGTAGACCATGTCTCCGGAGCCCGATCCGAAGAAGTTGTTCTTGTAGACGACCTTGACCGTGCCGAACGGCGACTCGCGCTGGAAATCCATGCGCACGATGCTCTGCTTGCCGGACAGCGTCGAGCGCCAGCCCGAGTCGTAGTACGGATCGCCCTTGACCGGAATCGCCGACGTCACGAAGAGCTCGGGCGTGCCGATGCGCTTCTCGTCGACGAGCGTGTCGACCTGCGCGACGACGTCGAGCTTGAGCCAGTTGTCGCTGCCGAGGCTGATGTAGCCTTCCGGTCCTTTCGGCGCCTCGCCGGCCGGTGCGGACGGCGGCTTCGGCGGCGCAACCGGAACCGGCGCCGCCTTCGCTTCGACGACCTGGGTCTCCGGCGCGAGGCGCGGCGGCGCGGCTTTCTGCTCGGCTTCCGCTTTCTCCATCGCGGCGAGACGCTGCTGCATCTGCTGGATGACCTGCTGCTGCTGCTGGAGTTGCTGCGTCAGCTGCGCGATCTGCGCCTTGAGATCGCCGGTCGCATCCTGCGCGAGCGCGGCAGTTGGCAATGTACCGATGACGCACGCGGCGAGAAGCCGCGTCGGCCATCGCGAGAGTCGGTCACGAGCGTCCACGCCGAGCATGACATTCCTCCTCAAATCGAAGGCGACGACGGCGACTCGAGGGCGAATGGTTCCGGGCGCGGTCTCGCGCGGATTTCGCGCTTGCAACCGCGCGGCGCCGCAGTCGCCGTCGCTTGCCGAAGGTTGGCGCGAACGCGCTAGCGGGCACAGCGTATTTATGCGGGGCGGGCTGTCGGTAAAAGTACTTAGGGGCGTAGTTTTACGTAACGATGCTGCGTAAATGCTCTCTTTCGCCGCGCGAA
Source organism: Rhodanobacteraceae bacterium (assembly GCA_035263065.1). Lineage (GTDB taxonomy): Bacteria > Pseudomonadota > Gammaproteobacteria > Xanthomonadales > Rhodanobacteraceae > Dokdonella_A. Next base: position 3,452 of record DATFRS010000315.1, read on the forward strand.
CAGCCGGCAGTAACGTGCTGAACTAAGGACAAAAGCGTCATCCGGGGCGGCTTCCGGCGGTTACGGCGCGGGCGACGGGCGCCGGCGTGACGCGCGCAGCGATCGTCGAATCGGGAGCCTCGTGATGCCAAGACTCAGCCAGGCCTGCCTCGCAGTCCTCGTGATGCTCGCCCTCGCCCTCGGCGCCTGCAAGAAGGCGCCGACCGGCCCCGCCGCGGGAGCGCCGATCGAAGTCGGCGTCCTGACCGTCGCGTTGCACGACGTGCCGGTCACGTTCGAGTACGTCGGGCAGACGCAGAGCTCGCAGGAGGTCGAGATCCGCGCGCGCGTGAATGGCTTCCTCGAAAAGCGCGTGTACACCGAAGGCTCGCTGGTCCATGAGGGCGACGTGCTGTTCAAGATGGACCGCAAGCCGTTCGAAGCCGCGCTCGACGCCGCGAAAGCCGAATTCGGGCAGCAGCGCGCGCGCCTGACGACCGCGCAACAGAACCTCGATCGCGTCAAGCCGCTCGCCGAGAAGAACGCGTTGAGCCAGAAGGATCTCGACGACGCCGTCGGCCAGCAGCAGGCGGCCGCTGCCGGGGTCGAGAACGCGCGCGCGAACGTCACCAGCGCCGAGCTCAACCTCGGCTATACGACGATCGTCGCGCCGGTCACGGGCCTTTCGAGCTTCTCGAAGAAGCAGGACGGCACGTACGTCGACGCGAGCAACAGCCTGCTCACCTACGTCGCCAAGCTCGATCCGATGTGGGTCAACTTCAGCCTCTCCGAGAACGAGCTGCTGCAGCTGCGCGCGCAGGCGAAGAGCGGCGCGCTGAAGGTGCCGTCGATCGGGACGCTCGAGGTCGAGATCGTGCTCGCCGACGGCAGCGTCGTGCCGAACGTCGGGCGCATCTCGTTCGCGGATGCGTCGTTCAACACCGAGACCGGCACGTACCTCGTGCGCGCCGAAGTGCCCAATCGCGACGGCACGCTCCGCCCCGGCCAGTTCGTGCGGGTGAAGCTGCACGGCGCCTCGCGCACGAAGGCGATCTCGGTGCCGCAGGTCGCGGTGCTCCAGGGCGATCGCGGCCCGTACGTCTGGACGATCGGCGAGGACGGCAAGGCGCAGCAGCGCGTCATCGAGACCGGCGAGTGGGCCGGCGACGAATGGATCGTGCGCTCGGGCCTGAATCCCGGCGACAAGGTCGTCGTCGAGAATATTATCCGCGTGGCGCCCGGCGCGACCTTGAAAGGTTCGCCCGTGACGCCGCACGAAGCGCCCGCGACGAACGCAGCTTCGAGCGCCGCGGGTTCGGGGCCGATGACGCCGGCCACGGCCGGTGCGGCCGCGAGCAACGCGAAAAACGCAACGGCCAGGGCCGGCGCTGCGCCGGCTCCCGCTGCCGCCGGAAAGTCCGGCGCGGCCGCTGCGTCGGCCGACGCCGCGACGGCATTCACGCCGGGCGCGACGGCGAAGGGCACTGCGCATGCGACGGCGCAGGCGACCGTGCTGTTCGAGACCGGCAGCGCGCAGATCTCGACGGAAGCCGCGACCAAGCTCGCGCCGATCGTCGCGGAATGGCATGACACGCCCGGCGCGCGCGCGGCGGTATCGGGCTACGTCGACGCGTCAGGATCGCATCCCGCGAACGTGCGCCTCGCCGAAGCGCGCGCGAAATCCGTGCGTGCGGCGCTGATCGTCGCCGGCATCCCCGAGAGCCGCATCGAGATGCGCGCGCCGGCGAACATCGTCGCGGGCACGACCGCCGACGCGCGGCACGTCGAGATCGTGCTGGTGCCGGCGGGAGACCGCCAATGAGTCTGTCGCACTTCTTCATCGACCGGCCGATCTTCTCGTCGGTGCTGTCGATCGTCGTCGTGGTCGGCGGCCTCGTCGCGATGGTGGGCCTGCCGATCGCGCAGTTTCCGGACATCGCGCCGCCGACGATCACGGTGACCGCGACCTATCCGGGCGCCTCGGCCGACATCGTCGCGCAGAACGTCGCCGCGCCGATCGAGCAGCAGGTCAACGGTGCCGACCACATGATGTACATGCAGTCGACGAGCTCGTCGACCGGCAACATGACGCTGACGGGCTTCTTCGAGATCGGCACCGATCCCTCGCTTGCGCAGGTCGACGTGCAGAACCGCGTCAATCTCGCGCTTCCATTGTTGCCGGATGCCGTGCAGCGGACCGGCGTGTCGGTGCAGAAGCGCTCGGGCGCGTTCATGATGGTGATCGCGGTCTATTCGCCCGAAGGCCGCTACGACGCGCAGTACATCGGCAACTATGCGAACCTGTACGTGCTCGACGCGTTGAAGCGCCTTCCCGGCGCCGGGCAGACGAGCATCCTCGGCTCGCCCGACCTCGCGATGCGCATCTGGCTGAAGCCCGATCGCATGGCGGCGCTCGGCATCGACGCGGCCGATGTCCAGCGCGCGGTCGCCGCGCAGAACCAGCAATTCGCCGTCGGCAGCATCGGCCAGTCGCCGACGGGCCGGCCGGTCGAGCAGTCGTTCGCGGTGACGACGCGCGGACGCATGACCGAGCCGTCCGAGTTCGAGAACATCATCCTGCGCACCTCGCAGGAGGGCA
>DATFRS010000316.1:0-5464 GCA_035263065.1 Rhodanobacteraceae bacterium
ACAGAACGCCGCCTTGAGATAACGGCTCTCGGGCACGTGCGCGAGCCACGGGTGGTCGGGTCCCGCGCCGGACACTTTCAGCACTTGCAGCGTGCGGTTCGCGTAGAACGCCGCACGGCGCAGCATGTCGAGGAACTGCTCCTCGCTGACGAGCCCCGTGCATGAGCAGGTGAGGAAAATCCCGCCCGGCTTCACGGCTGCGAGCGCGAGCTTGTTCATGTCGAGGTATTTCTTCAGCGCCGGGATCACCTGCTCGCGGTCGCGCGTCATCTTCGCAGGATCGAGCACGACGACGTCGTACTGGTCGCGATTGTTGACCGCGACGTCGCGCAGCCACGCGAAGATGTCGGCCTGCACGAAGCGCACGCGGGCCTTGTTGAGCTTCGCGTTGCGCTCGGCGACGCCGAGGATTTCCTCGTCGAGATCGACGCCGACGACCTCGCCCGCACCGCCGATCGTCTTCGCGTAGATCGCGAAGCCGCCGGAGTTGCAGCACAGATCGAGCACGCGCCTGCCGTCGCCGCAGAGCTCCGACAGCGTCTTGCGGTTGTCGCGCTGGTCGGCGAAGAAGCCGGTCTTGTGCTTCGTGCCGGGCGCGGCGTGGAACTTCACGCCGTGCTCGTGGATCACGGTCGGCGCCGGCGCCGCGGGCGCGGTGAAGTCGAAGCTTTCCTGCTTCTGCACATGCTCCTCGGCGAACGAATACACGTTCGCGCTCGGGAAATGTTCGAGCAGGCAACGCCGGATCAGGTCGCGCTGGCGGAACATGCCGGCCGAGAAATATTCGATGACGAGCGTGTCGGCGAAGCGGTCGACGACGAGGCCGGACAGCCCGTCGCCCTCGGAATGGATCAGCCGGTAGGCATCGGTCACGGCGTCGAGCTTCAGCACGTCGCGACGCAGCGAGACGGCCTCGGCGATCTTGCGCGCGAAGAATGCCTCGTCGATCGACTCGCCGGGATCGGCCGTCAGCACGCGGAGCGCGATGCGCGAATGCCCGTTATAGAACCCGCGCCCGGCGAAATGGCCCTCGCGGTCGACGATCTCGACGACGCTGCCCGGCTTCGGGCGCACGTCGGGCTTCTCGACCATCTTCTGGAAGATCCACGGATGCGTCGAGCGGCGCTCGGTTTTGAGGTGGATGACGGGCAAGGCGCCCGCGGACTCGCGATTCATGCGCGAATTGTATGCGATCGCCCGTTCAGGCTGCCGCGGCGCAACATCGTGAACATTGTTGCGGCGCATTTGCCAAGCGGCGGCGCTCTCGCTAAGGTTCGAGCCACAGAAGGGGAGTAGCTCTCCCGCTGCCGCGATCGTCAGCACGAGCCGCAAGGCTCCGGTCCGGCAGGCAGGCCCCAGGGCCTGCGAGCGAGACCTTCGCCGATCACGGCGAAGGTGCGCCCAGAGAAAACTGAGGCCCCGTGCGCCGCCGGCTCACGGGGTCTTGCGTTTCTGGAGGCGCGATTCGATGCATACGATTGGAACACCGGGTCTCTGGGCGACGTTCGTCGTCGTCGTCCTCGCGGCGCTCGCCGTCGATTTCCTCGTGCTGCGCTCGAACGGCGCGCACCGCGTCGCGTTCCGCGAGGCGCTGGTGTGGAGCATCGCGTGGGTCTCGCTCGCGCTCCTGTTCAACCTCGGGCTCTGGTGGTGGCTCGACATGCACGCGGGCCGTGAGATCGCCGACCAGCGCGGCCTCGAGTTCCTGACCGGTTACGTCGTCGAGAAGTCGCTCGCGGTCGACAACATCTTCGTGTTCCTGATGGTGTTCAATTATTTCGCCGTGCCGGCCGAGCAGCGCCAGCGCGCGCTGATGCTCGGCGTGCTCGGCGCGATCCTGCTGCGCGCGATCCTGATCTTCATCGGTGCGGCGCTCGTCGCGCGCTTCCACTGGATCCTGTATCTCTTCGGGCTCTTCCTCGTCTTCACCGGCATCAAGATGCTGATCGCGGCGGGCAAGGAGCCCGATCTCGAATCGAACCCGGTGCTGCGCCTGATCCAGAAGCACCTGCCGCTGACGCGGCGCTTCAGCGGCGCCGCGCTCAGCATCGTCGAGCATGGCAAGCGGCTCTACACGCCGCTCTTCGTCGTCATGATCCTGATCGCCGTCACCGACGTGATCTTCGCGGTCGACTCGATCCCGGCGATCTTCGCGGTCACCGAGGATCCGTTCATCGTGCTGACGTCGAACGTGTTCGCCGTGCTCGGCCTTCGCGCGATGTTCTTCATGCTCGAAGGCGCGGCGGAACGGTTCCACCTGCTCAACTATGGCCTCGCGTCCGTGCTGATGTTCGTCGGCACGAAGATGCTGATTGCGGACGTCTGGAAGATTCCGATCGGGATCGCGCTCGGTGTCGTCGCGGTGATGATCGCGGCGTCGATGCTCGCGAGCTTGTGGATCCGGCCGCGCGCCGAGCGGCCCGAGGTGCGCGCCTAGCCCGTCGCCGCGAGCGCCGAGCTCGTCGCGACGCGATTCCTTCCGGCCCGCTTCGCGGCGTACAGCGCGCGATCGGCCGCGCGAAGCAGCGTCGAGAGCGTCTCGAGCCCGGGCCCGAGCGTCGCGACGCCGGCCGAGATCTTGAGGCAGAGTTCGCGCCCTTCGACATCGACGGCGTGGCTTTCGAGGTGCTGCCGGAGCCCCTCGGCGATTGCGGTCGCCTCGTCCTCGTCGGAGCCGGGCAGCAGCACGGCGAATTCCTCGCCGCCGATGCGCGAGAGGATCTGGCCTTCGGCGAGCGTCTCCTGCATCAGCGCGACGACGAGCCTGAGTGCTTCGTCGCCGCCGGCATGGCCGAACTCGTCATTGACGAGCTTGAAGTGATCGATGTCGACGGCGAGCAGCGACAGCGGATAGAGCCCGCGCTCGGCCTCGTCGATGACGAGCTGCGCACGCTCCTCGAACGTCCGGCGGTTGAAGAGGCCCGTCAGCGGGTCGAGCATCGCGAGGCGTTTCAGCTCGTCGTTGATGCGGTCGTTGCACATCAGGAGGAAGCCGATCGTCGCGATCATCGGCAGGCACGAGCCGGTGAGGAAGAAGAGATTGCGCCCGAACGCGCGCGCGGGCTCGATGTCGAGCAGCGGCGCGGCGATCTCGATGACCGCGCGCAGCAGCATCGGAACAGCGCTCAGGATGAACAGGCCGCCGGTCAGCCAGTCGGCGGCGCGCAGCGGTCCGTCGCGGCGCAGGATCGAGTACGCGACGTGCAGGCTCAGCACAGCGAGCAACGGCGCGCCGAGCGCGAGCCGCCAGCGCGGATCGGGCCAGATGAAGCCGAACACGATCGGGATGACGATCAGCACCGCGATGATCGCGAGCTCGAAGCGGCTGCTCCGCGCGTCGCTGCCGGCGAAGACGCGTACCGCGCGGCCCATCTCTGCGTACGCGAACGCGAACAGCGCGTTCGCCACGACGATCGCGGGCACGCCGGGCAGTGCGCCGGCGATGCCGAACAGCAGGAACACCGGAATCTGCAGCAGGAGGCCGCCGATCCAGATGTGCATCGCCTGGCGCAGGCGATCCGGATAGCGCGTCACGGCGACGGCGAGGCTCGCGCCGACGGCGAGCGTCAGCGCGGAGGTGACCAGCATCGCAGTCGACACGTCGAGGTGCATGCAGGAAGTCCGCGCCCGCCGATGGCCATGCAACGGGGGGCGGCGCGCCATGCGCGCTTCGTTCGATTCGCTCGTGCCCCCCGGCCCGACCGGCAGCTCCCCGCCGGCCTCGGGCCCATGCTACTGACTGGCGGCGGCCGGGAACAGCGATTTGCAATTTTCCACCTCGCCGCCCGCCACTGCGGACCCCTTGCATGTGCGAGGTCCATCCCAACCCTGTGCGGATGGTCAGCGTGCCCCCCCTTCCTGAACCCACCGCGACGGTCGTCGCCCACGACCGCAAGCGCGTGCGCTACGCCGTGCTCGGCGCGGCGGCGCTGCTCGCCGGTGTCTGGATCGCGTGGGCCGCGGCCCTCCTGTTCGGCTGGTCGCTCGACGATCTCGGCATCGCGCCGCGCACGGCGCATGGGCTCATCGGCATCCTGACGGCGCCGCTCGCGCACGAGTCGTTCGCGCACCTGATGTCGAACACGCTGCCGCTCGCCCTTCTCGCGACGCTGACGCTCTACTGCTATCCGCTCGGCGCGCGCTGGGCGATCCCGATCGTCTGGGTCCTGTCCGGCATCGGCGTGTGGCTTTTCGCGCGCGATTCGGTGCATGTCGGCGCGAGCGGCATCGCGCACGGGCTCATGTTCTTCCTGTTCGTGATGGGGCTTTTGCGGCGCGACCGGTTGGCCGTCGTGACCGCGCTCGTCGTGTTCTTCCTCTACGGCGGCATGTTGCTCAGCGTGCTGCCGCGCGAGCCGCACATCAGCTTCGAATACCACCTCGCCGGCGCGGTGTCGGGCGTGCTCGCGGCATGCCTCCTGTTCCGCCGCGACCCGGCGCCGCCGCGCAAGCGCTACAGCTGGGAAGACGAAGAGGACAGGGCGGACTCGGGCGACGACGAGCTCGAGCTGCCGCGTCCCGGCCACGTGCCGGTGCTCTGGCACCGTCCCGGAGCGGGCGACGCCGCCGGACCGCACGTGATCCGCTTCGTGCGCCGCGACGGCCCGCCGGCGGGGCCCAGCGTCCACTGACAGGCGCGTTCACGCGAACCGCGTTAAGCTTGCGGCGTATCGAAGAGGTCCACGTCATGGCCGCGCTGAATACCCCGCGCCGCGTCGAACACCAGCAGACCGACAAGGGTTACGTCCCGGTTTACACGACCGACGTCGTCGACCAGCCGTGGGACACCTACGCGCGCGCCGATCACGAGACCTGGGCGACGCTGTTCCGCCGCCAGCGCGAGATTCTGGTCAATCGCGCGTGCCGCGAATTCCTCGACAATCAGCAACGCTTCGGCATGACGCCGGACGCGATCCCGCGCTTCGACGACTTGAACGACGTGCTGGCGAAGGCGACCGGCTGGAAGCTCGTCGGCGTCGAGGGCCTCCTGCCCGAGCTCACGTTCTTCGACCATCTCGCCAACCGGCGCTTCCCGGTGACGTGGTGGATCAGGAAGCCCGACCAGATCGACTACATCGCCGAGCCCGATCTCTTCCACGATCTCTTCGGCCACGTGCCGCTGCTGCTGAACCCGATCTTCGCCGACTACATGCAGGCGTACGGCAGGGGCGGCGTGCGCGCGCACGGCATCGGCGGCGACGCGCTGGTGAACCTGACGCGCCTCTACTGGTACACGGTCGAGTTCGGGCTGATCCGCCAGGACGACGGGCTGCGCATCTACGGCTCCGGCATCGTGAGCTCGAAGGGCGAGTCGATCCACTGCCTCGAATCGCCGGCGCCAAACCGGCTCGGCTTCGACCTGAAGCGCATCATGCGCACCCGCTACCGCATCGACACCTACCAGAAGACGTACTTCGTCATCGACAGCTTCGAGCAGCTGATGGAAGCGACGTATCCGGATTTC
>DATFRS010000317.1:0-9267 GCA_035263065.1 Rhodanobacteraceae bacterium
ATTTCGTGTTCCAGAAGCCGCTGCTGCAGCGGACGACGACGCTCGGCTTCACGGTCGCGAGCATCTTCGCGGGCACGCTCGGCCTCGTGCCGTTCGGGCTCGACCTGCCGTCGAAGCTCGGCAGCGTACCGGCCGCGCAGCTCTGGTCGGCCGCGTATCTCGGCATCGTGCCGACGATCATCGGCTACCTCTGCTGGAACTTCGCGCTGTCGCGCGCGCCGGCGTCGAAGGTGTCGAGCTTCATGTACGTGCAGCCGCTGGTGGCGTCGGCGATCGCGTGGCTCTGGCTCGGCGAGGTGCCGACGGTGCTGACGGCGGTCGGCGGGCTGCTCGCGGTCGGCGGCGTCGTGCTGACGGTCCGCTCGCGCACCGCAGTGCCGAAGCCGCTGCCGTCGCGGCCCTGCCCGCAGAATTGAGGTTCGGGCGCGCGTTGCGCGCGCCCGAACGGTTCTGCCCGCTCGGCGCAGAAGAGGAAGAAGTGCCTTTTTGCTCTTTGTCGCGTGAATGCGGCGTCGAATCCGCGGCGCCCGCGATCCTGTAAGAACGTACGGGTAGCCCGGCGATCCGGCCCGCGCTATTTCTGGCAGCGCAGGCGCCGCTGGACGCAATGCCCATGAGCAACATCCGTTCGTTCCACGGGTTCCAGCCCGAGGTTTCACCGACCGCGTACGTCGATCCGGCCGCCCACGTCATCGGCCACGTCGCGATCGGCCACGACTCGTCGATCTGGCCCGCGGCCGTCGTGCGCGGCGACATGCACAAGATCCGCATCGGCGAGCGCACCAACATCCAGGACGGTGCGTTGCTGCACGTCACCCACGACACGCAATACACGCTGGGCGGCTTCGCGCTGACGGTCGGCTCCGACGTCACCATCGGCCACGGCGCCGCGCTGCACGGCTGCACGGTGCAGGACGCCTGCCTGATCGGCATGCACGCGACGATCCTCGACGGCACGCTGATCAAGCGGCACGCGCTGATCGGCGCCGGCGCGGTCGTCGCGCAGGGCCGCGTCGTCGGCGAAGGCGAGCTCTGGGTCGGCAATCCGGCACGGTGCGTGCGCCTCCTCAATTCCGAGGAGATCCAGCAGATCTACTACGCTGCGCGGCAGTACGTGCGCCTGAAGTCGCAGTACCAGACGCCGTCGCGCAGCAGCGCGATGCCGGCGCTTCCGGAGTTCGACCGGCGCGCGATCGCCGCCGGGATGTAGCGCATCAGTCGAAGAGCTCGGGCTGCGGCACCGCCTCGGCATCGCGGAAATTGCCGAGGCCGACGCCGACGAGGCGATACAGCGTCGCCGACGGAAGATCGACGTGCCCGCGCAGCGACACCGCGATGTCGGCGAGCTCCTCGGCCGAGCGCGGCGGCGCCGGCGGCGTGTGGCTGCGCGTGATGATGCGGAACTCGCGCGTCTTGAGCTTCAGCACCACCGTGCGCCCGATGCGATCGGTCTTGCGCGTCGCGTCCCAGACTTTCGCGGCGAGCTCGCGGATGCGCGTCTCGATCGCGCCGAGCGGGACGTCGTGCGCAAACGTGTCCTCGGCGGAAATGGACTGCGTCGGACGATCCGGCCGCACCTCGCCGCGGTCGATGCCGTGCGCGAGCTCGTGCAGCCGGCGTCCGTAGCGCCCGAAGCGCTGCTCGAGATCGGCGACGTCGAACGTCGCGAGCTCGCCGACCGTGCGAATGCCGAGCGCCGCGAGCTTGCCGTCCATGACCTTGCCGACGCCGTGGATGCGCGACACCGGCAGCGGCTGCAGGAATGCCTCGATTTCCTCGGGCCGGATCACGAAGAGCCCGTCGGGCTTGCGCCAGTCCGAGGCGATCTTCGCGAGGAACTTGTTCGGCGCGACGCCGGCCGAGGCCGTGAGCGAAAGCTCCTCGCGGATCGACGCGCGGATCGACTTCGCGACCGCGGTCGCCGTCGGCAGCGCGGTCTTCGTTTCGGTGACGTCGAGATAGGCCTCGTCGAGCGACAGCGGTTCGACGAGATCGGTGTGGCGCAGCAGGATCTCGCGCACCTGCCGCGACACCGTGCGATAGCGCGTGAAATCCGGCGGCACGAACACGGCGTCGGGACACAGGCGCTCCGCGCGCGCGGCCGGCATCGCCGATCGCACGCCGAACACGCGCGCCTCGTACGACGCCGCGCAGACGACCGAGCGCTGCCCGCGCCACGCGACGACGACCGGCCGGCCGCGCAGCGAGGGATCGTCGCGCTGCTCGACCGACGCGTAGAACGCATCCATGTCGATGTGGACGATCTTGCGCATGGGCGAGGGCGAAGCGAGCGATGCCGCGATGCTACAACGTGCGTCGGCGTCTCGCGCGCGCTTCGGCGTTTTTCGCACACGCGTGCGCGCAACGCGCGGATCGCGCGAGGCGTGCGCGATGGTCATGATGCGGCTCTCGACAACGAAAAGGGAGCAGCTCATGCAAGGACGATTCTCGAAGCGCGGCGCCGCAGCGCTCGCCGTGTGCGTGCTGTTCGCGTTCGCGCGGCCCGTTCACGCGGATTCGGTCTACAAGTGCCGCAGCGCCGATGGCGCGGTCGCGTATCAGGACCACGCGTGCTCGAAAGCGGCGGTCGAAACCGAGGTCGAGATCGCACCGGCGCCGCCGCCGTCTGCGTCGCCCGACTACGGTCACGCGCCGCCGCGCGGGACATCCGTGCGCGCGCATGCGAGCGCGCCGGCGCGGCGCGAGACCGTCTCGTACGCCTGCCGCGCCGCGAACGGCGAGGTGTTCTACCGGCACGGCACGTGCCCCGCCAAGATCACGGCGAAGGGCGCGCCGGGCAGGAAGTCCGGCGAGAGCTACACCGTCACGGCCGAGCCGCTGTCGCGCAGCGAGGCGTGCCGGCGCATGGCGAGCGCGGGCTCGATCGGCCGCGCGGGGCACGAGCGCGACGAGAGCGTCTCGACGTACGAGCGCAATCTCGGCCGCGATCCGTGCCGCTATTTCTGAGCGCGCTCATCGGTCTTTCGGCGGTCGCGCTGCCCGCGGCCGCGGAGGTACGATAAGCCTCGTGTCCCTGGACTGGACTCGTTTCATGCTCGCTCGCAGGCATTCGTTTTCCGTTATCGCCGTCGCGGTGCTCCTCGTCGCGGCGTGCTCCAGCAAGACGTCGGCACCGCCGCCGCCCTCGCCGAACGCCGCCGCGCAAGCGAACGCGAAAGCACAGGCGACGAAGAGCGTCGAGATGTACCGCCAGCTCGTGCAGTCGAAGTCGTACGAGCTCGCCGCGCCGATCGGGCAGGAAGTCGTCGCGAAATATCCCGGCACCCCGGAGGCCAAGGAAGTGCAGGAGACGCTCACGGACACGACCGCGAAGGCGACCGCGATCACCGCGCGCCGGCGCCTCGAGCGGCTCTGGATCTACCAGACCGGCAAGGAATCGGGCGGCGATCAGAGCACCGCGTCGATCTACAACAGCCAGCCCGCCGCCGAGCACATCCGGCTGATCCTGCGCCGCCATTCGGCGTGGGGACAGAGCGCGTATCTGTTCGCGAGCGGCAAGGGCTTCGAGTGCGGCAAGGCGTGCACGCTGCCGACGCACTTCGACGACGGTCCGGCGCAGAAGGTGAAAGCGCACCTTCCCGAAACGGGCGAGCCCGCGATCTTCATCACCGACGATCGCGACTTCATCGCGAAGCTCGGCAAGGCGCAGAAGATCTCGATCGACGTCGTGCTGAAAGGCAAGCCGCCGGTGACGCTCGTCTACGAAGTCGGCGGCTACGACGGCGACAAGTTCACCACGCCCCCGAAAAAGTGATTTCGCGCGCGATCAGATCGCCTCGGGATCGTGCGATTCGAGCGTGAGGCTGCCGTCGGCGACTTCGTAGCGGCCCTTGCCGACGACGCGCAGCTGCCGTCCGTCCGCGAGATTGACGGACTTGAGCTTCTCGATCGGCGCGCCGCCGTCCTCGGCGTCGGCGGATTCGGCGTAGACGTGCACCTCGTAGGTCTCGCCGTCGCTGCCGTGCGCGTGGTAGACCCGCTTCAGCACCAGCATGGTCCGCTTCCGTTGGGCCGCGGCGCGAGAATGCCGTCCCGCGGCTGAATCGCGCGTGTTTTCGGGGCACCGTCCTGCAATCCCGCACGAATCGGCGCAGAATCGCGCCATCGACTTCTGAAGGATTCCGGGCGGTCGCCCGGTCTGATCTCCTCGGCCCACCACGCGCCGACATTCCCTTACATCTTTGCCCCGAAATCCGAAGAGGCCTCCGATGAAACGCCTGCTCTCGTCTTTGCTGACCCTGCTTTTCGCCGCGACATTTGCGGCTCCTGTGCTGGCCGAGGAACCGGCCGCCGCGGCACCCGAAGTCGGCCAGGCTGCGCCCGACTTCAAGCTCGAGGACCAGAACGGCAAGTGGCACACGCTCGCGACGCACAGCGGCAAGTACGTCGTGCTGTATTTCTACCCGAAGGACTTCACGCCCGGCTGCACGAAGGAAGTCTGCACGTTCCGCGACGACGTGATTGCGCTGCGCAAGGCCGGCGCCGATGTGCTCGGCGTCAGCCTCGACGACGTCAAGTCGCACGCCGAGTTCGCCGAGAAGTACCACGTGCCGTTCCCGCTGCTGTCCGACGCGAAGCAGGACACCGCGCGCACCTACGGCGTGCTGACGTCGAAGATGGGCATGACCTATGCCAAGCGCGAGACGTTCCTGATCGATCCGCAGGGCAAGATCGTCAAGCACTACAAGGACGTCGATCCCGAAAAGAACTCGAAGCAGGTGCTCGCCGACATCGCCGAGCTCCAGAAGACGACCGGATGACGAAACGCAGGACGGGCGCGGGCGACAAGGCCCGCGTCCGGGTCGCGAGCTTTCCGCCGCAGGTCGCCGCCGGCTGCCGCGTGCTGGTGCTCGGCACGGTGCCGAGCCTCAAGTCGCTCGAGATGCGCCAGTCCTATGCGCATCCGCACAACCTCTTCTGGCCTTTCATGGGCCAGTTGTTCGATGCCGGCCCCGACCTTCCCTACGCCGAGCGCATCGCACGCCTTCACGCGGCGGGCGTCGGCATCTGGGATGTCTTGAAGCATTGCGAGCGTCCCGGAAGCCTCGATAGCAGCATCCTCGTCGACAGCGAGGTCGCGAACGACATCCCCGGCCTCCTCGCGGCGCATCCCGGCATCGCCGCGATCGCGCTCAACGGCGGCAAGGCGCAGCAGGTGTTCGCGCGCCGCATCGCGCCCGGGATCGAGCCGGCGCGGCGCGAAGGCCTCGCGATCCTCCACCTCCCTTCGACCAGCCCGGCCAACGCATCGATTCCGCGCGACGCGAAGCTCGAACGCTGGCGCGCGCTGCTACACTGGACCTCGCCGCGTCCGGCGCGAAGGCGGCGCACCACGCCGATGAAGGCGTAAGGGCGCACGGGGGCGTCGCCGAAGTCCATGTCTATTCAGCGTCGCGGACCGACACTTCATGGGCTCACAACCGAAGGGAGTGCTGACATGAAACACCAGTATCTGGCGGGGGCGGTTTCGGCAGTGCTGTTGGCTACGGCGATCGGTATGCCGCGGGCCGCGCTCGCCGACGAAGCCGATCTCGGCTGCAAGCTACGCTTTTCGCTGACCGGCTGGTCGCTGATCTACAAGCGGTCGGAGGGAACCGGCACGGTAACCTGCGCCAACGGCAAGTCGATGGCGGTCAAGGTCGAAGGCCACGGCGGCGGCATCACCGTCGGCAAGTCGCACATCGACAACGGCACCGGCAAGTTCACCAACGTGCACAAGATGGAAGACGTGCTCGGCACCTACGCGCAAGGTGACGCAAGCATCGGCGCCGTCAAGTCCGGCACCGCACAGGTGCTGACCAAGGGTACTGTTTCGCTCGCGCTCGCGGGCGCCGGCGAGGGCATCGATATCGGTGTCAGCTTCGGCGGGTTCTCGATCGAGCGGGTCGAGGAAAAGAAAAAGTAACGTCGCGATTCCTTGCGAACGAACGAAGGCCGCGGTTGGACCGCGGCCTTTTTCTTGCGCGATCAGAACATGTGCACGAGCAGCGAATACAGCGCCAGCACGAGGCACGCGAAGCCGAGCCCGATCTTGTACGGCACGACCTTGTCGCTGAGCCGCGCGACCTTCTGCATGAAGTCCCCCTCGCCGAACAGCGAGCGCAGCAGCGGCAGGGCGAGGATCAGCGACAGCGCGATGACGACGAGCGCCGTCAGCAGCATGACCAGCATCGCGCCGCCGACGAGCGACATCATGCCGACCATCGACAGCCAGCGCAGCAGGAGCAGGAGACCCCAGACGAGGCCCGCGCCGCCGATCCAGCCTTCGAACTGCTCGATCGGCGCGAGATGCTTCCCGGCATCGGGGCGGCGCGACTTCAGCCATCCCGCAATGCCGAGCAGGCCCAGTAGCACGAGCAACACCAGCGTCAGGAACCACATGGCAGACCCCCGGTCGATTCGGCCTTCGGCATCTTAGCCGAACGTGCCGCGGCGCCGTCCATGGGCAGGGTCGTTCCCAATACCGATTGACGCGCATCGCGCCGAACGGCGAAGCTGGCGCACCGACGCGCCAAGACACGCCGGCCCACCCGGAGGATTCGCATGCACGCCATCGTGCGCGGTTTGTTCGTGGTCGCCCTGCTGTTCGGTTTCCTTGCGCAAGCACAGGCGGCATCGCCGATCGCGCGCGACCTGCCGCCCGGCCTCAATGTGCCCGACGCGGCGCGACCCGGCCCGGCCCTCGACGTCGACCGCGCGACCGAGGCGTATCTCGCGCTCCTTTCGCCGGAGCAGCGCGCGCTGTCGGACGCGTACTTCGAGGGCGGCTACTGGCTGCAGCTCTGGGGCGTGCTCTACGGCGTCGTCGTCGCGGCGCTGCTGCTGCGGAGCGGTTTCTCGCAGCACCTGCGCGACATCGGCCGGCGCGTTTCGCAGCGGCCTTGGCTGCAGACGATGATCTACGCGTTCCTGTGGCTCGTCGTCATGTTCGTCCTGCTGTTGCCCATCTCGATCTACCAGGAGTACTTCCGCGAGCATCAGTACGGCCTCGCGACGCAGACGTTCGGCCCGTGGTTCGTCGATCAGCTCAAGGAGCTCATGGTCTCGCTGATCGTGATGTCGCCGGTGATCGCGCTGCTCTACGCCGCGGTCCGGCGTGCCGGCACGCGCTGGTGGGTCTGGGCCGGCGGCGGCGTGTTCGTGTTCCTCGTGTTCGTGCTGATGCTGGCGCCGGTGTTCGTCGATCCGCTGTTCAACGACTACAAGCCGCTGCGTGAGGGCGCCGTGCGCGAGGCCGTGCTGTCGCTCGCGCGTGCGAACCAGATCCCGACCGACAACGTCGTCGAATTCGACGCCTCGCGGCAAACCACGCGCATCAGCGCGAACGTCGCCGGGTTCATGGGCACGACGCGCGTCGCGCTCAACGACAATCTGCTCGACAAGACGTCGCTCGCCGAGATCAAGGCGGTCATGGGCCACGAGATGGGGCACTACGTGCTGAACCACGGCCTGCGCCTGATCGTGTATCTCACGCTGGTGATCACGTTCGCCCTCTGGATCGTGCATCGCGCGATGGATGCCGCGCTCGCCCGCTGGGGCGCGCGCCTGAAGCTCGAAGGGCGCAGCGATCCCGCCGCGCTGCCGCTCGCGCTCGCGATCTTCTCGATCGTTCTGCTCCTGCTCACGCCGCTGACGAACTCGATCGTGCGCCAGGCCGAAGCCGAAGCCGACGCGTTCGGCCTCGACGCCGCCGGCGAGCCGAACGGTTTCGCGATGGCGGCGATGCGGCTCTCGACGTATCGCAAGCTCAGGCCCGGCCCGCTCGAGGAGATCGTCTTCTACGACCATCCGAGCGGATACGACCGCGTGCACCGCGCGATGACCTGGCTCAAGGAGCATCCGGACAACGTGCCGGCCAAGGATTCGCCGGCGGCCTCGGCCGCGAAGCCGTAGCGCCGTCGCAAACCATCCGTATCATCGGCCGCGCCCGCGGTATTGAACCTGTCCACGCAACGGAGGGAACGATGAGCATCGGCAAGCGCCTCGGCGCGGAATTCTTCGGTACGTTCTGGCTGGTCCTTGGCGGCTGCGGCAGCGCCGTGTTGGCGGCAGCGGTCCCCGATGTCGGCATCGGCTTCGCGGGCGTCGCGCTCGCGTTCGGGCTCACGGTGCTGACGATGGCGTATGCGGTCGGCCCGATCTCGGGCGGGCATTTCAATCCGGCGGTGTCGGCGGGCCTCGTTGCCGGCGGACGCTTTCCCGTGAAGGACTTCGTCCCGTATGTCATCGCGCAGGTGGTCGGCGCTATCGCCGCAGGCGGCGTGCTCTATCTGATCGCGAGCGGCAAGGCGGGCTTCGATGCGTCGGCGGGCTTCGCGTCGAACGGCTTCGGCGAGCATTCGCCCGGCGGCTATTCGATGCAGGCCGCGCTCGTCTGCGAGATCGTCATGACGTTCTTCTTCGTCATGATCATCATGGGCGCGACGCACGGCCGCGCGCCGGTGGGCTTCGCACCGATCGCCATTGGTTTTGCGCTGACGCTGATCCACCTCATCAGCATTCCGGTCACGAACACGTCGGTGAACCCGGCGCGCTCGACCGGCGTCGCGATCTTCCAGGGCAGCTGGGCGCTGTCGCAGCTCTGGCTGTTCTGGGTCGCGCCGATCATCGGCGGCGCGCTCGGCGGCTTCGTGTTCAAGGCGCTGTTCGGCGAGGACGAGCCGCCGGTCAAGGGCAAATGACCCGCGATCCATGACTTCCGGCACCGTGCCGGGCGTCACCCAACGCCCGGCACGCGCGCCGCTTAAACCCGCGCGGCATCTTCCGCATCGAAGGCTCGACGACGATCGGAGGATTCCCATGAAAGCGACGCTTCTGGCCCTGGCGCTCGGCGCGGCCGTCACCACGGCATCGGCCCCGGCCTTCGCGCACATCCACGTCGGCGACTGCGGCGTGCACAGCGACTACTCGCTGTCGATCAAGCCGGACCGGCTCGTCTTCAAGCGCAGCGGCAGCGCGCCGAACGAGGTCGTCATCGCCGACGGCACGCTGCGCGTCGACGGCACGCTCGTCGCGACCAACGCCGCGGACGCGGAGCGCCTGCGCGACGCCGAGCACGAAGTCCGTTCGCTGGTTCCGGAAGTGAAGGCGATCGCCCGCGATGCGATCGCGATCGCGTTCAACGCGGTCGGCGAGGTCGCCGCCGCGTTCGCGAGCGACGGCGACGCCGCGCGCGCCAGCGCCGAGCGCATCGCCCGCGTCGGCCGCGAGATCGACCGCAAGATCGCCGAGACCGACAGCTTCGAC
>DATFRS010000318.1:0-4812 GCA_035263065.1 Rhodanobacteraceae bacterium
GACGCGGCGCAGCGCGCCCTCGAGCCCGCTGGAACGCGCCGTCGCATCGGCGAGCGCCAGCAGCGAGCGGCCCTGCCGGTCCGCGCGCGAATGCGTGCCGGCGGCGCGCAGGCGCTCGACTTCGGCGGCGGCGACGCGCACGTAGGCGAGATCGCGGCGCTGCGCGTCGACCGCGTCGCGGAGCTCGATGCGCTTCGCCGCGAGCGGATGCCAGACCAGCGCCCAGCCGAGCATCAGCGCGACGACGACGGCGCCGATCGCGACGATGCGCTGCTCGCGCTCCACGAGGCCGTTCCACCACGCGCGCATCACTTCGCGCCCCCGGCGTCGCTGCCGATGCGGATCATGCCGTCGATGCCGTTCTCGCCGGGATTCGCCGCGGTCACCGCGACCTTGAGGCCGGGCTGCGCGGCGAGGCGCTCGCGCACGGTGTCGAGCGTCGCGACGTCCGGCGCGCGCAGGCCGAGCTCGAGCACGCCGTTGCGGAATTCCATGCCGCGCGTCTGGATGCGCGTCGTGCTGCCGAGCACCGGCGCGATCGCCGCGACGACGCGCAGGAAGCCGCTGCTCTCGGCGCCACCGCGCAGGCGCTCGATGCGCGTGCGCGCGATGTCCGCGGGTGTGAGGCGCGACAGCTCGCCGTTGTCGACGTCGGGAAACGCCTTGCGCACCGCGTCCTGCGCCTCGGCATCCATGCGCGCCGACGCGCGCGAAAGCTGGATCACTTCGAAACCGAGATTCAGGACGGCGAGCACGACGGCCGCCGCCGCGAGCGCCGCCGCGATGCGCCACCAGCGCGCGCCGCGCGCGGCGCGATGCTGCGGGGCGAATTCGCCGGACAGGAGATTCAGCGCCGGCTTGCGCAGCGCGCGCGCGAACGACACGAGCGCATCGCGCTGGCGTTCCGCGTACGTCGCGACGTCGGCCGGCAGGCGCTGCGCCGGCGCATCGCGGAAATCGAACACGTCGAGCGGACGCTGCACGTCCGCGCGTGCGAGCCACGTCGCGAGCTCGGCCGGCGCACACGCGAACGCCGACCACGGCGCGAGGCGCGCGAGCGCGCGATCGTTTTCGATGACCAGCGTCGCGTGATCGGGCTCGAGCGGCAGCGCGAGCGAATCGGGCAGCATCACGTCGGGGCGGATGCCGTTCGCCGCGAGGCGGTCGAGCCACCCGCGCAGCGTCGCCTTCGCGACGACCGCGACGCCGAGCGCATCGCCGCCGCCTTCGCTGGCCGCGAACTGGAGATCCTCGACCGGTGCGAGGAGCTGGTCCTCGATCGCGAACGGCACCGCCTGCAGGAGTTGCGCGCGGCTCTTCGCCGCGACGCGCGCCGTCGTGAGCAACACGTCCTCCGCCGGCACCAGCACGACGATCTCGCCCGCTTCGGCGACCGCGGATGCCGGCGGCCAGCCGCGCGTCGATGCCGATGCGCGACCGTCCGCGGCCTGACGCAGCCACGCCGCATCGCCGGCGGTAGAAAAGCGCAACAACAGACGATCGGGCATGGAGGGGACCGGCCGGAACCGCGGCCATTCTAGTCGAGAACGCGGCCGCGCCCCGCTCAGCGGCCGCCGGCGTTCGTGATCGCCGGCGCAGTCAGCGCGTCGTCGCTGCCGCGGCTGCGCTCGACGACGCGGATGCCTGTGCCCCGGCCGCGCTCCATGAGGCTGAAGAACGTGAATGGCACGCCGTCGAGAATGATGTCGCTTTTCGCGAGGAAGTACGTGCTGGACGTGCCGGCGCGGGTCGCCGAAACCGCCTCAGGATCGACCGTGACGATGCCCCGCCACTCGTTCTGGAAATCGCCCTGCCAATGCGCCTGCCCGTTCTGCCAGAGGTTCTCGGCCTGCTGCTCGGTGATGCCGTTGCCCAGCGTGCGCAGCACCGGCACGCTCGCCGTGTTGACGTTGAGCTTCGTGCCCGGCGGCAGCGCGCAGACGTACGGCGCGAGGCGCGCGTAGACGTCGCTATCGACGCCGCGCACGAGCCTGAGCTCCGACACGTGCGCGAACACGCGCTGCGCGCTGCGGTATGGCACCGGCTGTGCGAGATAGTAGGCATCGGTCATGTCCGCGCCGTCGCCGCCGCCGAGCCACTGCACGACCGCATTCGCGACGTCGCGATCGACGCTGCGCGCATCGAGCAGCCGGCCGAACATGCGCAGCCACACCGCATCGCCCAGCGAGAGATTGTTGAGATTGAAGCAGCCGTTCAGATCGCGCAGCGTCGCCGTGAGGACGCCGCCCGGCACCTGCTGCGGCGGCAGCGGCGCAGCCCAGACGTGGCTGCCGGCGTCTTCGTCGTCGAGATCCTTGAGCAGCAGCTTCGCCGCGTACGCTTCGAGCCCCTGCACGTACGCCGCCGCCTGCTCGCCGCGCAGCGCGTTGCGCGTGCGCGCGAGCGCGAGCTCACCGCGATCGAGCAGCCCCGCGATCAGCATCGCCGCGAGCGCGACGACGAGCAGCGCGACGAGGAGCGCGATGCCGCGCTGGCGCTTCACTGACGCACTCCGCTCGGCGGCGGCGGCGCGCGACTGGCGCCTTGCAGGTCGGCCGCCTGCGCCGAGATCACCGACGGGAGCTCGATCACGCGCCGCAGCTCGCCGGTGTCCGTCGTGGCGAGCCGGAACTCGATCGCGCGCGGCAGCCATTCGACCGGCAGCGTGCCTTGCGGCGTGCCGGCGAGCTCCGCCGGCGGCCAGGCATCGCGCCAGACGCCGTCGGGTCCGAGATAGCGAAGCCGCAACGACTCGACATGATCGAGCAGCGCCGACGGCGCCGGCACGCTGCCGGGCGCGCGATCGAGCGCCGCGTAGCGGCCGCGCTGCAGGCGCCCCGCGTCGACCAGATAGGCGACGCGCTCGAGATTGCTGCGCGGCTCCGCGCGCGGATTCGCGAAGCCGAGACGCGTCAGCTCGATGCGATCGGCCGCGCCCATCAGCGCCGGCAGCTCCTCGCCGCGCGCGTTGCCGCGCACCGGACGCGAGACGGCCTGCCGAAGATCGCGCTCGACGGTCGACACCGCGCGCACGAGCGCCGCGAAACGATCCTGCCGCTCGGCGAGCGCGCCGCGCGCGCGCGCAATTTCGGCGAGCCCGCCGTAGGCCGCCGCCGCGAGCGCCGCGAACACCGCGAGCGCGACGAGCAGCTCGATCAGCGAAAAGCCGCGGCGCGTCACGGCTGCACCGTCGTGCCGGCGAAGCCGGTGAGGCTCGCCGACGGCTCGGCGGCGTTCGCGGCGAACACGCGGATGTCGATGCGGCGCACGTCCGGATCGGGCGTCGCGCTGACGTCGCGCGTCCAGCGCCAGGCGCGCGCGCCGAATTCGACGTGGCCGTCGCTGCGACCCGTCGACGGCAGCGCGGTCGCGAGCCGCGCTTCGGCGAGCACGTTCGCGGCGACCCAGCCGGCGAGCGTGCGCTCGCGCAGCGCATCGAAATCGCCGACCTGCATCGCCGCGACGCGCGTGAGCCCGAGCAACGCGACCGCGACGACCGCGAGCGCGACGAGCACTTCGATCAGCGTGAAGCCGCGGCGCCGGATCATTTCGCGTCTCCGACGCGCTCGGTCCTGAACGTCACGTCCTCGGCGCCGCTGACGCGCACGTGCGGCGCGTCGCCGAGCGCGAGCGTGAGCGCGAACGGCGTGAGCTCTCCGGACGAGAAGCAGACGAGCTGCGGCACGCGGTCCTTGCCCGCGGCGAGATCGACGCGGCGTCCGGCGCGCGAAAGCTCCGCGCGGAGCCCGTCGACCCATTGCCGTGAGCGCAGCGGGCCCTCGGGCGGGAAATCCTGCCAGCCGTCCGACGTGAGCAGCTCGAACGCATAGCCGCCGCCGTCGACGACGATGCCGATCTCGCGCCCGCTGAGCTCCGCCTGCGCGCAGGCCTGCCCGACGAGCGCCTCGAAGCGCTCGGCTTCACGCGCGAGCTGACGCTCGGAACTGCCGCCGATCGACAGCGTGACCGCGAGCGCGAGCACCGCGACGATGACGACGACGACGATGAGCTCGATCAGGCTGAAACCGCGCGGAGGCGAAGCGATCGACACGGCAGCCTGCGGCAGGGTCGCAGCGGATCAGGAATCCCAGTTGCCGATGTCGGCGGCCTCGCCGTCGCCGCCGGGCTTGCCGTCGGCGCCGAGGCTGAAGACGTCGATGTCGCCGTGCTGGCCCGGGTGCTGGTACTGGTAGGGTTTGCCCCACGGATCCTTCGGGATGCGGTCGAGACGCTGCGACCAGTTCGGCGCCTCGGGCTGCCCGGACGGCTTGGTCACCAGGGCTTCGAGGCCCTGCTCGGTGCTGGGATAGACGAAGTTGTCGAGCTTGTAGATGTTGAGCGCCGCGACGATGCTCGCGATGTCCTGCCTGGCGCGCACGGTGCGCGCGCGGCCCGGTTCTTCCATGACGCGCGGCACGACGATCATCGCGAGGATGCCGAGGATGACCACGACCACGAGGATCTCGATCAAGGTGAATCCGCGCGGGCGGCGCTGGGCGATGCGGGACATGGCGAGGCTTGTGCGGCAACGGGTCAGGCCGGGATCATAGCAGCCATGATCCCCTCCAAAGCCGCCGCGCTCGCGGCGCGCGACCTCGCCGTCGTCTGGCATCCGTGCACGCAGATGCACGACCACGAAACGCTCCCGATGGTGCCGATCGCGAGCGCCGAAGGCGCCTGGCTCCATGGCCACGACGGCCGGCGCTATCTCGACGCCGTCAGCTCGTGGTGGACCTGCCTCCTCGGCCATCGCCATCCGCGCATCGTCGCGGCGCTCCGCGAGCAGCTCGACCGGCTCGACCACGTCATGCT
>DATFRS010000319.1:0-5582 GCA_035263065.1 Rhodanobacteraceae bacterium
GATGACGGTCTTCCACTCGGCGCCGAGCACTTTCACGAGCGCGGCCTTGTCGTCTTTCTGGACCGCATCGATGAACGCCGTCGCGGCCGCGTCGGCGCTCGGATAGGTCGCCGGCGCCGCGAGCAGGACATTCGGCAGCAACGCGTTCAGCGGCGCGGGCGGCGGTGGCGGCGGGCGCGAGATGAGTCGCGGCCAGTCGAGCCAGCGTTCGATGTCATCGAGCGGCGGCCGCGGCTCGAGCGCGGGCCGTCAGACGTCGCGCTCCGCCCCGTCGCGCGGCGGCGGCGGTGGGCGCGGCGGTGGCGGCGGACGGCGCCGGTGAGGAGGAGACCATGAAGACGAAAATCGCACTGTTCCCCGTCTCGCTCGCGGCCGGCATCGCGCTTGCGCTGATCCCTCTGACTTCCCGTGCGGCGCCTTCGGTCTATCCGACCGCGGACGCCGCAGCGACCGCGCTCGTCGAGGCGGTGCAGAACAACGACAAGCCGGCGCTCGCGAAAGTGCTCGGCGCCGACTGGAAGAGCTTCATCCCGACCGACAACATCGATCGCGAAGACGTCGACGCGTTCCTCGCCGCGTACAAGGCGGATCACAAGATTGCCGAGAAGGACGGCGTTTCGCGGCTCGAGGTCGGCCACGCCGGCTGGACGCTGCCGATCCCGATCGTCAAGAGCGGCACCGGCTACACGTTCGACCTCAAGGCCGGGCACGACGAGATCATCGCGCGGCAGATCGGCCGCAACGAGCTCGACACGCAGCAGGCGCTGCTCGCGTATTACGACGCGCAGCGCGAATACGCCGGGATCGACCACAACGGCGACAAGGTGCTGGAGTACGCGCAGAAATTCGCCTCGACGCCCGGCAAGCAGGACGGGCTCTATTGGGACGCGAAGGACGGCGAGCCCGAAAGCCCGCTCGGCCCGCTGTTCGCGACGAAGCCGAAGGGCAGCGAGGAGGGCTATCAGGGCTACAAGTACCGGATCCTCAGCGCGCAGGGTCCTTCGGCACCCGGCGGGCCGTACGACTACGTCGTCGGCGGGCGCATGCGCAACGGCTTCGCGGCGATCGCCTATCCGGTGCGCTACGGCGAGACCGGCATCATGAGCTTCATGATCAGCCACGACGGCGTCGTGTTCGAGAAGGATCTCGGCAAGAACGGCGCGGCGGTCGCGCAGGCGATGAAGACGTTCGATCCGGACGACAGCTGGACCGAGGACAAGGATCTCGAGTAGGCGACACGCAGGCGAAAGGCGCGCGTCGAAAGACGCGCGCCTGTTCTCCTGCGCGGAGTTCAGTGCGTCTGCCCGAGCTCGGCCGCGATCGGCGGCGCGGTGTGGCCGTCGGGCTCGGGCTCGCCCGCGGGCCAGCCGTAGCCGAATGCCTTGTAGACGTTGACGATCTGCGCGAGGTAGGCGTCCTGCAAGGCCGCCTGCGAGAGCTGCGCGTTGAAGAGGTTCCGCTCCGCGTCGAGCACTTCGAGGTAGCTCACGTAGCCGCCTTCGTAGAGATCGCGCGACAGCTTCGCGTACTGGGCGAGCGCACGCACCTGCGCGTCGGTCGCGGCGAGCTGCTCCTTCGTGCGCTGCACGCCGGTCAGCGAGTTGTCGACGTCGGCGAACGCGTTCTGGATCGCGGCCTGGTACTGATAGAGCGCTTCCTGCTGCCGTGCCTCGGCCGATTTCACCGAGCCCGCAATGCCGCCGGCCGTGAAGATCGGCATCGACGCGACGCCGGCGTACGACCAGATCTCGGCCGGACCTTCCCAGAGATTCGACAGCGCGTCGCTCGCAGAGCCGAACAGGCCGGTCAAGGAGATCGTCGGGAAATACTGCGCACGCGCCGCGCCGATCTGCGCGTTCGCGGAGACGAGCTGCTCCTCGGCGAGCCGGATGTCCGGCCGGCGGTCGAGCAGCGCGGAGGGGAGGCCGGCCGGAATCGCCGGCGCGGCGATCTGGTCGATCGTCTTGCCGCGCGGGATCGGCCCCGGATTCTCGCCGAGCAGCAGCGCGACGGCGTTCTCCTGCTGCTTCACCTGCAGCTCGAACGAAGCGACCGAAGCCTGCGCCGAGGCGTATTCCGAATCGGCCTGGGAGACCTGCACCTCGGACACGACGCCGCCCTTGAAGCGCTCGTGGAACAGATCCGACGCGCCCTTGCGGCTTTCGAGCGTCGAGCGCGCGATGACGAGGCGCTGGTCGAGATCGCGCAGCAGGATGTAGCCGCTCGCGACGCTCGCGGCGAGCGCGATGCGCGTCGCCTGACGCGCATACTCGCTGGCCATGAGGTCCGCGCGCGCCGATTCGGTCAGGCGGCGCAGGCGACCGAAGAGATCGATCTCCCACGACGCGCGAAGGTCGGCCTGGATCTGCGTGCTCTCGAACGCCGGCGTCAGCCTCGTCGCGGCGGTGCGCGAGCGGCCGGCGCCGAACTCGCCGCCGAGCTGCGGGAACAGCCCCGAACGCGTCGACATGTAGCGTCCGTAGAACTCGTCGACGCGCGCCGCGGCCGTGAGGTAGTCCTTGTTCTGCGCGAGCGAGCGCCCGATCAGCTCGTCGAGCACCGGATCGCCGAGCTGCTTCCACCAGTCGATCGCTTCGGTTTCGATCGCCTCGGCGCCGGCATAGTCGTAGGCGCCGGGTGTCTCGACGGTCGGCCGGTGGTAATCGGGGCCGACCATGCAACCGCCGAGCGCGAGGGCACATGCGGCGGCCAGCGTCGTGACGCGCAGGCTCTGCATGTCAGTGCTCCTGCCCGAGAGGCTGATGCCCGTCTGCCGGCTTCGTCGCGCCGGCGGCCTGCTTGCTCTTGCGGTTCGCCATCACCTCGAGGCCCCAGTAGAACATCGGGATGAAGAGCAGCGCGATCGTGCTGCAGCCGAGCATGCCGAACACGACGCCGGTGCCGAGCGAGCGGCGGCTCGCCGCCGACGCGCCGCTCGCGATCGCGAGCGGAATGCAGCCGAGGATGAACGCGAGCGAGGTCATCACGATCGGCCGCAGGCGCAGCTTCGCGGCGTGCATCGCCGCCTCGTACGGGCCCATGTTTTCCTTGTGCGCCATCTCGATCGCGAACTCGAAGATCAGGATCGCGTTCTTCGCGGCGAGCGCGATCAGCACGGTGAGGCCGATCTGGAAGTAGACGTCGTTCTCCATGCCGCGGATGAGGATGCCGACCAGCGCGCCGAAGATCGCGAACGGCACCGCCGCGATCACGCCGAGCGGTAGCGACCACTTCTCGTACTGCGCGGCGAGGATCAGGAACACCATCAGCAGCGCGAACGCGAACACGGCAGCGGCGGTGGAGCCTGCCTTCTTTTCCTCGTACGCCTGTCCGCTCCATTCGAACTTGTAGCCTTCGCCGAGCATCTCTTTCGCGATCTCCTCCATCGCGGCGAGCGCTTGCCCGGAGCTGTAGCCGGCTGCGGCGTCGCCGGTGATCTTGGCGGCCGGGAAATTGTTGAAGCGCGTGACGATCGACGCGCCGGGCACGTAGCGCGAGGTCGTCACCGACTTGATCGGCACCATCTGGCCCGCCTTGTTGCGGACGTAGATCTGCTCGAGGTCCTCGGGCCGCATGCGGTCCTTGGGCTCGGCCTGGATGATGACCTGGAAGAGGCGGCTGGACTTCGGGAACTGGCTGACGTAGAGCGAGCCGAACATGACCTGCAGCGCCTGGTAGACGTCCTTGGTCGCGACACCCTGCGACTCGGCGCGCTCGCGGTCGAGCTCGACGAGGAGCTGCCGGCCGTTCGTGTTGATCGTCGAGTTGATCCCGCGCAGGTCCGGCCGCGCGCGCGCCTTCGCCATGAAGGCGCGCACGACCTTCTCGAGATCGCCGTAGCTCCCGTTGCCGGTGCTCTGCAGCCAGAACTCGAAGCCGCCGGTCGTGCCGAGGCCCGGGATCGACGGCGGATTGACCGGCACGACGACGCCTTCCTTGAACGTCGAGAAGAACCGGCTGCCGTCGCGGATCAGGTCGGGTGCCGTCTGGTTCTCGCCGCGCTCCTTGAAACCCTTCAGCGAAACGAAGAGGGTTCCTTCGTTCGCCTTGTACTGCGAGTCGATCAGGCTGTAGCCGACCGGCGCCGCGACGGCCTTCACGCCGGACTGCTTGGCGAACCAGTCTTCGGCGCGCTTGGAGAGATCGCCGGTGCGATCCAGGCTCGATGCGTCGGGCAGGATCACGGCGCCGAAGAGATAGCCCTGGTCCTCGACGGGCAGGAACGAGGTCGGAATGCTCTTGAAGAGGCCGATCGTGATCGCCAGCATGCCGCCGCAGATCAGGAGCGAAATCATCGTGCGCTTGATCGCCCATTGCACGCCGCTGCCGTAGCCGGTCGTGAAACGGTCGAAGCTGTTGTTGAACCAGGTGAAGAATCGGTTCTTCTTGCCGTGCGTCGGCTTCAGCAGGATCGCGGCCAGCGCCGGCGACAGCGTCAGCGCGACGATGCCGGACAGCACGACCGACACCGCGATCGTCACCGCGAACTGCTTGTAGAGCTGGCCCGTGATGCCGGACAGGAACGCGACCGGGATGAACACCGCGCACAGCACCAGCACGATCGCGATGACGGGACCCGTGACCTCGTCCATCGCGCGTTTCGCGGCGCTCTTCGGATCGAGCTTGAACTCGACCATGTTGCGCTCGACGTTCTCGATGACGACGATCGCATCGTCGACGACGATGCCGATCGCGAGCACCATGCCGAACAGCGTCAGCATGTTGATCGAGAAGCCGAACGCGCTCATGCCGATGAACGTGCCGATGATCGAGACCGGCACCGCCAGCAGCGGCACGATCGTCGCGCGGAAGCTCTGCAGGAAGAGGAAGACGATCGCGATGACGAGGACGACGGCCTCGAACAGCGTGTGCAGCACCGCGCCGATCGATTCGTTGACGAACTCGGTCGTGTCGAGCGCGATGTCGTACTCGAGCCCGGGCGGGAAGCTCTTCTTGGCCTGCTCGAGCGTCTTGCGCACCTGGTCGGCGACTTCGAGCGCGTTCGCGCCGGGCTGCTGGTAGACCGCAAGCAGCGTCGCCGTCTTGCCGTTGTAGCGGCCGCGCAGCGCGTAGTCCTTCGAGCCGAGCTCGGCGGTCGCGACGTCCTTGAGGCGCACGATCGCTGCGTTGTCGCTCGACGCGCGCAGGATGATGTTCTCGAACTCGGAGGGCTCGGTCATGCGGCCCTTGGTCGCGATCGGGAACGTCTGCAGGACCGGGCCCGGTGTTGGCGCCTGGCCGATGCGGCCGGCCGAATACTGGTCGTTCTGCGCCGCGACCGCGTTCTGCACGTCGGCGACGGTGATGCCGAGCTTGGCCATGCGATCGGGTTTCAGCCAGATGCGCATCGCATAGTCGGGCGTGCCGAAGATCGCGGCCTGGTTCGCGCCCGGAATGCGCTTGATCGCGTCGAGCACGTAGATGTTCGTGTAGTTCGCGACGTAGGACGCGTCGTACGCGTTGGTCGGCGAGTAGATCGCGACGACCATCATGAAGGCCGACGAGCGCTTCTGCACCGACACGCCCTGCGCGGTCACCGCGTCGGGCAGCGTGGGCAAGGCCAGGTTCACGCGGTTCTGCAC
>DATFRS010000320.1:0-3951 GCA_035263065.1 Rhodanobacteraceae bacterium
AAAGGCTGCGCCGGCAGGGGTTTAGCAGGTATCATTGCGGGATAGGGTCCGGCCGCTTCGGCCAGGAAACCCGACATTCTAGCCGCTTTCGCGCGGCCCCCGAATCCCAAGACCTTTGCCCGGAGCAATTTTCCATGGCCAGTTATGGCATGAACGACGTCAAGAACGGCATGAAGATCATCGTGGACGGCTATCCGTGCACGATCGTCGACACCGAGTACGTCAAACCGGGCAAGGGCCAGGCGTTCACGCGCGTCAAGTACCGCAACCTCAAGACCGGCCGCGTGGTCGAACTGACGATGAAGTCGACCGACTCGCTCGAGGCCGCCGACGTCGTCGACACCGACATGGAATACCTGTACAGCGACGGCGAGTTCTGGCACTTCATGCACCCGGACACGCACGACCAGCTCATGGCCGACAAGAACGCGATGGCCGATGCCGCGAAGTGGCTCAAGGGCAACGAGATGTGCATCGTCACGCTCTGGAACGGCGCGCCGCTGACCGTGACGCCGCCGACGTTCGTCGAGCTCCTGATCACCGAGACCGACCCCGGCGTGAAGGGCGACACCGCCGGCAGCGGCGGCAAGCCGGCGACGCTGGAAACCGGCGCGGTGGTCCGCGTGCCGCTGTTCGTGCCGCAGGGCGACAAGATCAAGGTCGATACGCGGACGGGCGAGTACGTTTCGCGGGTCAAATAGTTGTCACCCCCTCCGTCATCCCCGCGAAAGCGGGGACCCAGCGCCTCCGCTCTTTATTTGACGCACAAAGTCGCTAGATTTCCGCTTCCGCGGGAATGACGAGGATTGGTGATGTCGCCGGCAGCACCTCGCACGATCGACACGCTCATCGAAGCCCGTTGGGTAGTCCCCGTCGAGCCGCACGCCGTCGTCGTCGAAAACCACGCCGTCGCCATCGCCGCCGACCGCATCGAAGCCATCCTCCCGATCGCCGAAGCCCGCGCGCGCTACGCGCCGCGCGAGCGCATCGAGCTGCCCGAGCACGCGCTGATCCCCGGCCTCGTCAACGCGCACACGCACAACCCGATGACGCTGATGCGCGGTCTCGCCGACGACCTGCCGCTGATGCGCTGGCTCAAGGAGCACATCTGGCCGGCCGAGGCGAAGGCGATCGGCCCCGAGTTCGTGCGCGACGGCGTCGAGCTTGCGGTCGCCGAGATGCTGCGCGGCGGTACGACATGCTGCAGCGAGAACTATTTCTTCCCGGACGTGCAGGCCGCGACCTACCGCCGGCTCGGCTTCCGCGCGATGGTGGCGCTGCCGATCATCGAATTCCCGAGCGCCTGGGCGCAGAGCCGCGACGAGTACTTCGACAAGGGCCTCGCCGTGCACGACGAGTTCCGCGGCGAGGCGCTGATCGGCACGAGCCTCGGCCCGCACGCGCCGTACACGGTCGCCGACGCGAGCTTCGAGCGCATCCGCGTGCTCGCCGACCAGCTCGACATCCCGGTGCACCTGCACCTCCACGAAACGGCACAGGAAGTCGAGGACGCCAAGCGCGAGCACGGCGCGCGCCCGTTCGCGCGCATGCAGGCGCTCGGGCTGGTCAACGATCACCTCATCGCCGTGCACATGACGCAGCTCACCGACGCCGAGATCGCCGCGTGCGTTGAAGCCGGCGTTTCGGTCGCGCACTGCGCGGAATCGAACCTCAAGCTCGCCTCGGGCTTCTGCCCGGCCGAGAAGCTCCGCCGCGCCGGCGTCAACGTCGCGATCGGCACCGACGGCTGCGCCAGCAACAACGATCTCGACATGTTCGGCGAGATGCGCACGGCCGCGCTGCTCGCCAAGGCCGTCGCCGGCGATGCGAGCGCGTTCGACGCGGCGGCGACGCTGCGCGCCGCGACGCTGAACGGCGCCCGGGCGCTCGGTTGGGAAGACCGGGTCGGCTCGATCGAGCGCGGCAAGGCGGCCGACCTCGTCGCCGTGCGGCTCGATGCCATCGAGACGCAGCCGATGTACAACGTCATCTCGCAGCTCGTCTATGCGACCGGCCGGCACCAGGTGAGCGACGCGTGGATCGCGGGCGCACGCAAGCTTCGCGACGGCGTGCCGGTCGACGTCGATCTCGACGAGGTGCGCGACAAGGCGCGCCGCTGGCGCGAACGGATCGCGGGAGCATGACATGCAGACGCCGCATCGCCGCTACGCTCGTTTTCTCGTTCGTGCCGGCCTTGCGGCGGCGCTGGCTGTCTGCACGATCGGCGCGGGCCGGCCGTACGCGGTCTGGCTCGTCGGCGCCGGCGAACGCAACGGCCACGAGGTCGCGATCCGCTTCCGCGACATCGTGCCGGACGCGAAGCTGCGCGCGCAGTATCCGTGGCGCGTCGTCATCGCCTGGCCGCTGCATCGCGACGCGAGCGGCGGCCACGTCAAGGACGAGATCGAGCGCACGCTCGACTTCGACGTCACGCTGGAGCAGCGCATCGAGTCGCCCGATCTCGCGCTCGGCGTCGCCAGCGTCACCGACGACGACGTGCGCGACTGGACGTACTATGCGACCGATCGCGCAAAGGTCATCGAGGCGCTGCAGGCGATCAAGCGCGACGATCCGACGCTGCCGATCCGCTGGGAAGTCGATCCCGACCGCGAATGGACAGCGCTGCAGAACGTCATGGACACGCTGAAAGAATGAATCCCGAACCGAACGTCAACCGCACCGAGACCGCGAAGTTCGACCGCCTCGCCGCGCGCTGGTGGGATCCGGACGGCGAATCGCGGCCGTTGCACGATCTCAATCCCGTGCGCCTCGGCTACGTCGCCGATCGCACTCGCCTCGCCGGCGCCCGCGCGCTCGACGTCGGCTGCGGCGGCGGCTTGCTGAGCGAGGCGCTCGCGCGTGCCGGCGCCGACGTCGTCGCGATCGATCTCGCGCCGGCCGTGCTCGACGTCGCGCGGCTGCACCTGCACGAGAGCGGGCTCGAGGTCGACTATCGCGAGACGAGCATCGAATCGCTCGCCGAGGACATGCCGGCGTCCTTCGACGTCGTCACCTGCATGGAAATGCTCGAGCATGTGCCCGATCCCGGCAGCGTGATCCGCGCCGCGGCGACGCTGCTGAAGCCCGGCGGCATGCTGTTCCTGTCGACGCTGAACCGCACGCCGCTCGCATTCGGCGCCGCGATCGTCGGCGCCGAGCACCTCTTGCGCCTCCTGCCGCGCGGCACGCATCACTACGCGCAGTTCCTGAAGCCGAGCGAGATTGCCGCGGAGCTGCGCGGGGCCGGACTTTCGCTCGACGATCTCTCCGGCATCGCCTACAACCCGTTCTCGCGCAAGGCCCGGCTCACGGGCAGCGTCGCGGTGAACTACCTCGCCTGCGCCTCGAAACCCGCATGAATCCCGCCCTGCCGCCGCGCGCGGTGATGTTCGATCTCGACGGCACGCTGGTCGACTCCGCGCCCGATCTCATCGCGGCCGTCGCCGCGCTCTGCAAGGAGCTCGGTGCGCCGCCGCCGGACGCCGGGCGCGTGCGCGAAGTCGTCTCGGCCGGCGGCCGCGCGATGCTGCGCCGCGGATTGCCGGGCGCCGACGAGACGATGATCGACCAGTGGCTGCCACGCTTCCTCGACATCTATTCCGTGAACATGGTCGAGCACACGCGCCTCTACGACGGCATGGCCGACGTGCTCGAAGGCTTCGAGGCGCGCGGCATCGCGTGGGGCGTCGTCACCAACAAGCCCGGCTGGCTCGCGCGCCCGCTGATCGAGCAGATGCACCTGCACACGCGCTGCGCGGCGCTCGTCAGCGGCGACTGCCTCAACGTGCGCAAGCCCGATCCCGCGCCGGTGCTGCGCGCCTGCGAGATCGCCGCCGAGCTTCGCGCCGCGGGACTCGCGCTCGACGATCTCTCCGGCATCGCCTACAACCCGTTCTCGCGCAAGGCCCGGCTCACGGGCAGCGTCGCGGTGAACTACCTCGCCTGCGCCTC
>DATFRS010000321.1:0-20326 GCA_035263065.1 Rhodanobacteraceae bacterium
GTGCCCGGGCAACGTCTGGGGCTCGCGGCAAGCCGCGGCGGCATGAGCGAGAAGAGCTGGTTCGGCCAGCCGCCGGGACTGACGATCCTGTTTCTCACCGAGATGTGGGAGCAGTTCTCGTACTACGGCATGCGCGCGCTGCTCGTCTACTACATGACGAAGCAGCTCCTGATCGGCCAGGAAACCTCCTCGCTGATCTACGGCACGTACACGTCGCTGGCGTTCTTCACGCCGATCGTCGGCGGCATCGTGTCGGATCGGTGGCTCGGCAAACGGCGCGCCGTCATCATCGGCGGCGCGACGATGGCGCTCGGCCATTTCATGATGACGTTCGAGCCGCTGTTCTACGTCGCGCTGGCGACGATCGCGCTCGGCAATGGTTTGTTCCTGCCAAGC
Source organism: Rhodanobacteraceae bacterium (assembly GCA_035263065.1). Taxonomy (GTDB): domain Bacteria; phylum Pseudomonadota; class Gammaproteobacteria; order Xanthomonadales; family Rhodanobacteraceae; genus Dokdonella_A. The sequence goes on from DATFRS010000321.1 coordinate 397, forward strand.
CTGCCGAGCCAGATCAACGATCTCTACCGCCCTGACGATCCGCGCCGCGGCTGGGCGTACAACGTCTACTACGTCGGCATCAACATCGGCGGCTTCCTCGCGCCGCTCGTCTGCGGCACGCTCGGCGAGTTCTACGGCTGGCACTGGGGCTTCGGTGCCGCCGGCGTCGGCATGTTGACGGGCCTCGTGATCTACATCCGTGGCGGCAAGTACCTCCCCGCGGAAACGCTGAGGGCGCGACCCGTCGCAAGCGAGCCCGCGCGCACGGGCCGCGCGACGGTCCTGCTGCTGCTCGCGATCGGCCTCTCGGTGACGATCTTCCGCGGCGCGTACGAGCAGGTCGGCAACACGGTCGCGCTGTTCGCCGATGCCGGCATCGCGCGCGAGACCGCGCTCGGCACGATTCCGATGACGTGGTTCCAGTCGCTCAATCCCCTGCTCGTGTTCCTGATGACGCCGTTCCTGCTCGCGCACTGGAAGCGGCGCGCGGCAGTCGGGCGCGAGCAGTCGTCGATGCAGAAGATGGCTTGCGGCGCGCTGATCGTCGCCGGAGCATATGCGCTGCTCGCTGCCGCGGCCGCGTCGGCCGACGGCGCGCAGGCGAGCTGGCTCTGGCTCGTCGCGTTCTTCGTCGTGTTCACGCTCGGCGAGCTCTACATCCTGCCGACGGGCCTTGGCCTCTTCGCGCGCCTCGCGCCGCCCGCGCTCGGTGCGACGACGATCGCCGGCTGGTTCCTCGCGATCTTCACCGGCAGCCTCGCGGCCGGAGTCGTCGGCACGCTCTGGAGCCGCACGAGCCATCCCGTCTACTTCGTATTCCTCGCCGCGATCGCGGTGATCGCCGCGCTGCTGCTGTTCGCGCTCGACGGCGCGACGCGGCGCGTCGAAACCGCGCGCGCCGGCGCACTCGCCCTGGAGACTCCATGAAACGCATCCTCCTCGCTGCCGCATTCGTCTTCTCGCTCGATGTCGCCGCGGCCCCGCCGGAAGGCTTCGAGCAGCGCGTCGAAAATCTGCGCAAGCAGGTCGGCGTGCCGGGCATGGCCGTCACGATCGTCGAGGGCGACAAGGTCACGTTCGCGAAGGGCTTCGGCGTGCGCAAGCTCGGCTCGCCCGAGGCCGTCGACGCCGACACGATCTTTCCGTCAGGCTCGACCGGCAAGGCGTTCACGGTCGCCGACCTCGCGATCCTCGTCGATGAGGGCAAGATCGGCTGGGACGACAAGGTCATCGATCGCCTGCCCGGCTTCCAGATGTACGACCCGTGGGTGACGCGCGAGATGACGATCCGCGACCTGCTCGTGCATCGCAGCGGGCTCGGGCTCGGCGCGGGCGATCTGATGTTCGTGCCGCGCACGAACCTCGGCCGCGCGGAATCGGTGAAGCGTCTGCGCTACATCAAGCCCGCGACGAGCTTCCGCAGCGGCTTCGCGTACGACAACGTGCTGTACATGGTCACGGGCCAGCTGATCGAATCGGTCACCGGCGAGACGTGGGAGAAGTTCACTGCCGAGCACCTCCTGAAACCGGCCGGCATGCTGCACTCGACCAGCGACGAGGACGCGCGCTTCGCCAATCCGAACCGCGCGTACCCGCACGCGCGCATGGACGGCGGCCTGCGCGGCGTCGGCCATCAGGAAGTCCTCGACGAGCGCGACGAGCTCGGCCGCAACGCGGCACCGGCCGGCGGACTCGCGATCAGCGCGAACGATTTCTCGCGCTGGCTTCGCATCCAGCTCGCCGGCGGCAAGCTCGTCGACAGCGACGCGCATCTCTTCAGTGAAGCCGCGCGCGACGAGATGTGGAAGCCGCAGGTGCTGCAACCGATCCAGCCGCGCCCCGAGCCGCTCAAGGCGATCGAGCCGCTGTTCGATACCTACGCGCTCGGTTGGGACGTCCGCGACTATCGCGGCACGCGCATGGTCTGGCACGGCGGCGCGGTGTTCGGCTTCCTCACCGGCGTCGTGCTGATCCCCGAAAAGCACGTCGGCTTTGCGATCACGATCAACAGCGAGGACGGCGGCATAATCAGCGGACTGATCTACGAGCTGCTCGACCACTACCTCGGCGCGCCCGCGAACGACTGGCCGGCGAAGTTCCTCGCCAAACGCGATGCCGACATCGCCGAAGCGCTGAAGGTGTACAAGGCCAAGGCCGCGAAGCCGGCGAAGGTCGGACCGTCGCTGCCGCTCGAGCGCTACGCCGGCACGTATGCCGATCCGTGGTACGGCAACATCGAGGTCACCGTCGTCAGGAAGAAGCTCACGATCGACTTCAAGTCGACGCCGCGCATGAGCGGCGCGCTCGATCACTGGCAGTACGACAGCTTCACGACCCGCTTCGACGACAAGACGATCGAGCCCGCGTACGTCAACTTCGGCCTCGACGCCGACGGCAAGGTCGAGCGCGTCACGATGAAGGCGGTCTCGCCGCTCGCGGACTTCAGCTACGACTACCACGATCTCGTCTTCACGCCGGTGGTGAAAAAGTAGCCTCGATCGCCCGGCGGGCCGCCTCGCCCGCCGTTTTCCGGGTCGCCGGCGTCGACCCGGCACGGTTCCGCGCGGGCACTCCGGTTAAACTTGCCGGAATGCTCAAGATCGACACCCACGCCCACATCCTCCCGCCCGACTGGCCGAACCTCGCCGACAAGTACGGCGACGACCGCTTCCCGGTCATGGTGCGCACCGAAGGGCGGCACCGCATCTACAAGGACGGCAAGTTCTTCCGCGAGGTCTGGGCGAACGCGTTCGACCCCGAGGTGCGCATCGCCGACTACGCGAAGTTCGGCGTCGACGTGCAGGTCGTGTCGACCGTGCCGGTGCTGTTCTCGTACTGGGCGAAGCCGAGCCAGGCGCTCGAGCTGCACCGCCACTTGAACGACCACACGGCCGAGATCTGCCGCAAGTACCCGCGCCACTACGCCGGCATCGGCACCGTGCCGCTGCAGTCGCCGACGCTCGCGATCCAGGAGATGGAGCGCTGCGTCGAGGCGCTCGGCCTTTCGGGCGTGCAGATCGGATCGCACTGCGAAGGCTGGAACCTCGACGCGCCCGAGCTGTTCCCCTTTTTCGAGGCCGCCGCCGATCTCGGCGCGGCGATCCTCGTGCATCCGTGGGACATGATGGGCCGCGAGTCGATGCCGAAGTACTGGCTGCCGTGGCTCGTCGGCATGCCGGCCGAGCAGTCGCGCGCGGCGTGCTGCCTCATCTTCGGCGGCGTCTTCGAGCGCCTGCCGGCGCTCAAGGTCTGCTTCGCGCACGGCGGCGGCTCGTTTCCGTACACGATCGGCCGCATCGAGCACGGCTTCCGCATGCGGCCGGATCTCGTCGCGACCGACAACGCGCGCAATCCGCGCGAATACTTCGGCCGCATCTATTTCGATTCGTGCGTGCACGACGACGCGGCGCTGCGCTATCTCATCGAGGTCGCGGGCGCCGACACGATCATGCTCGGCACCGATTATCCGTTCCCGCTCGGCGAGCAGGAGCCCGGCAGCGGCATCGCCGCGCTCGGCCTCCCGCCTGCGGAACAGGCGCGGCTCTTCCACGGCACCGCGCTCGAATGGCTCGACCTCCCCTACGACCGCTTCGCACCGACGCTGGACTGATCCCATGAAAGCTCTCGCGCTTCCCCTCGCCTTCGTCACCTCGGCCGTCTTCGCGCAGGCCAAGACCGACTACACGCTCAACGCGGGCTCCGTGCACTTCCACGTGCCGCCGGACTGGACCGCGATCATGGAGAAGGCCGACGGCGATCCGCAGGCCGTGATCTTCCAGGTACCCGATCCCGCGGCGCAGGGCACCGAGGACACCGCGAGCGTCACGATCAAGACGCGCAGCCTGAAGTCGAGCGAGGAGTTCGCGGGCTTCGTGCAGGACGAGTTCGAGCGCTCGAAGGGCCAGGCCGGCTACGAGAACGACACGGCGAACAAGGATTCGTCCGCGCACCGCTACTTCGTCGCGCGCAACAAGACGCGCTACCTCGTCAACGACCATTACCAGTTGAACGGCAACGTCGCCGTGCAGGTGCGCTGCCAGCGGCCGCTGCTCGACGCGTCGACGAAGGAATGGAGCGACGGCTTCGATGCGTCGTGCAACACCGTGGTCGCCTCGCTGAAGAAATGACGCTCGCCATGAACGACCTCGCCGCCGCCGAGGCGCGCGCGCTCGCCGAGGACGCGGCCGATCCGCTGGCCGCCTACCGCGACGAGTTCCTCATTCCCGAGAATCCCGACGGCTCGCAGCAGGCGTATTTCTGCGGCAATTCGCTCGGCCTGCAGCCGCGCGCGACGCGGCAGGCGCTGATCGACGAGCTCGACGACTGGCACCGGTTCGCCGTCGAGGCGCACTTCAATGGCCGCCATCCGTGGATGCCGTACCACGAGTTCGTGCGCGAGGACCTCGCCGCCCTCGTCGGCGCGCAGGCGCACGAAGTGGTCGCGATGAACTCGCTGACGGTGAACCTGCACCTCATGATGGTGAGCTTCTACCGTCCGACGCCGGAGCGTCCGGCGATCCTGATCGAGAAGCACGCGTTCCCGTCCGATCGCTACGCGGTCGAATCGCAGGTGCGCTTCCACGGCTACGATCCGAAGGCCGCGCTGATCGAGCTCGACGGCGACGAGCCGGACGGCTCGATCTCCGACGCCGCCGTGCTGCGCGCGATCGACGAGCACGGCGCGCGCATCGCGCTCGTGATGCTGCCGGGCCTGCAATATCGCACCGGACAGGCGTTCGACCTCAGCGCGATCACCGACGCCGCGCACAGGAAAGGCTGCATCGTCGGCTTCGATCATGCGCACGCGGTCGGCAATCTCGCGCTGCGGCTGCACGATTCGGGCTGCGACTTCGCGGTCTGGTGCAGCTACAAATATCTCAACTCGGGCCCGGGTGCCGTCGCCGGCTGCTTCGTGCACGAGCGCCACGCGAAGAGCGACCGCCCGCGCTTCGCAGGCTGGTGGGGCCACGACCAGGGCTCGCGCTTCCGCATGGGTCCCGAATTCTCGCCGACGCCGGGCGCCGACGGCTGGCAGCTGTCGAATCCGCCGATCCTCGCGCTCGCGCCGCTGCGCGTGTCGCTCGGCGTGTTCCGCCGCGCCGGCATGGACGCGCTGCGCCGGAAATCGATCGCGCTGACCGGCTACTTCGAAGCGCTGCTGCGCGAACGCGTCGACCGCGTGCTCGAGATCGCGACGCCGCGCGATCCGCATCGTCGCGGCTGCCAGCTTTCGCTGCGCGTGCGCGGCGGACGCGAGGACGGCCGCGCGCTGTTCGATCATCTCAACGCAATCGGCATCGTCGTCGACTGGCGCGAGCCCGACGTCATCCGCGCGGCGCCGACGCCGCTCTACAACCGGCGCATGGACTGCCTGCGCTTCGTCGCCGCCGTCGAGGACTGGGCGAAGACGCATGGCTAAAACCGACGTCACGCTGATCGGCGCCGGCCTCGTCGGCGCCCTGCTCGCCGCGCTGCTCGCGCAGCGCGGTTTCGCGGTGACGGTGTACGAGCGCCGCCGCGATCCGCGCGTCGCCGGCTATGCCGGCGGGCGCTCGATCAATCTCGCGCTCGCCGAGCGCGGCCTGCACGGCCTGCGACTCGCCGGCATGACCGACACCGTGATGAAGCTCGCCGTGATGATGCGCGGGCGCATGGTGCATCACCGCGACGGTCACGCGGAGCTCCTGCGCTACGGCCGCGACGACAGCGAAGTCATCTGGTCGGTCAGCCGCGGCCGCCTCAACATGGCGCTGATCGAGGCCGCCGAGAACGCCGGCGCGCGCTTCGAGTTCGACCGCCGCCTGACCGGCGCGCGTTTCGGCGACGGCGCCGTGCTCGCGTTCGAGAACGAAGGCGGCGAAGCGTTCGAGCAACGCGCGCCTTTCGCGATCGGCGCGGACGGCGCGGGCTCGGCGCTGCGCGCCGCGATGAACGCCGCGCATCCGCTCGGCGAGCGCATCGAGCCGCTCGGCCACGGCTACAAGGAGCTCGAGATCCCGGCGCTACCCGATTTCCCGGCGACATCGCTGCCGCCCGACGCCGCCGAAGCGCTCGCGCGCGGCGAGCGCTTCGCGATCGAGCCGAACGCGCTGCACATCTGGCCGCGCGGCAACTACATGTGCATCGCGCTGCCGAACGCCGAAGGCAGCTTCACCGTCACGCTGTTCCTGCCGAACGAAGGCAACCCGAGCTTCGCGACAGTGGATTCTCCCGCTGCGGCGCGCACGCTGTTCGAGCGCGACTTCGCCGACGCGCTGCCGCTGCTTCCCGATCTCGAGAACGATTTCGCCGCGAACCCGGTCGGCGTGCTCGCGACGCTCTATCTCGACCGCTGGCATCTCGACGGCAAGGCGCTCCTGGTCGGCGATGCCGCGCACGCAATCGTGCCGTTCCACGGCCAGGGCATGAACTGCGGCTTCGAGGACGCCGTCGAGCTCGCCGATCTGTTCGCCGCGAATCCCGGCGATGTCGCCGCGGTCTTCGCCGACTTCGAGCGCCGCCGGCGGCCGAACGCCGAAGCGATCGCCGCGATGGCGCTCGAGAACTACGTCGAGATGCGCGATTCGGTCGCCGATCCCGCGTTCCTGTTGCGCCGCGAGCTCGGCCGCGTGCTCGCGCAGAGAAATCCCGAGCGCTTCGTGCCGCGCTATTCGATGGTGACGTTCACGCGCATGCCCTACGCCGAGGCGTTCTCGCGCGGCGCGTCGCAGGAGCGCCTGCTGCGCCAGCTGACCGAGGGCCGCACGCGGCTCGACGAGATCGATCTCGCCGACGCCGACGCGAAAGTGCGCCGCGAGATCGAGCCGCTCGCCTCATGACCGCGATGATCGACACCGCAGCGCGCATCCACGCGCTGCTCGCGCTCTATCGCGAGTCGCACTACGACGTCGAGCTCGCGCGCGGCGGCGTCGCGACGATGCGCATCGGCCGGCTGCCGCCGGCCGCGCTGGTGCGCTGGCTCGGCAGCGCCGATGTCGCGTACTACCTCACCGCGTGCAATCCGCATTCGCAGTCGCTGCCGCAGAAGGAGAACGACCTGCGGCTCGAGGGCCTGCGCGCCTACGTGAAATCGCGAGCATTCCCGTATCTGGAAGGCGCCGGCCACATCCCGGGCGAGGCGTGGCGCGAGCAGTGCCTCCTGATCCGCGACATCGCCGAGGACGACGTCGCGGCGCTCGTCCGCCAGCATGAGCAGAACAGCATCGTCGTGCTCCGCGCGGGCGCGCCGACCGTGCTGAGGCTCTACCGGCCGGACTGGCGCGAGATCGTCGGCGACGCCCCGGACCTCGAGTGGGCGTAACTGCTAGCCTTCGGCCCATGCCCGAGATCGACGTTCACGATCGCCCCGCCCTGCTCGAAGCGCGCCGCCTCGCCTACGCGCGCAACGACGAGCCGATCTTCGGCCCGCTCGACTTCGTGCTGCACGCGGGCGAGGTCGTGCTGATCGAAGGCGACAACGGAGCCGGCAAGACGACGCTGCTGCGCGTGCTGTCCGGCCTTCTCGAGCCGACGTCGGGCGCGGTGCTGCTCGACGGCGAGCCGCTGACGCTGACGAAGCTCTCGCATCAGGTCGCGCTGCTCGGCCATCAGCCGGGGCTCAAGGGCGATCTCACGGCGCTCGAGAACCTGCGCTTCGCCGCGGGGCTCGGCGGCGTGCGCGCCGGCATCAGCCCGGCGACCGCGCTCGCCGGCATCGGGCTCGAAGGCTTCGCCGACGTGCCGACACGCCAGCTCTCGGCCGGCCAGAAAAAGCGCGTCGCGCTCGCGCGCGTGCTGCTCGCGCCGGTCGGGCTCTGGCTCCTCGACGAGCCGTACGCGAACCTCGATCTCGAAGGCATCAAGCTCGTGAACCGGCTGCTCGAGCTGCACGCGCGGCGCGGCGGCGCGGCACTGATCACTTCGCACGGCGCGTATGCGTTCACCAGCGGGACGCCGCGGCGCATTCCTCTGCGGCCTGCGACGGCGGGAGCCCCGGCATGAAGCCCGGCTCGACGTTCGGCGCGTGCGCCGCGCTCGTGCGGCGCGATCTCACGCTCATATGGCGCCGCCGCGGCGATGCGCTGAATCCGATCCTGTTCGCGCTGATCGTCGTCGCGCTGTTCCCGTTCGCGCTCGGGCCCGAACCAGACAACCTGCGGCGAATCGCCGCGGGCGTCGTGTTCGTCGCGCTGCTGCTCTCGGGCCTCCTCGCGCTCGACACGCTGTTCCGCGGCGACTACGAGGACGGCTCGCTCGAGCAGCTCGTGCTGTCGCCGCATCCGCTGGCGCTGCTCCTGGCCTGCAAGATCGCGGTGCACTGGCTGACGACCGCGCTGCCGCTGCTCCTCGTCGCGCCGCTCCTCGCCGAGATGCTGAACCTCCCGCACGCGGTACTGCCGGTGCTGCTGGCGGCGCTCGCGCTGGCGACGCCGCTGTTAAGCCTGATCGGCGCGGTCTGCGTCGCGCTGACGGTCGGCATGCGCCGCTCTGGTATGCTGCTCGCGCTGCTGGTGCTGCCGCTTTACGTGCCGGTGCTGATCTTCGGCGCGGGGGCCTGCAATGCGGCGCAGGCCGGGCTCGCGTTCCTTGCGCCGCTGCTCTGGCTCGGCGCGGGACTGGTGCTGGCGATCGTGCTCGCGCCGCTGGCTTGCGCGGCGGCCCTCAAGATCTCGCTGTCATGAATGCGCTGACGCTCTGGTTCCACAAGATCGGCTCGCCGCCGACGTTCTACCGCATCGCGGGCGCGTTCGCGCCCTGGCTGTTCGGCGTCGCGCTCGTGCTCGGCGCGATCGCGCTCTACGGCGGCCTCGTGATGGCGCCGCGCGACTACCAGCAGGGCGATGCCTACCGCATCATCTTCGTGCACGTGCCGTGCGCGTGGATGGGCCTCTTCGCCTACGCGTTCATGGCCGTCAACGCGTTCATCGCGCTGGTCTGGCGCATCAAGCTCTCCGAGATCCTCGCGATGGCGAGCGCGCCGGTCGGCGCCGCGTTCACGTTCGTCACGCTGGTCACGGGCTCGATCTGGGGCAAGCCGATGTGGGGCACGTGGTGGACGTGGGATGCACGCCTGACGTCCGAGCTCGTGCTGCTGTTCCTCTACCTCGGCGTGATCGGGCTCTATCACGCGATCGAGGACCGCCGCCAGGCCGCGCGCGCGGCATCGTTCCTTGCGCTGATCGGCATCGTCAACGTGCCGATCGTGCATTTCTCGGTGAACTGGTGGAACACGCTGCACCAGGGCCAGACCGTGCGCCTGATGGGCGAGTCGCACATCACCGGCGCCATGGTGTGGCCGCTGCTGCTGATGGCGCTCGCGACGCACATCTGGTTCTTCGCGAGCGTGTTCGCGCGCTCGCGCGTGGGCCTGCTCGAGCTCGAAGGCGGCAAAGACTGGGCGCGCGAAGTCGCGCTCGCCGATGCCGGCGATGCGATGGTGACGAGTCATGTCTGATTTTCTCGCGATGGGCGGCTACGGCAGCTACATCTGGCCGGCGTACGCGGTGTTCGTCGTCGTGCTCGCGATCGATGCGATCGCGCCGCGCCTGCGCCGCAAGCACGTGCTCGCCGAGATCCGCGGCAAGCTGAAGCGCCGCCAGGCGCGCGGGGCGACGCCATGACGCCGACGCGCCGACGCCGCCTCGTCGTGATCTCGCTCGTGCTCGGCGCCGTCGCGATCGCCGCCGTGCTGACCGTGCGCGCGCTGCAGGAGAACATGACCTATCTCTACTCGCCGACCGAAGTGCACGACGGCCACGTCGCGAAGGACGCGCGCTTTCGCCTCGGCGGCGTCGTCGAGGAGCACTCGATCCAGCGCGCCGGCGATTCGCTGAAAGTCGACTTCGTCGTCACCGACCGCTTCCAGACGATCCCGGTCGAATACACCGGCATCCTTCCGGACCTGTTCCGCGAAGGTCAGAGCATCGTCGCGACCGGTGCGATGAATAACGACCGCTTCGTCGCCACCGAAGTGCTCGCCAAGCACGACGAGACGTACATGCCGAAGGAAGTCGCCGACGCGATCGCGAAGGCGAAGGCCGCGCACGTCGATCGCGGCTCCGAGGCGCCGGCCCGAGGCAAGCCGTGATTCCCGAGCTCGGCCAGCTGGCGCTGATCCTCGCGCTGCTGCTTGCGGCGGCGCAGTGCATCGTGCCGCTGATCGGCGCGCAGACCGGCAACCGCGCGCTGATCGCCGTCGCGCGACCCGCGGTCGCGGGACAGGCCGTGTTCGTCGTGCTCGCGTTCGCGATCCTGACCTACGCGTTCGTGACGCAGGATTTCTCGGTCAAGTACGTCGCGCTGAATTCGAATCACCTGCTGCCGTGGTACTACCGCTTCTCGGCGGTGTGGGGCGCGCACGAAGGCTCGCTGCTGCTCTGGGTGCTGATCCTCAACGTCTGGACCGTCGCCGTCGCGACCTTCAGCCATCGCCTGCCCGACGATTTCATCGCGCGCGTGCTCGCGGTGCTCGGCTTCATCAGCTTCGGGTTCCTGCTGTTCACGGTGCTGACCTCGAACCCGTTCGAGCGCGCGCTGCCGATGCCGTTCGACGGCAACGACCTCAATCCGGTGCTGCAGGATCCCGGCCTCATCATGCATCCGCCGATGCTCTACACGGGCTACGTCGGCTTCTCGGTGGCGTTCTCGTTCGCGCTCGCGGCGCTGATCGGCGGCGAGCTCGACGTGCGCTGGGTGCGCTGGGCGCGGCCGTGGACGAACGTCGCGTGGGGATTCCTGACGCTCGGCATCGCGCTCGGTTCGTGGTGGGCGTACTACGAGCTCGGCTGGGGCGGCTGGTGGTTCTGGGATCCGGTCGAGAACGCGTCGTTCATGCCGTGGCTCGTCGGCACCGCGCTGATCCACTCGCAGGCCGTGACCGAGAAGCGCGGCTCGTTCCGCGCGTGGACGCTCCTCCTTGCGATCTTCGCGTTCTCGCTGTCGCTGCTCGGCACGTTCCTCGTGCGCTCGGGAGTGCTGACGAGCGTGCACGCGTTCGCGAGCGATCCCAAGCGCGGGCTCTTCATCCTCGGCTTCCTCGCGATCGTGATCGGCGGCTCGCTCGCGATATACGCGGCACGTGCGCCGAAGGTCGCCGGCGGAGAACCCTTCGCCGCGGTCTCGCGCGAGACGCTGCTGCTCGTCAACAACCTCATGTTCGTCTGCGCCGCGGCGATGGTGCTGCTCGGCACGCTGTATCCGCTGCTCGGCGAGGCGCTGAATCTCGGCCGCATCTCGGTCGGGCCGCCATACTTCGGCTTCATGTTCGTGATGCTGATGCTGCCGGTCGTGCTGCTGGTGCCGTTCGGGCCGTTCCTGCGCTGGCGCTCGGGCGACTGGCGCGCGGCGCTCGTCGCGCTGCGTCCTGCGTTGATCGGCGCCATCGCGCTCGCGATCGTGGCTTACGTCATCGCGCGCATCGTCGCCGACGGCCTGCCGTTCAAGGCGATCGCCGGCGCCGCCGCGTCGATCTGGGTCGGGCTCGGCATCGCGCTCTACGCGCTCGCGCGCTGGCGCAGCGCGCCGCGCGGGCGGCGCTACACGCCCGAGATGCTCGGCATGATCCTCGCGCACTTCGGCATCGCGATCTTCCTCGCCGGCGTCCTGATCGTCGAAGCGACGAACGTCGAGAAGGACATCAAGCTCGCGCCGAACGAGACAGTCGAGATCGGCGGTCTCGCGTTCCGCTTCGACGGCGTCAAGACCGCCGCGGGCCCGAACTTCAAGGCCGATCAAGGCACGCTGACGGTGCTGAAGGGCGACACGGTCGTCGCGACACTGAATCCGCAAAAGCGCCAGTACTCGCGCGGCACGCAGGTGCAGACCGAGTCGGCGATCGATCCCGGCCTCTTCCGCGACATCTACGTCGCGCTCGGCGAGCCGATCGGCACCGACGGCGCGTGGGCCGTGCGCATCTACGTGAAGCCGTTCGTGCGCTGGATCTGGCTCGGCGCGCTGTTCATGATGCTCGGCGGCTTCGTCGCGGCGACCGACCGGCGTTTCCGCGCGCTGCCCGAGGCGAAGCGCGAAACCGAACGCGCGCCGATGACACCGGCGAGGGCCGCCGAGGCATGAGCGCACGCTATCTGCCGCTCGCCGGCTTCGCGCTGGTGCTCGCGCTGCTCGGCTTCGGCATTTTCTGGAGCCAGGGCCACGATCCGCGCGAGGTGCCCTCGCCGCTGATCGGGAAGCCGGCGCCGCAGTTCTCGTTGCCGCTGCTCGACGATCCCTCGAAGAAGATCGGCACGACCGAGCTCGCGGGCCAGCCGTATCTCCTCAACGTTTTCGCAAGCTGGTGCTTCGCCTGCCGCGACGAGCATCCGATCCTCATGAGCGACGGCAAGAGGCTCGGCATCAAGCTCGTCGGCTTCAACTACAAGGACGAGCCGGACGACGCCAAGCGCTGGATCGGGCAGTTCGGCGATCCGTACGACGTCATCGTCGCCGACTATCCCGGCAACGTCGCGATTGATTTCGGCGTGACCGGCGCGCCGGAGACGTTTCTCGTCGATGCGAAGGGGACCATCCGGTACAAGTACATCTCGCCGATCACGCCGGAGGTGATCGCGACGGAGTTGCTGCCGCGGATTTCCTTGCTCAAGAAGGAAGTGGGCGGATGAGCCATCGTCTTCGCTCACTGTTGATCGCGCTCGCGCTTGGCCTCTTGGTTTCGTCGGCCGCTCACGCGATCGACCCGCTGCCGTTCAAGGACCACAACGAGGAGCTCCGCTTCCAGGCCCTCACGAAGCAGCTCCGCTGCCTCGTCTGCCAGAACGAAAGCCTCGCCGATTCGAACGCGCCGCTCGCGGCCGATCTTCGCCGCGACGTGTTCGAGCAGATCCAGGCCGGCAAGAGCGACGACGAGATCAAGGCGTGGCTGACCGCGCGCTACAGCGATTTCGTGCTGTACGACCCGCCGCTGCACGCCGGCACGTCGCTGCTCTGGTTCGGGCCGCTGGTCGTGCTGCTGTTCGGCGGCGCCGCGATCTTCCTGATCGTCCGGCGTCGCGCGCGCATCCTGCCGGTCGCCTCGAAGGCGGCGCGCACGGTGACCGACGAGGACGACTGGTGATGGCGACGTTCTTCGCCTTCGCGGCGCTGATGATCGCCGCCGCGCTCGGCTTCGTGCTCGTGCCGCTGCTGCGCCACGGGCGCAGCGCATCGACGCTCGATCCGTTGCGGCGCGTGCGCGCGCTCGACGAAGCGTTCGCGTCCGGCGTGCTCGACGAGCAGGAATACGCCGCGAAGAAGGCCGCGCTCGAGAAGACCGCGGCAACGCAGGCGAAGACGCCGCCGCAGCAGCGCTCGCGCACGGCGTACGCGACGCTGCTTGCCGTCGCGTTGCTGCTGCCCGCGTCGGCGCTGCTGCTCTATCGCCTCGTCGGCGCGCCCGAAGCGCTCGATCCCGCCAACGTGCGCCCGCCCGAAGCGCAGCACAGCGCGGCCGACATGGACCAGGCGATCGCCGGCCTCGCCGCGAAGCTCAAGGAGCAGCCCGACGATCCGCAGGGCTGGGCGCTGCTCGGCCGCGCGTATCAGGCGACGAATCGCGCCGAGGAATCGCGCGATGCGTTCCGCCAGGCGCACGAGCACGCGCCGGACGACAACGACGTCGCCGTCGAATACGCGCAGGCGATCGCGCTCGCGGCGCCCGACCATCGCCTGCAGGGCGAAGCGCGCACGCTGCTCGAAGGCGTCCTCGAGAAGGACGCGAAGAACCAGCGCGCGCTTTGGCTCCTCGGCATCAGCGACTACCAGAACGAGAACTACGCGGCCGCGATCGCGACGTGGAAGACGCTGCTGCCGATGCTCTCGCCGGATTCGGACGTCGCGCGCAGCGTGCGCAACGAGATCGCCGATGCCGAAGCGCGCCGCGACGGGCGCGCGCCGCCGGAGCCGGAAGTCGCCGAGACATCCGCGCCGGCGCAGGCGGCGCCGGCCGAAGGCGCTGCGACGCCGCGCCTCGTCGTCAGCGTCGCGCTCGATCCGAAGCTCAAGGACAAGCTCGACGCCGACGCGACGCTGTTCGTGTTCGCGCGCGCGTCGAACGGGCCGCCGATGCCGCTCGCGATCCAGAAGCTCAAGGCGAGCCAGCTGCCGGTGACCGTCACGCTCGACGACAGCATGAGCATGATGCCGGCGATGAAGCTCTCGAAGTTCGCCGAGGTCGTCGTCGGCGCACGCGTGTCGAAGTCCGGCAATGCGATGCCGCAGAGCGGCGACCTGCAGGTGCTGTCCGCGCCGATCGCCTCGACTCGTGCGGAGCCGATCGCGCTGACGATCGATCAGGTCGTGCCGTAACGCGGCTTGCCCTCACCCCGCCCTCTCCCGCAAGCGGGAGAGGGGAAAAGCGGGTCAGAGCCAATCGCTGTGTTTTTCTTCCTGCGCGAGTGCGGTCATTGCCTCGCGGTAACGCTGCATGTACTGCGTGCGGTCGCCTTCGAAGCGCACCGGCTCGCCGACGAAGATGTCGACGAAGAACGGCACGATGATCCACTCGCCTCTCGGCAGCGCCTTGCCGAGGCCGTGCGTGAACACCGGGATCACGTCGACATCGGGCCGCCGCTCCGCGATGCGCGCGAGCCCGGTCTTGAACTCCGCGAGCTGCTCGGGCTCGCCGCGCGAGCCTTCGGGAAAGAAGATCAGGATCTCGCCGCGTTCGAGCGCCGCGGCGATCGGTGCGAGTAGGTCCTCGCGCGGGTCGCTCCGCGTGCGGTTGAGCGGCACGATGCCGACGACGTTGAGCGCAAACCACGCGAGCAGCCTGTTCTTGAGGAAGTAATCCGCCGCGGCGACCGGCCGCACGCGCGGCAGCAGGCGCAAAGGCAGGAGGCTGATCATCGCCATCGCGTCGAGGTGGCTGTTGTGGTTCGCGGCGATGATCGCGGGGCCTTTCGTCGGCAGGCGCTCGCGATGGCGCACGTTGAGGCCGAGTACGAACAGCACGACGGTGCGGACGAGCACGCCGTAGAAGAAGAGGCGCAGGAGGTAGCCCATGCGTTCTACCGTCGTTCCGGCGAAAGCCGGAACCCATCTTGCTCTGGTGTACGGAAATCAAAATGGATTCCGGCTTTCGCCGGAATGACGAGGGTGTGGGCGGAGCGCACCATCAGAAATAGAAAAACGCCATGAAGTGAAAGAACAGCGGCCCCGTGAACAGCAGGCTGTCGATGCGATCGAGGATGCCGCCGTGCCCGGGAATCATCGAGCCCGTGTCCTTGACGCCGATGTCGCGCTTCACGGCCGAGATCGTCACGTCGCCGAGGAATCCGCCGAAGCCGATCATGAGGCCGACCGCGATGCTGTCGCCGCGCGTCAGCGGCGTCAGCCAGGGCGCTAGCAGGAACGCGAGCAGCGTCGTCGTCAGCGCACCGCCGACGAGCCCTTCGACGGTCTTCTTCGGGCTCACGCTCTCGATGACCTTGCGCCGGCCGAGCGACTTGCCCCAGAGGTACTGCGCGACGTCGTTGAGCTCGGTCAGGAGCACGACGAACAGCAGCAGCGCCGCGCCGTGCGCCGGCACCGTCTTGCCGTCCGGCAACACGAGCAGGTACGCGAGGTGGCTGAGCCCGAACACCATCGTCATCAGGCCCCACTGGATCGTGCCGGCGGCGCGCAGGAAATCCTTCGTGTCGCCGCGCAGCACCATCAGTGTCGCGATGCCGAGGAACGCCCACACCGGAATGAAGATCAGGAAGAGGTTGTACCAGTGCATCCCGATCCAGATGTATTGCACCGGCACGCAGAGGTAGACGAAGAACAGCACGCGGCGATCGGCGCGGCGCGTCGGGACCAGCGACAGGTATTCCTTGAGCGCGAGGAACGACAGGATCGCGAAGAAGCCGATCGCGACGCTGCGCCGGAACGCGATCGCGACGGCGAACACGAACACCAGCGTCCACCACGAGTTCACGCGCGCGGCGAGCTCGACGTGCCTGCCCGCATCGCCGCGGCGCATCAGCGCGACGACGACCGTCGCGACGACGAGCAGCGCGACGATCGCGCCGAGCGTCCACAGCACGGCCGGCGGAATCCACAGATGCAGGTTCACACGCGGCCCTCCCGCGCCCTGGCTTCCTCGAGCGCGCGCAGGATGCGGTTGAGGATAGTCACGCCCGAGAGCGCGTACAGGACGACGAACACGTAGTGCAGCCACGCGCCGGGCGGTACGCCGAGTCCGAACGCGAGCGCGAGCGCGCCGAACGCGAACGCGCGATCGCTCTTGCCGAAGGGACCGTCGTAGCGGCGGCTCGCGCCGATGCCGATGGCGGCGACGCCGGCCATCTCGGCGAGAAATCCGAGGAAGACGACGAGCAGCACGTCCAGCGCGTTGAACTCGGGCCGGACCATCAGCGGCAGGTACATCAAGGCGTCGCCGACGACGTCACCGAGCTCGTTCAAGAGCGCGCCGAGCTTCGAGGCCTGGCCGTGCTCGCGCGCCAGCATGCCGTCGATCGCATTGAGCGCCATGCGCACGAACAGGACCACGGGCAGCACGAGCAGCGCGCGGCGATCCTCGATCAGCGCGAGCACCGGGAATACCGCCACGGCCAGCAGCACGGCGGCGATCGTCACCTGATTCGCCGTCACGCCCGCCCTCGCCAGCGCACGCACCAACGGGCGCAACAACGCCTGAAACCGCGGTTTCAGCTGGTAGATGCTGGTCATTCCCTTCCTCCCGGGACCACATTACCGCATTGGCCATCCACTTCGTCATTCCGGCGAAAGCCGGAATCCATTGGCTCTTTCGGGCCAAAACCAAAATGGGTCCCGGCTTTCGCCGGGGACGACGGCGAACGTGGGCCGCGGCTTGGCTCCGCGCCGCGCCCTCGCTACATTCCCACTTCCGCTCGCCGCCCGCGCCGACATGCCCGACGCCCGCCGCTACTTCGACCTGCCCTCGCCGTTTCCGATGCGTCGCGGCGGCGCGCTGCTTGGCGCGACGCTCGCGTACGAAACGTGGGGCACGCTCGCGCCGGCGCGCGACAACGCGATCTTCATCCTGACCGGCCTTTCGCCGAGCGCGCATGCCGCGTCGAACGCCGACGATCCCTCGCCCGGCTGGTGGGAGGAGATGATCGGCCCCGGCAAGTACATCGACACGAACCGCTGGTACGTGATCTGCGCGAACACGCTCGGCTCGTGCAAGGGATCGACCGGGCCCGCGTCGACGAACCCGCACACGGGCGAGCCGTATCGCCTCGAATTCCCCGACCTCACGCTCGAGGACGTCGCCAACGCGAGCTTCGAGCTCGTGCGCGGCCTCGGTATCGACAGGCTCGCGTGCCTCCTCGGCAATTCGATGGGCGGCATGAGCGGGCTCGGTTATCTCGTGCAGCATCCGGGCTCGGTGCGAGCGCACGTCAGCATCTCGACGGCGCCGCAGGCACAGCCGTTCGCGATCGCGATCCGCTCGCTGCAGCGCGAGGCGATCCGCCTCGATCCGGCTTGGCGGCAAGGCCACTACGACGACGAGCACTATCCCGAAGCCGGCATGTCGATCGCGCGCAAGCTCGGCGTCATCACCTACCGGTCGGCGATGGAATGGGTCGGCCGCTTCGCGCGCATCCGTCTCGAGGCCGACGAGCGGCCCGAAGAGCCCTTTGCCGTCGAGTTCCAGATCGAGTCCTACCTCGCCGGCCACGCGCGGCGCTTCGTCCGGAGCTTCGATCCGAACAGCTACCTCTACCTCTCGCGCGCCAGCGACTGGTTCGACGTCGGCGAGCACGCCGGCGGCGACGTCGCGGCGGCGCTCGCCGGCATCCGCGTCGAGCGCGCGCTCGTGATCGGCGTCACCACGGACATCCTGTTCCCGCTGCCCCAGCAGCAGCAGATCGCCGACGGGCTCGAGGCCGGCGGCGCAAGGGTCGATTTCGTCGCCCTCGACAGCCCGCAGGGCCACGATTCGTTCCTCGTCGACATCCACCGGTTCGGCGAGCCCATCGCGCGGCTCCTGGCCAGCCTGTAAAATCTCCCGCCGGCGGCGTTATATGGACATGGCTCGCGGTTATATGCCGCGGATCGCCGTAGCATTCTCCCATCCGACACACGCGAGTCCCGAATCATGCTGACGGTCGATTTCCCCGGTTGCCGACGCCTCGTCGACGCGCTGGATGCCGCCGTCGCCCAGCGCGAACAGACCGCGATCACCGAAGCCTTGCGCAAGTCGCTCTGCTGCCTGATGCGCGACGCCGACGTCGCGCTGCCCGAGTGCGTCTTCGAGCGCGCGAGCGATCACTACGCGCGCCGCGAGCTCTATCGCAGCGAGGATCTCGGCTACAGCGTCGTCGCGATGACCTGGGGACCGGGCCAGGGCACGCCGATCCACGACCACGAAGGCATGTGGTGCGTCGAAGGCGTCTGGGCCGGCACGCTCGAGATCACGCCGTACGAGCTCGTCGAGCAGCGCGACGGCCGCTACCGCTTCGAGCCGCGCGGCACGATGAACGCGGGCCCCGGCAGCGCCGGCAGCCTGATCCCGCCGCACGAGTACCACACGATCCTGAATCCGAGCGAGGACGCGACCGCCGTGTCGCTGCACATCTACCGCGGCGCGATGACCGCCTGCTCGGTGTTCCAGCCCGCCGGCGGCGGCTGGTACATGCGCGACCGGCGGCAGCTTTCGCTGGACCGGACGCACTAGTCGCCGCTGACTTATACTTTGCACCCTTCCCGGCCGCGCCTCACGCGCGGCCGACCCGCACGAGCCGAAGTGGCGGAATTGGTAGACGCGCTGGACTCAAAATCCAGTTGTGGCAACACAGTGTGGGTTCGATTCCCACCTTCGGCACCAAGACGGCGTTCGTGCAAGAACGGCGGGCTAGGCCACTCGGGGCCCGCCTCAGAAACATGTCGTACCAGCGAGCGAAGTGCCGCCAGTCAGATTCGCGGTGGAGTTCGCTTCCCCTGCACATGGTAGTAGCAATTTGTGCTCGACAATGGGTACCCGTAGGTTCCATTTCCGACGGCATTTAGGTCCAAGAATAGGCTTCTTCCTGCGCCTGAGACATCAGATCCATTCGATGGAGTGACGACATCGGTTATGACGGCTGGCCCGTTGAGTATGGTTACGCGGTCGCATGGGTGGCCGGCACTCTTACGAGATTTTCAACTCATGCGGCTTTCAGTTCGCGTTAGGGTGAGCTGGAAGAAGCTCCAGACAACGAGCCGGTTCAGAAATCGGCTCAAAGGATGAGATCCGTTCCAGTTGGAAGCACGAAGGGGGTTTGATCCAGGAGATAAGGCCATGGCCGATCATTCCGCCCTACAACCCGCAGAAGCACTGGTCCGCAAGAGCGACGCACATCAGCCGAACGAAAGCGCCGAGTATCGCAAGGCGCGCAAGGACCTGCTGATCGAGGAGATCGAGTTGCGTCGCCACGTGGCACGCGTCGCCGCGCTGCGCCGCGCGCTGCCTGCGGGCGGCGAGGTGAAGGGCGACTACCAATTCCTCGGCGAGGCCAGCAGCGTCCAGGGCGCCAATCCGGTTGGATTCGCGGACCTGTTCGGGGACAAGGACACGCTATTTGTCTACAACTGGATGTACGGCCCCAAGCGCGCCCGCCCCTGCCCGATGTGCACCGCGCTCCTGAGTGCTTTGGACGGCAATGCCGATCACATCCGCCAACGCGTCGGCCTGGCCGTGGTCGGGCTTTCGCCGATCGAGCGGCAGGTCGCCTTCAAGGTCGAGCGCGGCTGGAAGAATCTGCCCCTCTATACCGACGCAAACGGCAAGTTCAGTCAGGACTACCACGCGGTCATGAACGACGGCACCGACACCGCCGCCATCAATGTTTTCACCCGCAAAGACGGGACCATTCGGCACTTCTGGGGCAGCGAGACCGGAAGCGTGCCGGCCGACCCCGGCGAGGATCCAACCACGGCACCGGACCTTATGCCGCTGTGGAACGTGCTGGACCTGACGCCGGACGGTCGCGGAACAGACTGGTATCCG
>DATFRS010000322.1:0-5178 GCA_035263065.1 Rhodanobacteraceae bacterium
ACAAGCTGACGCTGAATCTCGGCGTGCGCTGGGATTACGAGAGAACGCCGTCCTTCCTGAACTACCAGACGCCGGCCGACGTCGTCGCGGCGATCAACGGCCAGGACCCGAACGCGCCCGCCGGCCAGACCTATGCGCAGACCCTCGCCCTCGGCGGCGTCAACATCAACGACTACATCTCCACCGGCAACAACCGCGACGCGTACAAGGACGAGTGGCAGCCGCGCCTCGGCTTCTCGTACGACATGAACGGCGACCAGCAGCACGTGTTCTTCGGCGGCATCGGCCGTTCCTACGACCGCGACAGCTTCGACTACCTGCAGCTCGAGGAATCGAAGGCGACCTTCCCGTCGTACACGGTGTTCTTCAACTCGCCGAACGGCCAGCCGTGCGACACGACGCAGTCGAACTGCGTCAACTGGGATCCGTCGTTCTACAACATCGACGTGCTGCGCTCGCTCGTTTCGCAGAGCGGCGGCGGGCGCGAGATCGACATGCTCAACAACAACCTCAAGGTGCCCTACTCCGACCAGGCCAGCATCGGCATGCGCAACCAGGTCGGCGACTGGTCGACGAGCGTCGCGATTTCGCGCATCGAGAGCAAGGACGGCTTCGCGTTCATCCTCGGCAACCGCCGGCCGAACGGCGCTTTCTTCGGCGACGGCACCAACGGCGACTACTTCCAGCCGTGGGGCTTCCCGATCCCGGGCTTCGGTGCGCTGATCCTCGGCAAGAACGGCATCGAGACGAAATCGAACTCGGTGCTGTTCTCGGCCGAGAAGCCCTACACGCGCGAATCCGGCTGGGGCGTGACGATCGCATACACGTACACCGACGCCGAGGAGAACCGCAAATCCGGCGAGCATTACGCGCTCGACGAGCCCGACATCACCGACTATCCGTTCCTGACCTCGAACGCCGTCTCCAAGCATCGCCTCGTCGCGACCGGCATCATCGACGGCCCGTGGGGCATGACGTACTCGACCAAGCTGATCCTGGCGACGCCGATCCCACGCTCGGACATCGCCTGCTACGGCGCCGCGTTCCATTGCATTCCGGCGACCGCCGACACGCCGGGGACCGGCCGCTTCATTGCCGGCGGCAAGATCTACGGCGTGCGCGAGGTCGACTTCGCGGCGAACAAGGACTTCGATCTCACGGCCGGCGTGATGATGTATCTGCGTCTGGACCTCCTCAACGCGTTCAACTTCAAGAACTACTCCGACTTCGACACCAACTGGGGCTCGAACGGCGTGTTCAATCCGGTCGTGACGCCGACCACGAATGGCAACATGTACACGGTGCCGCGCACGCTGAAGATCACGATGGGCGTGCGCTTCTGATGCGATCCGTGCTGCCCGGCTGGAACTTCCGGCCGGGCAGCCTTTCGAATCGTCATCCGCCATCGACACCGGCATGCCGGCATCCCGCTAACATGCAGGTCCGGATGGACCGGCCTGCCGCTCAGCTCAGAAAGACCCTCGACTCAACAGTGCTGCTTCGCCGTCGTTTCTCACAACTCGCCTGCCTCTTCGCGCTCGCCGCCGTGCTCCTCGGCGGCGCCTGCAGCCAGCACGAACCCGAGCCGCCGCGCGCGCCGGTCACGCCGCTGCTGCGCCCGCCGCTGACGCCGCTGTTCGACGATCTCGAGCAACGCACGTTCAACTACTTCTGGGAGACGGCCGATCCCGAGACGGGAATGATCCCCGACCGCTACCCCTACACCGAGCCGTTCTCGAGCATCGCCGCGATCGGCTTCGGCCTCACCGCCTACGGCATCGGCGTCGAGCGCGGCTACATCACGCGCGAGCAGGCCGTCGAGCGCACGCTGGTGACGCTGCGCTTCCTCGAAGGCGCGCCGCAGGGCGCGCGCAACGAAGGCATGGCGGGCTATCACGGCTTCTTCTACCACTTCCTCGACCTCACGACGGGCGCGCGCTACGCCGACTGGGTCGAGCTCTCGTCGGTCGACACCGCGCTGCTGCTCGGCGGCATCCTCTTCGCGCAGTCGTACTTCGACGCCGACACTGGCGACGAAGCCGAGATCCGCCGCCTCGCCGACACGATCTACCGGCGCGTCGAATGGCCGTGGATGCAGGTGCGCGCGCCGCTAATCTCGATGGGCTGGATGCCCAAGCAGGGCTACATCCACTACGACTGGCAGGGCTACAACGAAGGCATGCTGATCTACGTGCTCGCGCTCGGCTCGCCGACGCAAGGCATCGGCACGGATGCGTGGACCGCATGGACGAAGAGCTACGAGCGCGCGTGGGGCACTTTCCAGGAGCAGGAATACCTCAGCTTCGGGCCGTCGCTGGGGCATCAGTATTCTCACGTCTGGATCGATTTCCGCGGCATCCAGGACGCGTACATGCGCGAGCGCGGCTTCGATTATTTCGAGAACAGCCGCCGCGCGACCTACGCGCAACGCGCGTACGCGATCGCGAACCCGATGGGCTGGAAGCTCTACGGCGAGAACGTCTGGGGCCTCACCGCGAGCGACGGCCCCGCCGGCACGTCGCAGGACTACCTCGGCAAGACACGCACGTTCCGCCACTACTCAGCGCGTGGCGCCGGCATCGCCGATGCGTTCGACGACGGCACGATCGCGCCGACCGCCGCGGCCGCTTCGCTGCCGTTCGCGCCCGAGATCGTAATTCCGGCCGTCGAGGAGATGCACGATCAGTTCGGCGCGCAGATCTATTCGACGTACGGCTTCCTCGACGCGTTCAACCCGAGCTTCACCTACGACATCCCGCTCAAGACCGGACATCTGATCCCGGGCTTCGGCTGGGTCGCCAGCGACTACATCGGCATCGACCAGGGACCTATCATCGCGATGATCGAGAACTACCGCGACGATTTCGTCTGGAAGGTCATGCGCAAGAATCCGTACATCCGCCGCGGCCTGCAGCGCGCGGGCTTCACCGGCGGCTGGCTCGAGCCGACGATCTCCGGCAGCGACACGACCGCACCCGGCGGGCCGTGATGCGCGTCGCGCGCCTCGTGCAGCGATGCGCGCTCGCCTGCTGCGCGGCGCTCGCCGCCGTCGCCTGCCATCGCGACGCGAGCGACGTCACCGTGCTCCGCTTCTGGACGATCGGCCGCGAAGGCGAGGTCGTCGGCGAGCTGCTCGAGGATTTCGAGCGGCAGCATCCCGGCATCCGCGTCGTCGTGCAGCAGCTGCCGCTGACGGCCGCGCACGAGAAGCTCCTCACCGCGTTCGCCGGCGACGCGCTGCCCGACATCGGCCAGCTCGGCAACACGTGGATTCCGGAGCTCGCGACGCTCGGCGCGATCGAGCCGCTGCAACCGTACGTCGACGCTTCGAACGCGGTGCCGAAGGACGACTACTTCGCCGGCATCTGGGACACCAACGTCATCGGCGGCAAGCTCTACGGCGTGCCGTGGTACATCGATACGCGGCTCCTTTTCTATCGCAAGGACCTGCTCGCACGCGCGGGTTTTCCCGAGCCGCCGCGCGACTGGGACGAATGGAAGCGCGCGCTCGCCGCCGTGAAGGCGAACGCCGGCACCGGCAACTACGCGATCTTCCTGCCGCTCAACGAGTTCGAGCCGCTGCTCAACCTCGCCGTGCAGGAACCCGATCCGCTGCTGCGCGACGACGACACGCGCGGCAATTTTGAGAGCCCCGGCTTCCGCCGCGCGCTCGACTTCTACGTCGAGATGTTCCGCCGCGACTGGGCGCCGCCGATGAGCAACCAGGAAATCTCGAACGTCTGGGACGAGTTCGCCAAAGGCTTCTACACGTTCTACATCACGGGGCCCTGGAACGTCGGCGAGTTCCGCCGCCGCCTTCCGCCGGAAATGCAGGACAAATGGGCGACCGCGCCGCTGCCGGGTCCGCACGGCCCGGGCGCGGCCATCGGCGGCGGCAGCAGCCTCGTGATGTTCGAGGGCTCGAAGCACAAGCGCGAGGTCTGGCAGCTCATCGAGTTCCTCTCGCAGCCCGCGCAGCAGGTGCGTTTCCACGCGCTCTGCGGCGATCTCCCGCCGCGGCGCAGCACGTGGAACGATCCCGAGCTCGCCAACGACGAGCCCTCGAAGGCGTTCCGCGACCAGCTCGAGCGCGTCAAGCCGACGCCGAAGGTGCCCGAGTGGGAGCGCATCGCGCAGCAGATGCGGCTCGCGTCCGAGCGCGCGATCCGCGGCGGCGAATCGGCCGACAAGGTCCTGCGCGATCTCGACGCGCGCGCCGACGCGATCCTCGAAAAGCGCCGCTGGATGCTGGCGCGGGCCGGGACGCCGTGAACGAACGCCGCGCCGCCTGGACGTTCGTCGCGCCGGCGCTCGTCGTCATCGGCGCATTCTTCCTCGTGCCCGTCGTCGCGGCGTTCGCGCTCAGCCTGACCGACTTCGATCTCTACGCGCTCGCCGACCTTCGCAACCTGCGCGTCGTCTGGCTCGGCAACTACATCGACATCCTGAGGACGCCGCTGTTCTGGAAGTCGCTCGGCAACACGTTCTATTTCGTCCTCGCCGGCGTGCCGCTGTCGATCGCGGTGTCGCTCGGCGCGGCGCTCCTGCTCGATTCGAAGCTCGCGCGCTTCAAGGATTTCTTCCGCACCGCGCTCTTCGCGCCGGTCGTGACGACCGTCGTCGCGGTCGCCGTGATCTGGCGCTACCTGTTCCATACGCGTTACGGCCTCATCAATTTCGCGCTCGCCAAATTCGGCATCGCGCCGATCGACTGGCTCGGCGATCCGCACTGGTCGATGCCGGCGATCATCCTGTTCGCGGTCTGGAAGAACTTCGGCTACAACATGATCATCCTGCTCGCGGCGCTGCAGGGCATTCCGCGCGATCTCTACGAAGCGGCGCACATCGACGGCGCGTCGCTCTGGCAGCGGCTTCGCCACATCACGCTGCCGATGCTGCGGCCGGCGCTGCTGCTCGTCGCGATCATCACGGTGTCGGGTTATTTCCAGCTCTTCGCAGAACCCTACGTCATGACGCAGGGCAATCCGCTGCAGAGCACGGTCAGCGTGCTCTATTTCATGTACGACGAAGGCTTCAAGTGGTGGAGCCTCGGACGCGCCTCGGCGGTCGCGTTCCTGCTATTCATATTGATGTTCCTGGTCACTGTGGTGCAGCTGCGGCTCGGCCGCGAGCGAAGCGACGCATGACTCGGACGCCGCGCACAGTGCTCGTGAACAC
>DATFRS010000323.1:0-7681 GCA_035263065.1 Rhodanobacteraceae bacterium
CCAGATTACGGGCACCGTCCGCTGCGCGACGCGCGTGCCTTCGGGCGTGACTTGCTTGCCGAGGCTTTCCATCTCGAGCTGCTGCAGGAACGACGGCAGCTCGGCGAGATAATCGTGATACGGCACCACGCATTCGCTCGCGGGACCGAGCGCATTGCGGTTCCAGATGCCCGCGAGCGCGAGCAGCACCGGCAGATTCTCGCGCCAAGGTGCCGTTCGGAAATGATCGTCGATCGCAGCCGCGCCGCGCAGGAACGCGCGGAATCCCGGCATGCCGATCGCGAGCGCGACGACGAGCCCGACCGCGGACCACACCGAATAGCGCCCGCCGACGAAATCCCACATCGGCAGCACGCGCGCCGCCGGAATGCCGAACGCGCGCGCCGCTTCGACGTTCGCGCTGACCGCGACGAGATGCCGATCGGCGGCGTGCTGGTTGCCGTCGTAAGCCGCCGCGAGCCACTCGCGCAGCACCTGGCCGTTGAGCAGCGTCTCCTGCGTCGTGAAGCTCTTCGAGACGAGCAGCACGAGCGTCTTCTTCGGATCGAGCTCGCGCATCAATGCGGCCGTGCGATGGCCGTCGACGTTCGGCAGGAAATGGCAGCGCACCTTGCCGGCGCCGGCGTCGCGCAGCGCTTCGACGGCGAGACGCGGCCCGAGATCCGAGCCGCCGATGCCGAGGTTGACGACGTCGGTGATGCCGCCGGCGAGGTCGAAGTCGCCGGCGCGACCGCCGTGCACGGCTTCGACGAGCGCGGCCATGCGCTCGTGCGTCGCGGCGATCTCGGCGAGCACGTGGCGCGGCGCGAGCAGCGGCAGGCGCGATTCGCTCGCGCGGAGCGCGGTGTGCAGGACGGGACGGTTCTCGGACGTGTTGATCGCATCGCCGCGGAACATCGCGTCGCGCGCTTCGGTCCAGCGCGACGCCTCGACGATCTCGCCGAGCGCCGTCAGCGCAGCGTCGTCGAGCTTCTGGCGCGAGAAGTCGACCAGGAGCGGACCGACGCGATGCGAGTAGCGCTCGAAGCGACCGGGCTCCGCAATGAGTTCGCGCAGGTGACGCGTGCGCAAGCGCGCGGCTTCGGTCGCGAGGCGCGTGAGCTCTCTATCCTGCAATGCACGCTCCGTCGTCTTCGGAGCCGACATCTTACGCGGTCACGCCGCCTGCTTCGGAATCGTGCGGTTCGTGTGCGTGAGCTTGTTGTGGCGGTCGACGTAGACGAGCTGCGGCTTGTGCTCGACGGCCTCGGCGTCGTCGTACACGCCGTACGCGGCGATGATGATGATGTCGCCCGGCTGCGCGCGATGCGCGGCGGCGCCGTTGATCGAGATGATGCCCGAGCCTTCGTCGGCGCGGATCGCGTACGTCGAGAAACGCTCGCCGTTGTTGACGTTGTAGATGTGGATCTGCTCGTACTCGCGGATGCCGGAGATGTCGAGCAGGTTGCCGTCGATCGCGCAGGATCCTTCGTAGTGCAGCTCCGCGTGGGTCACGGTCGCACGGTGGATCTTCGCCTTGAGCATGTTGAGCTGCATGGAAAACTCCGGGCAGAGCTGTTGTTTCGACGCAACAACCGCATTATAGCCGAAGCGCCGCGTCATGTTGCGTCGCGGCAATATGCCAGCAAGCTCTTGAGTTTCAAGAGCGTGGACGAAAAAAAACCCTCGCAGCGTGTCCGCGCGAGGGCTCTCAATCGGAGTGACGATTACCTTACAATGCGCCCTGCTTGCCGCCGGGGCAACAAAGGCGTTGCAAAAATCCCAGCGGCGGTTGGGAGAATACCACAAGCCGCGTGGAAAACGCTACTCGGCGAGTAAAAGATTGTCGATGAGCCGGGTCGTCCCGAGCCGCGCCGCGACGAGCCCGATCAGGGCCTCCCGGCCGTCCTGAACGGGCTCCCGCAGGTCGTCGGCGCGGCGGATCGCCGCGTAGTCCGGCACAAAGCCCGCCGCGCGCAAGTCACCATCCGCTTTCGCCTCGATCTCGCCGATCGGCTGCCCCGCCCGCACGGATTCGCGCATGCGCTGCAGGGTCGCGTAGATGACGCCGGCACGCGCACGCTGCGCTTCGTCCAGATACTGGTTGCGCGAACTCATCGCGAGGCCGCTCGCTTCGCGCAGCGTCGGCGCATCGACGATCTCGATCGGATACGCGAGGTCGCGCGCCAGCCGCTTGATCACGAGCAGCTGCTGATAGTCCTTGCGACCGAACACGGCGACGTCGGGCCGCACGAGATTGAAGAGTTTCGACACGACCGTCGCGACGCCGTCGAAATGTCCCGGCCGCATCGCGCCTTCGAGCATGTCGAAGCCGGGCACGCTGACGCGCACGGTGTTCGCGGGCCCGTAGGGATACATCTCCTCGACGCCCGGCATGAACAGCGCATCGCAACCGCTCGCAGCGAGCCCGGCCGCATCGGCATCGGGCGTGCGCGGATAGCGCGCGAAATCCTCGTTCGGGCCGAACTGCGTCGGGTTGACGAACACGCTGGCGACGATGACGTCGGCGTGCTTGCGCGCGATCGTGACCAGCGAGTAGTGGCCCGCGTGCAGATTGCCCATCGTCGGCACCAGCGCGATGCGCTGGCCGCCGCGACGCCACGCGGCGAGATGCGCGTCGAGCTCGCTTGCGCGCGCGAAGATCGGCAGCGTCATCTCAGTAGCTGTGCTCGGCGTCGGGAAATTCGCGAGCACGCACGGCGCGCGCATACGCGGCGAGCGCGCCGTCGATCGAATCGTGGCCGGCGAGGAAATTCTTGACGAAGCGCGGACGCCGCCCGCGCGAAAGGCCGATGAGGTCGTACATCACGAGCACCTGGCCGTCGCAGTCGACGCCGGCGCCGATGCCGATCGTCGGGATCTCGAGGCTTCGCGTGATTTCCGCGGCGAGGCCCGACGGCACGCATTCGAGCACGAGGAGATCGGCACCCGCGTCCTGCACTTCGCGCGCCGCGTTGCGAAGATGCGCCGCGGCCGCCTCCTCGCGGCCTTGCACGCGATAGCCGCCGAGCTTGTGCACCGACTGCGGCGTGAGGCCGAGGTGCGCGCACACCGGCACGTCGCGCTCGGCGAGCGCATGGATGACCTCGGACGCCCAGCCCGATCCTTCGACCTTGACCATCGCGGCGCCGCCCTCGCCCATCAGGCGGCGCGCGGTCGCGAGCGCGGTCGACGCATCGCGCGCGGCAAGGAACGGCATGTCGGCGACCAGCAGCGCGCGACGCACGCCGCGCGCGGCAGCGGCCGTGTGGTAGACCATCTGGTCGACGGTCACCGGCAGCGTGCTCGCGTGGCCCTGCACGACCATGCCGAGCGAATCGCCGACGAGCACGATGTCGATGCCGGCCGCATCGGCCGCCGCCGCGAAGCTCGCGTCGTAGGCCGTGACGACGACGATCCTGTCGCCGCGGCGCTTCAGCTCGCGAAGCTCGGGCACGGTGACCGGCGGGCCTGCGTTCGATTCCGGTTGCATGGGTCGCTCCGCGGGAAAGGCGGATTATTCCGTGCGGCTCAACGCGCGTCGAGCGGCACGCAGCCTTGCGTGTCCGCGCGCGCGAGGAGGTCGCGCACGCGGCCCTGTCCCGGCACGTCGAGATCGGCGTCGAGGTCGGCGAGCGGCAGCAGCACGAACGCGCGCTCGACGAGATGCGGATGCGGAATCGCGAGGCCCGGCTCGTCGATGCGCTCAGTTCCGAACAACAGGATGTCGAGATCGAGCACGCGCGGTCCCCAGCGCGTGCCGTCGCGATGGCGGCCGTGAGCGCGCTCGATCGCGAGCAGCGCAGCGAGGAGCTCGCGCGGCGAAAGGCGCGTGGCGATCTTGGCCGCTGCGTTGACAAACGCGGGCTGATCGGCGCGGCCCCACGGTGCGGTCCGATAGAGGCGCGAGGCGCGCAGGAGGCGCGACGCGGGCAGCGTCGCGAGCGCATCGATCGCGCGACGTACCTGCCGTTCCGGATCGTCGAGATTGCTGCCGAGACCGATGTGCGCGATCTGCTCGTCCACGCGCGTCACTCGGCCGGTGCGACGCCTTCGGGCTTGGCCTTGCGGCGACGGCGGCGGCGTGGACGCTTGCGTTTCGCCGCGCCGTCGGGCTCGACGACGGTGCCGTCCGGCGCGAGCGGCGGCTGCGGCGCGAACTGCTGCGAAAGCGTCGCGTGATCGACCTGCTGCGCGTCGGTCCACCACTGGGCGAGCTCGGTGAGCGCGGGCGACTCGGAGCTGCGCAGCAGGAGGAAATCGTACGCCGCGCGAAAGCGCGGGTGCGCGAGCAGGCGGAACACGCGCTTCTTCACGCGCTGCTCGAAGCGCGGCTGCAGCAGCCAGATTTCCTCGATGCTGCCGGTGAAGCGGCGCGGGATCGCTACGCGTCCGGCCTGCTCGGCCATGATGCGCTCGCTCGCGACCGCCCACGCGGAGACGGGATCGCTGCCGTCGGCGACGAGCTCTTCGGCGAGCGCACGCACGGGCTCCCACAGCAGCGCCGCGAACAGGAACGCGGGCGTCACGGGCTTGTCCGAGCGCACGCGCTCGTCGGTGCTGGCGAGCGTGCGCTCGATCAGCACGCGGAAGCGGTCGGCGTGCGGCGACTTCAGCGAGCGCGCCGTGGCCGGAAAGACATGCTGCAGCAGGCCGTGCGTCTGCAGCGCATGGAAGCTCGCGAGGCCGTAGCCCGACAGGAACAGCTTCAGCGACTCGTCGAAAAGGCGTGCCGGCGGGGCTTCGGCGAGCAGCGAGCCGAGCTGCGCGAACGGCGCGGCGGTTTCCGGCGCGATCGTGAAGTCGAGCTTCGCCGCGAGGCGCGCGGCGCGCAGCATGCGCACCGGATCCTCGCGATAGCGCGAGTCCGGATCGCCGATCAGGCGCAGGCAGCGGTCGGCGAGGTCGTGCATGCCGCCGACGTAATCGCGCACGCTGAAGTCGGCGATGTCGTAGTAGAGCGCGTTGACCGTGAAGTCGCGCCGCAGCGCGTCTTCCTCGATCGTGCCGTAGACGTTGTCGCGCACGAGGCGGCCGTCGACGAGGTGCCTGTCGCCGGTACCGTCGTCGCTGGTGCCGCGGAACGTCGCGACC
This sequence comes from Rhodanobacteraceae bacterium, assembly GCA_035263065.1. GTDB lineage: Bacteria > Pseudomonadota > Gammaproteobacteria > Xanthomonadales > Rhodanobacteraceae > Dokdonella_A. The sequence goes on from DATFRS010000323.1 coordinate 5,074, forward strand.
TCGACGATCTCGCGGCCGAACACGACGTGAGCGAGCCGGAAGCGCCGGCCGATCAGCCGGCAGTTGCGGAAGAGGCCGCGGACCTCTTCCGGAGTCGCGTTGGTGGCGACGTCGAAATCCTTGGGGTGCCCGCCGAGCAGCAGATCGCGCACGGCGCCGCCGACCAGGAAGGCCTGGTAGCCGGCCTCGTTGAGCCGGTAGAGCACGCGCAGGGCGCCGTTGGAGATGTTCCGGCGCGAGATCGAGTGATCCGCCCGCGGGGTGACGCTCATCTCGATCGGAACCGCCGGTGCGGGGCGCGTAGCGTTGGGACTCATTCCACGGAAGCTTCCATTCATGCGGCAGGGCGCGATTGCCGCTCGTTTTTCTTTCGTTATACTACGCGACCGCAGTTTTTCCCAACGGCCCCGCTCCCTTCGTCTAGTGGTCTAGGACATCGCCCTCTCAAGGCGAGAACACGAGTTCGAACCTCGTAGGGAGCGCCAGTTGCTTTTGCGATCGTCCTTGATCGCCGCTTCGGATGTGTCGAAACGGCCCGCCGATCGGGCGATCCCGGAGTCCAACCGCGGCCATCCTTGGCCGCACTTTTCGAAAGGAGAAGCCGGCTTCGTTCGGCTTTTCGTGATCTCGGTCTAGAGCCCATGCCTTTTGTCGTCACCGAGAATTGCATCAAGTGCAAATACACGGATTGCGTCGAAGTCTGCCCCGTCGACTGCTTCCATGAAGGCCCGAACTTCCTCGTGATCGATCCCGAGGAATGCATCGACTGCACGCTCTGCGAGCCGGAATGCCCGGCCAACGCGATCTTCCCGGAAGACGACGTCCCGGCCGGCCAGGAGCATTTCATCGCGCTCAACGCCGAGCTCGCCAAGGCGTGGCCCGTGCTGACCGAACGCAAGGACGCGCCCGCCGACGCCAAGGAATGGGACGGCAAGCCGGATAAATTGCCGTTGTTAGAGCGTTAGGTCGGGCGCTGCGCGCCCTCGTAAGGGCGGCGGCTGCGCCGCCTCGTCAGCTGACTCCTCACGAGCGCGCCATCGGCGCGCGCCCTAACGAGGGCGCGTAGCGCCCGACCTAACGGCTTCTCCTACGAAAGGCGCGACTTCAACGTCGCCAGGAGCTGCTGTGCGGCGTCCTTCGACGCATCGTCCGTGGCGCCTTCGACGGCGACCTTGCTGCCGTTGCCCTCGGCCGTGACGCGGAGCTTGAGGCGCACCTGCGCCGTCGTCTTGCCCTTGGCCATGCCGAGCGTGATCGCCTTCTTGAACCAGCCGGGCTTCTCGACGACCTGACCCGTGGTCTGCACGTCGTACGTGCGGCCGGCTTCGTCGCGCGCGAGGACCGTCGCGGCGCCGGAGCGCTCGATCGCGAGGCCGATGCGGTTCCAGGTGCTGTCGACCGTGTCCATGACGTGCAGGCCGTCGCCGCTCAGGATCGCCGGCGAGGCGGCTTCGGCGGGCGCTGCGGTCGCGGCCTCCGCAAGAGCCGTCGGCGTCTGCACGCCGGCCGGTGCGGCCGCCACGTCGCCCGCCGGGGCCGGCGCGGCAGGTGCATTCGGATTCGCTTCCGGAATCGTCAGCGCGCCCGCGGTATTCGGCTTGTCGAGGTCGGGCGGGACTTCCAGCGGGCGCTCCTGCACGCTGGCTTTGTATTCCTGGTTCTGTTTGTGGAAAGTGCGGTCGAACCAGCCGCAGCCGCCCAGGAGGCTCGCAGCGGTCACGGCAATCGCCAGGGCTCGGATGTCCCGTCTCACGTTGGTCAGGTCCCGTGGGGTTTTTGGGGTCGCGTAGTCTAGCAGGGTGCCCTTGGACGCCCGGCCACGCTCGGAGTTCGGCGGGGCTTCGCCCGCCCGGAACGCCATGCTAACTCACCGCGCGTGCCGCCTCGATTAATCCCAGCCGAACCAGGATCTCGCGGCCCCGGGCATGATGGGCCGCGCCGAGGGGCACCAGCGGCAGCCGAAGGCCGTCCGAACCGAGGCCGAGCTGCGCGAGGCACCACTTGACCGGGATCGGGTTCGGCTCGACGCCGAGGAAGTCGTACAGCGGCTCGAGACGCGCATCGTGCACGCGCGCGCCGTCCGCGTCGCGCGCGAGCGCGCGGTCGCACAGCGCGGCGAATTGCGCGGGCGCGACGTTCGAGGCCACCGAGATGACGCCCGAGGCACCCGCAAGCATCGCGCGCAGCGCGGTCGGATCGTCGCCCGACAGCACGCGGAAACGCTCGCTCGCCAACGCGAGCAGCGCGTGCATGCGCTCGGGTTCCGCGCGCGCTTCCTTGATGCCGACGATATTGCCGTGCGACGCGAGGCGCGCGACGGTCTCGGGCAGAAGGTCGCACGCGGTACGGCTCGGCACGTTGTACAAGACGACCGGCAGGCCGCCGTGCTCGGCGACTTCCGAAAAATGCCGGTACATCCCTTCCTGCGTCGGGCGCACGTACGCCGGCGCGACGACGAGCGCGAAGTCGACGCCGGCCGCCTTCGCACGCTGCGTCTGCGCGATCGTCTTGCGCGTCGCCGAAAGTCCGGTGCCGGCGAGCACCGGCACGCGCCTGCCGATGCGCGCGACGGCGAGCTCGAGCAGCGTCGAATACTCGCGCTCGTCGA
>DATFRS010000324.1:0-7034 GCA_035263065.1 Rhodanobacteraceae bacterium
TCGGGATCACTGAAGCGCGGATCGGCGACGAAGTTCGTCGGCGACGCCGGGATTTCATCGAGATCGCTGCCAAGCACGTAGATGATGCGTCCACGTCGGGCGTCCCTTCGCTGAGGTGGAGCACCTGGCGTCCCGGCTGCCAGACGATGCTGCTTCTGAGCGTGATCGCGTGATGCGAGGCGATCGCCGCGGGTCCGCCGATGAGATTGCCTGCAATCGTCGAATCCTCGATGTGCAGCGCATCATGGTCGTCGTTGGTCGGGGCCGCGCCGGTCTGCATCAGCGCTTCGCTGACGTCGTTGCCGGTGATCGAGGCGTTGTCGAACGAGGCGTAGGCGTCGCCGATGTCGCCGAAATCCGGCATCTCGATGACGCGCACGAGATTGCGGCCGCTGTTCCCGGCGACGCGCGTGCCGCGCAGCACCGCGCTGGCGTTGCCGAACGCGCCGAACGGCGGGTCGTTGCGCACGCGCACCGCCGCTGCCGCCTGAGGCTCGTTCGATGCATCGCGCGCGATGTTGCCGGACAGGCTGTTGCAGGCCAGTGCCGCGGCGCAATTGACGGCGGCCGGCGGCGCGGGATCCAGCGCGTCCGTTTCGCTCAGCATGTAGAGCGCCGAGTCGCCGTCGCTGCCGCCGTCCGAGATCGACACGCCGCCGCCCTCGGCCAGCGATCGGTTGCCGTCGACGATGAGCTCCCACGCGTAGACGGTCGCGCCGGTGTTGATCTTGATGCCGCCGCCTTCGCGCTCGGCGCTGTTGCCGGCGACGTAGACGGGCCGGTTCGCGTCGGTCACGTAGAAGCGCGTATTGCCGCCGCTGAAGCCTTCGACGAGCAGGCCGCCGCCGTCGCGGCCGGCTTCGTTGAGCACGATGCCGTTGAAGCTCCCGTACGTGCCGTGCGGCGCGATCTCCAGATCGCACTCGATCGCGCCGATCCCGCCGCCGTCGAAGCTGGCCGTGTTGGCGAGGATCGACGTGGTGCCGCCGCCGGTCATCTGCACCGACGATTCGTAGCAGAAGATGCCGCCGCCCTGCACGAGGCTGTACGCGCCCGCCGTGTACTCGGCGTGGTTGAACGAGATGACGACGTCGTCGCCGAGCACGAGCCGGTTCTGGTTCGGATCGCCCGAGACGTCGTTGCGCAGGCTGATGCCGCCGCCGTGCCCGGCTTCATTGTTCGTCACGAAAAGATGATCGGCGTTGACGACGTGCGGGCCGCCGTAGATCTGGATGCCGCCGCCGTAGCCGTAGCTGAAGAGCGGCTCGTGGCCGCCGCTCAGCGTGAGGTAGCGCAGGCCGACGTCGCCGTCGCCGTGGATGCGCACGACGCTGTGGTCGCCGTCGCCGTTCAACACCGTGCGCTGGCCGTCGCCGACTTCGTCGAGGCAGTTGACGTAGCCGCCGACGAGCACGACGTCCTGGTCGTGGATGTCGAGCGCGACGTCGTCGTACGTCGCGCTGCGCGTGATGCGGATGAAGTCGTTCGTGCCGGGATCGCCGGCGGCGGCGTCGATCGCATCCTGGATCGTCGCGTGCGTGCAGCCGGCGCCGGTGCCCACGCGGAACGTCGCGGCGGACGCAAGCCCCGGCAAAGCCGTCAGCGCGAGAAGAATGGCGATTCGCGAGGTCCCCATGACCGCTCTCCCTGGCGCCGGAGTGGCGCCTCCATCGACGGGGAACGGACGGGTGGGACGGACAGCGACATCGCGTCGCCTCCGCTCAAGGCGGGCAGTTCGCGGTGCGCTGGAGCTCGGCGCGCGCTTCGGCGAGCCACGGATAGGCGGCCTGCGCGGCGGCTGCGTCGGCGCTCGCGCGCTCGCCGGCCGCTTCGGCACAGGCCTCTTCGCGGGCGAGCGCGATCGCGCGCCAGACGTGCGCGGTCGCGACGAGCGGGTGATCCGCGTCGAGGTTCGGCTTCGCCTTGTCGAGCGCCGCGGCGAGCGCGGCCTTCGCGGCGGCGGTCTCGCCGCCTTCGATGCGAAGGCGTGCCGACAGGACGCGCGGCAGCAGCAGGCGCGTGTCGATGCCGTCGGCGAACTCGGCGAGGCCCGCGTCGACATCGTGCGCCAGCGTCGCCGGACACGCCGGCGCCGGCGCGTGCGTGCACGCGAGCAGCAGCAGCGCATCGAGCCGCACCCAGACGAGGCGAAGATCCTTCTGGCGCTGCACCAGCGGGCGCGCGGCGAGCGCGACGTCGCGCGCGGCCGCCGCATCGCCGCGCAGCCACGCGATGTCGGCGCGCACCATGAGGACATTGCTGCGCTCGCGGGCGTACTGCTCGGTGTCGGGGAGGTTCGCCCAGGCGGCGTCGAGTTGCACCACCGCCGCGCCGAGATCGCCGGCCGACACGAGCCGCGTCGCATCGAACGTCCGCGCCGCGGCGAGGCTTCGCGAAGCCTTGCCCGCGACGACCTCGGAGAGCGCCAGCATGCGCGCACAATCGCGCTGCGCGACGTCGGGCGCGGCGACCTGCACGTCGAGGATGCAGAGCTTCTGGCTGTTGATCACGTGCAGCCCGCGCGGCTTGCCTCCGAGCTTCACGAGACCTTCGTCGACTTCGGCGAGGCGCGTGCGTCCGTCGCGCGCGCGACCGGCGCGCGCTTCGGCCCAGCCCCAGTTCGAAAGGCCGGTCAGCACGTCGTAGCTGCCGGGATCGCGAAAGCGGATGTCGATCGCGTAGGCGCGCCGATATGCCTCGGCGGCTTCGTCGAAGCGGCCGATGCCGGTGAGGCCGTAGCCGAGATTGTTGTAGCCCGTTGCCGTCTGCTTGCCGTCGTCGCCGTACAGGCGCCGGCGTTCGTCGAGCGCCTGCCGCGACAGTGCGAGCGCGGTGTCCTCGTCGTTGCGGTCCATCTCGACGACGGCGAGATTGTCGAGCACGGCGAGCAGCGTCGGTCCGCCGAGCCCTGCGGTGTCCAGCCGTCGCTTCGCTTCGCGCAGCAGCGGCTCGCCGCCGGCATGATCGCCGTCGCGCACGTGGCGCTCGCCGCGGAGCTCCAGCGCCGCGATCGCCTTCGGGTGCAGCGGATCGAGCGTCTTCGTCGCGAGATCGTCGGCGGACTCGGCGAGCTCGAGCGCGCGCTCGCGCTCGCCGAGTTGCGACTCGAGCCGCGAGAACATCATCGTGAGATCGACGCGCTCGGCCGCGCCGAGATCCTCGGTCGCGGCGAGCCGCTCGACGCCGGCGGCGACGAGATCGCGCAGCGCCGGCTGCCTGCCTTCGGCGACGCCTTCGCTGACCGGCTCGAACAGCTGCTCCATGAAATCGCGCACCGTGTTCGCGCGCTGCGCTTCGTAGCGCGCGGCCTGTTCCTGGCGCAGCGCGACGTTCGCCTGCCAGATCGCGACGCCGAGCGCGGACAGGATGCCGAGCACGAGAGCCGCCGTCACCGCGACGCCGCCGCGATGGCGCTGCACGAACTTGCGCGCGCGATACCAGCGCGACGGCGGATGCGCTTCGACGGGCCGGCCCGAGAGGTAGCGCGCGATGTCGTCGGCCAGCGCGCCGGCGGACGCGTAGCGGCGCGACGCCTCGGTCTCGAGCGCGCAGAGGAGGATGTTGTCGAGATCGCCGCGCAGCGCCCGCTGCAGCACGCGCGGCGGCGCGGCCGCGGCGCGTGTCGCTTCGCCGGCGAGCGACGAGGGCCGGCGCACCGGCGATGCGCCGGGCCGCGCGCCGAGCAGGAGCTCGTGCAGGAGAAGCCCGAGCGCGTAGACGTCGGTCGCCGTCGTGACCGGCGTGCCCGCGAGCTGCTCGGGCGCCGCGTATTCGGGCGTGAACGCGGCGACGGTCGGCGCGTCGCCGTCGTCCTCGATCAGCTTGGCGATGCCGAAGTCGAGGAGCTTCACCGTGCCGTCGGCGGCAACGAGGATGTTCGACGGCTTGATGTCGCGATGCACGATGAGGCTGCGATGCGCGGCTTCGACCGCGCGGCAGATCGTCAGGAACAGCGCGATGCGCTCGCGCACGCCGAGCGCCTGCTCGGCCGCGTAGCGCGTGACCGGCGCGCCGTCGACGAATTCCATGACGAGATACGGAATGCCGGCGCCGGTGAGCCCGCCGTCGATCAGGTGCGCGATGTTCGGATGCGCGAGCGCCGCGAGCACGCGCCGCTCGCGCTGGAACAGGCGCTGCTCGACTTCGGAATAGAGGCCGCGCCGCAGCAGCTTGACCGCCGCGCGCTGCTCGAAGTCGCCGCCCTCGCGCTCGCCGAGGAACACCGCGGCCATGCCGCCCTTGCCGATGAGGCGCACGAGGCGGAACGCGCCGATGCGCGTGCCGATCAGTCCGTCCGGCTCGATCGGATCGTCGCCGGCGTCGAGACCCGCGACGCGCTGGCTCGCCGGCGTTTCGAAGAATCCACCGTCGTCGCCGTCGGAGTCGAGGAGGCGGTGCAGCGCCGAACGCTCATCCGCGTCGGCGACGTGCGCGTCGATCCACGCGCCGCGCCGATCGGGCGCGATCTCGATCGCCGCGTCGAACCACGCGCGAAGGCGCGCGAGGAAATCGCTGCCGCTCGGCGGCCGCGCGGTGTCCGCGGTGTCGGGTTCGGGGCCGGATCGCGGCTGCATGGCGAGAGGAACGCGCGAGGGCGCCGGTCAGCGACACGCTAGCGCAGCGAGCCGTAGAGATAGGCACGCGCGAAGCGCCAGTCGCGATTGAGCGTGCGCGTCGTGACGCCGAGCACGTCGGCGACCTCGGACAGCGAGAGTCCCGCGAAGTAGTGCAGCTCGACGAGCCGCGCGGCGCGAGGGTCGTCGCGTTCGAGCTTCGCGAGTGCGGCGTCGATCTCCAGCGCTTTCTCCGCGTCGGCATCCGCGGCGCGCTCGGCGGCCTGTTCCGCGCCGGTGCCGCCGTCGAGCCCGATGCGTTGCCGGCAGAGCCGACGCCGTGCGGAATCGATCAGGATCGTGCGCATCGCGCGGGCGGCGTAGCTGAAGAACTGCACGGGCTCGGCGAACTTGGGGCCGTCCTCGTCGCAGAGCTTGACGTAGAGCTCGTGCACGAGCGCCGTCGTGCCGAGCGTCGCACCGCCGGCGCGCAGGCGCTGGCGGCTCGCCATCGCCTTCAGGCGCTGGTAGACGTCGACGAAAAGCCGGTCCGTGTTCCCCGGTGCCGGCGGCGCGACGGCGCCTTTGGCCTCTCGATCGGACACGCGCGCCTCCCCAAGGCGGCGACGATTGTAGCGCCGCGCAAGGGGAGGCTGCGTTCAGCTCACTCGAAGCCGTTGCCGAACACGATCGGTCGCAGCGTGACGGCGATCGAGCGGCGCACGCCGACGATGTCGACGACCGCCGAGCCGATCGCGTTGCAGGGGCCGGTCGCCTCGAGCGAGGAGAAGCCGTAGTTGTCGTAGTCGGGGAGGCGCGGCTGCGCGGTCCAGGTCGTGCCGTTCCAGTACAGCGTCGGATTGCCGAGCGCGAGCACGCTGCCGTTGCCGAGCGTGATCATCGCGCCGCCGCCGCCGTCCTGCGAGGCGATCGTCCAGGCGCTGCCGTCCCAGTGCATGACGAGCGGACCGTAGCCGTCGGTGGCGGAGAACCAGCTGCCGCCCATGTAGACGTCGTCCGGCGCGAGCGGGAGGAGCGCGTTGAACTCGATCCAGTCGCCCGGCATCGGCACGTCGGGCGTGACGGTCCAGCCGCTGCCGTCCGAATGCAGCACGTACGGCGCGAGCGACATGTCGCCGTCGCTGCCGGCGCCGACGGCCCAGAGATCGTCGGCGGCGACGCCGTCGACGGTCGCGAGCGACCAGCCCGGCGTGCCGCCCGGCACCGGGAACGGCGTCTCGACGAGCTCGAGCGACGAGCCGTTCCAGTGCATCGCAAGCGCCTGCCAGCCCTCGTCCGCGATCCACGAGCCGACGAACCACACGTCGTCGGGCGCGATCGCCTTGATGCCGGCGATCTCGGAGCCCGAACCCGTGCTGACCGGCGCGTCGATCTGCGTCCATTCGCTGCCGTTCCAGTGCGCGAGGAAGATCTGGCCGCCGAAGAATCCGTTCGCCGTGCGTCCGTCGCGCCAGCCGCCCGCCCAGACGTCGTCCGGGGCGACGCCGTCGATCGCGTTGAACCAGACCTTCGCGCAGCCGTTCGGATTGCCGCTCTCGGTGCAGGCGTCGGGGCTCGGCGTCGGCACGATCTCCCAGTCGCCGTCGGCGACGCGGTGGTACGCGAGCGAGAACGTCTGGATCGTGCCGATCGTGCCGGTGTCGTAACCGCCGACGAGCCAGCTGTCTTCGCCGCCGAAGCTCTTCGATGCGTAGACCGACGTCGCGGTCGCATCGGTCGGCAGCGGCAGGAGCTCGGTGCTCCACTCGCCGCATTCGGCGACCGTGTTCGACGGCGGCGGTCCCGGCGGAATGCCGTAGAGCGCGAAGCCGAAGTCGAAGTTGCTGGGTCCGAACAGGTCGCTGTGCTGCTCCCATGGGCCGCCGGCGACGTTGTCGCGCATCTGCACGGGCGAGCCCCACGGCGCGACGTGATTCGCCGACCACAGCGGCCACATCGCGGGCCGGTCGTATTCGAGCTGGACCGACAGGAAGTACGCGCCGTCGGCGACGAACGGCTCGGGGAACGTGATGTCGACCGTGCCGTTGTGGCCGGTCTGGTTGAGATCGTGGATGAAGCGCGGATCGCTCGCGTCGAGGCGGAACGCATCCAGCGTCTCGCCCGGCATGCCGTCGGCGTCCTTCGCGTAGATGTGCACGACGACGCCGGTCGCGAAGACGCCTTCGCAGTTCCAGCAGTCGTAGCCGGCGACGACGGCGCGGTGGATCTCGCCGGTCACCTGGAAATCGTCGGCGAGCTCGAAGTCGACCGGCGCGGCGCCGGTGACGACGATGCTGTCGCGCGTGATCGCGTAGAGATCGCCGGGGCTCGAGAAGAGAAGCTCGTCGGCGAGCGCAGAGAACGGAAGCAGGCCGCACGCTAGCGCGGCGGCGTGACGCAGGTGGATTCGTGACACGGCACTACCCCAGTGAAGCCCCAAGAAGCGGCGCCACTTTCCCGGAGCGGCGTGCGGGCGACAAT